>CP158568.1:4418333-4722500 GCA_040269895.1 Ancalomicrobiaceae bacterium S20 | reverse complement strand
GACAACGACCCGAACGCGCCGCAGGAGATCCTCTACGCCGGCGTCAACGTGAAGGGTCAGTTCAAGCGCTACTATCGCTATCGCTCGCCGGACGACGGCACGGTCGACTATTACGACGAGGCCGGCAGAAGCGCGAAGAAGTTCCTGGTCCGCAAGCCGATGGACGGCGGCATCCTGCGCTCCGGCTTCGGCGGCCGCCGCCACCCGATCCTCGGCTACTATCGCATGCACACCGGCGTCGACTGGGCCTATCCGCACGGCACGCCTGTGCTGGCGTCCGGCAACGGCACGGTCGAGAGCGCCGGCTGGAAGGGCGGCTACGGCCGGTACGTCCGCCTGCAGCACAACAACGGCTACGAGACCGGCTACGGCCACTTGTCAGGCTTCGCCAAGGGCATCGCGCCGGGCGTCAAGGTCCGCCAGGGCCAGGTGATCGGCTACGTCGGCTCGACCGGCATGTCGACCGGGCCGCATCTGCACTACGAGGTGCTGATCAATCAGGCCTATGTCGATCCGCTCCGCGTGAAACTGCCGCGCGGCAAGGAGCTCGGCGGCACGATGCTGGCGGACTTCCGCAAGGAGCGCGAACGCATCGACGCGCTGATCTCGAAGTCGACCACGCCGTCGAAGGTCGCCGGCGCGAACTGAGCCGGCAAACGACCCTTCAGGAGACAGGACGCATGGCCGCTCACTCCATTGATCGCCGCGGCTTGCTCGCTTTCGCCGCGACTTTTGCGCTTGCCGGCCCCGCCGTCGCCGTCACGCCGCTCGACGCCGCGGCGCCGCTGGTCGTGGTGATCCGCCAGCGCCTCGACGTCGCGCCGGGCGTCGCCAAGTCGAAATGGAACACCAAGGGATCGATCGAGGATCTCGAGCGCGAAAAGGCGCTCATCGACAAGGTCGCGGCCGACGCCCCGGCGCAGGGTCTCGACCCGGCACACGCGACGCGGTTTCTGCGCGCGCAGATCGAGGCCTCGAAGGTGATCCAGGCCGGGCTGTTTTCCGAATGGACGCGCACCGATCATGGTCCCTTCGCCGACGCCCCGGACCTGAAGACCGAAATCCGGCCGATCCTCGACCGCATCACGCCGGAGTTCCTGCGCCTGCTCGGGCCGGCGCTGGACACGCTGCGCCGGAGCGGCCCGCGCACGCTGCTGGACGCCGCACGTCAGGATCTGCCCATGTTCGCGCCGCGCCAGGACAACGCGCTGTTCGCGGCCGCGATCGCGGTCGGTATCGCCCCGCTCGTCGAGTGGGCGCGCGGCTGATCCCCGGCCACGCCAAAGCTGGCCGGTCGTGGCTCAGAAGCCGACGTAGCGGCCCGGCTTGTGATTGAGCGCCAGCACGAGATTGAGCACCACCGCGCCGAACACCGAGATCGCGATCGTGATCGGATCGAGCACGAAGAAGGCGAGCGCAACGACCACGCAGTCGAGCGCCATTTGCACCTTGCCCGCGCTCCAGCCGCGCGTCTCCTGCAGATAGAACGCGAGAATGCCGAAGCCGCCGAGGCTCGAGCGGTGTCGCATCAGTACGAGCAGCCCGACGCCGACGAGCAGTCCGCCCATGCCGGCCGCGAAGATCGGTTCGATGGTGCCGAAGGACATGAGCTTCGGCAGCAGCATCGCCTCCCCCGACAGCACGGTCACGGCGACGAAGGTACGCAGCGTGAAGGCGCGGCCGACCGCGAGATACGAGAAGACGTAGAAAGGCAGGTTCACCAGAAAGAACAGCACGCCGAGCGGCAGATGCGTCGCGTAGTGGATTAGGAGCGAGAGCCCGGCGGTGCCGCCGATGGCGAGCCCGCCGCGTTGCAGCATGTGGAAGCCGAGCGCGACCAGTGCGGTGCCGGTGACACCGGCGAACAGATCGTCCCAGAGCCCATGCCGCCGCGGATCGGCGACAACATCGGGCATATGCGGAAGACTGTCGGCCGACGCGTCGGACATGGGCGGGCTCCGATTGGTTCCTCCGACGATAGATTTCGCCGCACCGCAACACAAGATGCGCCGAGGCGCGCGGAGAGGTGCCCTGCCCGGGCGTTGTCAGCGCGCCAGTCCATCCGACCAGAGCGCAACCGATTCCGGTTCACGATCGTCGATTTCTCGAAGCCAGTCGGACCATTGGGGATCGATCGTGTCGTCGAACTCGGCATGGGCAATGAGATCGGCCTCGCGCCAGATCCGATGCTGAACCGGTCGATCCGGCAGCTGCCCGACATCGTCTTCGGCCGACCAGACATAGAGCCGCCGCTCGATCCGGCCCTCGATCACCGCCCGAAACAGCCGCAGGAATGTTCGGGCGGACGAGCCGAGCGAAAAAGTCTCGATCGTCGATGCCCAACACCAGGCCCGGGTCAGCTGACGGCCCTTGTACTTGGTGGACCTCAGATAGGTTCGAAGGCTGGACCGGATCGGCTTCGAGGTCGCCTTCACCTCCGCCAGTACGAAGATGTCATGACCCCGATCCTTGGCCACGACATCGATCCCGTTGTGCATGTAAGACAAATTGTCGATGTAGACGACGTCGAACCCTTCCGCCGTCAGGGCCTCCACCGTGCGCTGGATCGCGTTGATCTCGCGAACACGAACAGCCGGCTCGGTGGACAAGTCGGACACTTCGTCTGCGTCGGAGAGCTGATCGAACGGGCTCTCGTGTTCGCCTATCCCCAGCTGTGCCGCGAGCCGCATCGCGATACACGCCAAAAGGATCTGCTCATGCAGCGTGTTGATCGGCTTCGGAAGGCTTTCGGGATAACTGATCTCGACGATCTTTTGCGTTCCGGCCATGGACAGTCCCATCCCATCGACCGCGCCGACCAGACCAGATGATCATCTGGCATCAACGGACGCCGACTGACAGCTCATGCTTGTCCATATACAGCTTATGAGTGCAACCAGCGATCGACAAGCCAAAGCCGCCCGCAGGCGGCTTTGGCACCTTTTCATTTTGGCTGCAACCGGGATGGGGGCACGGCCCCCGCCCCTCACGCCGCCGCGGCTGCCGCCTTGCCCGCGACCTGGAACAACAGCCGGTCCGTGCCGCCGGTGACCAGCACCTTGTCGCCGTCGTGCACCGAACCGCCGAGGATCTTCTCGGCGAGCGGATCCTGCACGAAGCGCTGGATCACCCGCTTCAGCGGCCGCGCCCCGTAGATCGGGTCGTAGCCCTTGTCGGCGAGCCAGGCACGTGCCGACGGATCGAGGTCGAGCACGATCTGGCGGTCGGCGAGCAGCTTTTCGAGCCGCTTCATCTGGATCTCGACGATCGCCCCCATCTCGGTCCGCTTCAGGCGGTGGAACAGGATGATCTCGTCGAGACGGTTGAGGAATTCCGGCCGGAAATGGCCGCGGACCACGGTCATGACCGGCTCACGCACCGCGTCGACATCCTCGCCGTCCGGCTGGTTGGCGAGGAATTCGGCGCCGAGGTTCGACGTCATGATGATCAGCGTGTTGCGGAAGTCGACCGTGCGGCCCTGACCGTCGGTCAGCCGGCCGTCGTCGAGCACCTGCAGGAGCACGTTGAACACGTCGTGGTGCGCCTTCTCGACCTCGTCGAACAGCACGACCTGATAGGGCCGCCGCCGCACGGCTTCGGTCAGTGCGCCGCCTTCCTCGTAGCCGACATAGCCCGGAGGCGCGCCGATCAGCCTCGAGACCGAGTGCTTCTCCATGTACTCGGACATGTCGATGCGGACCATCGCGCTCTCGTCGTCGAACAGGAACGACGCCAACGCCTTGGTCAGCTCGGTCTTGCCGACGCCCGTGGGGCCGAGGAACATGAACGAGCCGATCGGCCGGTTCGGATCCTGCAGGCCGGCGCGGGCGCGCCTGACCGCGGTCGAGACCGCATGCACGGCCTCGGCCTGGCCGACGACACGGCGGGCCAGTTCGTCTTCCATACGCAGGAGCTTGTCGCGCTCGCCTTCGAGCATGCGATCGACCGGCACGCCGGTCCAGCGCGACACGACCTGCGCGACATTGTCGGCGGTCACCTGCTCCTGCAGCATCGCCTCGCCCTGCCGCGCCTCGGCCTCCTTCAGCTCGGCTTCGAGCTTGGGGATCACGCCATAGGCGAGTTCGCCGGCGCGGTCGAAACGGCCGTTGCGCTGGGCCTGCTCGAGTTCGAGCCGGGCCTGGTCGAGGTTCTCTTTCAGCTTGTTCGCCGAGGCGAGCTTGTCCTTCTCGCCCTGCCACTTGGTGGTCATGGCGGTCGACTCTTCCTCGAGCCCCGAGAGCTCCTTCTCGAGCTTGCCGAGCCGGTCCTTGGAGGCCGGATCGGTCTCCTTCTTCAGGGCCTCGCGCTCGATCTTGAGCTGGATGATGCGCCGGTCGAGCTCGTCGAGCTCCTCCGGCTTGCTGTCGACCTGCATCCTGAGCCGCGCCGCTGCCTCGTCGACCAGATCGATGGCCTTGTCGGGCAGGAAACGGTCGGTGATGTAGCGGTTCGACAGCGTCGCCGCCGCGACCAGTGCGGAGTCCGTAATGCGCACGCCGTGGTGCAGCTCGTACTTCTCCTTGAGGCCGCGCAGGATCGAGACGGTGTCCTCCACCGTCGGCTCGCCGACGAACACCGGCTGGAAGCGCCGGGCCAGCGCCGGATCCTTCTCGACATGCTTGCGATACTCGTCGAGCGTGGTCGCGCCGACGCAGTGCAGCTCGCCGCGGGCGAGCGCGGGTTTCAGGAGGTTCGAGGCGTCCATCGCGCCGTCCGCCTTGCCGGCGCCGACCAGCGTATGCATCTCGTCGATGAACAGGATCACGCCGCCCTCGGCCGCGGTGACCTCGGCGAGCACGCCCTTCAGCCGCTCCTCGAACTCCCCGCGATATTTCGCGCCGGCGATCAGCGCGCCCATGTCGAGCGCCATGAGCTTCTTGTCCTTGAGGCTCTCCGGCACGTCGCCGTTGACGATCCGGAGCGCCAAGCCCTCGACAATCGCGGTCTTGCCGACGCCTGGCTCGCCGATCAGCACGGGATTGTTCTTGGTACGCCGGCTAAGCACCTGGATCGCGCGGCGGATCTCCTCGTCGCGGCCGATGACCGGGTCGAGCTTGCCGTCGCGCGCGGCCTGGGTCAGGTCGCGGGCATAGCGCTTCAGCGCGTCGTACTGGTTCTCGGCCGAGGCGCTGTCGGCGGTGCGCCCCTTGCGCAGATCGTTGATCGCGGCATTGAGCCCGTTCGGGGTGACGCCGGCCTTGGCGAGGATGCGACCGGCGTCGGTGTCCTTCTCCATGGCGAGCGCGAGCAGCAGCCGCTCGACGGTGACGAAGGCGTCGCCCGCCTTCTCGGCGATCTTCTCGGCCGTGTCGAAGACGCGCGCGGTCGGCTGCGCCATATAGAGCTGGCCGCTGGCGCCGGAGACTTTCGGCAGCTTTTCGATCGCCAGATCGACGGCGTCGCGCGCCTCCTTCGACCGGCCGCCGGCACGGTCGATCAGGCCGCTGGCGAGGCCCTCCTGATCGTCGAGCAGCACTTTGAGGATGTGCTCTGGCAGGAACTGCTGATTGCCGCGCGACAGCGCGGCGGTCTGCGCCGACTGGAGGAAACCGCGGGCGCGTTCGGTGTATTTCTCGAGATTCATCAACGTCCCTCCTGGCCCGCCCCGCCCGTCCGTAGCCCGGCCGGGGCGTCATGGGATTGAGATCCGCTCGGCCCCCGCCGTCCATGATCGGCCGCAAGGCCGACCATTAAGTCAGGCGAGCCCGAAGGGGTGAAGTCCGTCCCGACTGGCGACGGTCTCACGTGCTCGTGACCGCATATAGGAAGGCACCGCGCGCGCGGTAAGAGCCGTGACGCTACGGACTTTTGCAGGGCGCTCGCCGCCTCCCCGATCGCCGCGATCGACGTTACGGCCTCAGCTCGGCGGGTTTCGCAGGACAGCCCGGCGATTGACCGTTCCACGGCCCCGGATTACCGCAAGGGCCGATATCCGCCGAGGAGGACCTCATGACGCTCCGGATCGCCGCGCTCTATCGTTATCCGCTGAAGGGTTTTTCGCCCGAACGGCTCGATGCGGTCGACCTCCTGCCGGGCCAGACGATCGCCCATGACCGTGCCTTCGCGATCGAAAACGGCCCCTCCGGCTTCGATCCGGCGGCGCCGGCGCATCTGCCCAAGATCCGCTTTCTGATGCTCATGCGGAACGAGGCGGTCGCCAACATCGCCAGCCGCTTCGATCCCGCGACGCGGACGCTGAGCTTCTCCGAACCCGGCCGGGCGCCGGTGGTCGCCTCGGTCGACACGCCTGAAGGCCGCGCCGCGATCGAGGCCTGGGTCTCGGCGCGTTTCGCAAGCGATCTGCGCGGCGCGCCGCGCTTCCTCGAGGCGCCCGGCCACAGCTTCTCCGACGTGGCGAAGAAGGTGCTGCATGTCGTCAATCTGGCGACCGTCCGCGCCATTGAGGAAGAGATCGGCCGCCCCGTCGATCCACTGCGCTTCCGGGCCAACCTCTATCTCGACGGCCTGCCGGCCTGGGAGGAACTGGAGCTGATCGGCCGCGAATTCACCGTCGGCGGCGTCCGCCTCGAGGCGGTCAAGCGCACGGTGCGTTGCGCCGCGACCAACGTCGACCCGTCGACCGCGGCCCGCGACATGGAAATCCCGCGCACCATCATGGGCCTGCGCGGCCATTCCGATTGCGGCATCTACGTCGAGGTGAAGACGCCGGGCCGCATCGCGGTCGGCGACGCCATGGAACTGGCCCCGGAGCGGCAGCCGGAACTGCCGCTGTAGCGCCACCAGGGTCGAGCCACAAAAAAACGGCGCCTCCCGCGGGAGGCGCCGTTCTATCGAATGAGGCAGGCGAAACGCGGCGGATCACTCCTCCGTTTCGTCCTCGACCGGGCCCTTGAGGCTCTTCAGCTTGGCGAAGATCTTGTCGGCGTCGAGTTCCTCGGCCTCGCGCTGATCCTCGCGATCGCGCAGCGTGCCATAGGCCTCGAGCGCCTGCTCGGCCGTGGTCTCCTCGACCGGGATCAGCGTCGCGGCGTTCGGATCGTCGCCCTCGCGGCGCGGCATCGAGCGGGCGGCGCGTTCGACCTCGAGATCGAGCTCGAGCTGCGAGCACAGGCCGAGCGTGACCGGATCCATCGGCGTCAGGTTGGCGGCGTTCCAGTGCGAACGCTCGCGGATCTGCTGGATCGTGGTCTTGGTCGTGCCGACCAGACGCATGATCTGCGCGTCCTTGAGCTCCGGATGGTTGCGCAGCAGCCAGAGGATGGCGTTCGGGCGATCCTGGCGGCGCGACACCGGCGTGTAGCGCGGGCCGCGGCGCTTGGCCTCTGGCACCTTGACCTTGCGGTCGGCGAGCTTCAGGCGATGGTTCGGATCGCGCTGCGCCCGCTCGATCTCCTCGCGGGTCAGCTGTCCGGAGTTGAGCGGATCGAGGCCCTTGATGCCCTGCGCGGCCTCGCCGTCGGCGATCGCCTTCACCTCGAGCGGGTGCAGGCGGCAGAAAGCCGCGATCTGGTCGAACGACAGCGCGGTGTTCTCGACCAGCCAGACGGCCGTGGCCTTGGGCATCAGCGGCGTGTTGGCCTGAGTCGTCATGGGATAGACCCTCCTTGGCGTTTCGCCCGGGCCTCCCGCGGGCGAAACTTGATAGACGTCGAATTGACGGGATTGGCGCCTATATACGCGCGCCCCCCGGATTTCGCAATCGGGCCATTGCCGGACGTTCGACGGCGCTTCTCAGTCCGAATCAGCGACCGTCAGCACGATCTTGCCGACATGCGCGCTCGTCTCCATGCGCCGGTGCGCATCGGCGGCGGCGGCGAGCGGGAAGGTGGAATCGACCGGGATCTTGACCGCGCCGGCCTCGATCAGCGGCCAGACCTTCTCGCGGAGGCTCGCCGCGATCGCCGCCTTGAACGGCACCTCGCGCGCCCGGAGCGTCGAGCCGGTATGGACGAGCCGCTTCAGCATCAGCCGGGTGAAATTGACCTCGACCTTGGCACCGCGCAGGAAGGCGATCTGCACGATCCGCCCCTCGACCGCGGCGGCCTCGTGGTTCTTCTCGATGTAATCGCCGCCGACCATGTCGAGGATCACGTTGGCGCCGCGTCCCTGCGTGAAGGTCTTCACCTCCTGGACGAAATCCTGCGCGCGATAGTCGATCGCCAGATCCGCGCCGAGGTCGCGGCACGCGGCGCACTTCTCGGCACTGCCGGCGGTGGCGATGACCGTGGCGCCGAAGCTCTTGGCGAGCTGGATCGCGGTCGTGCCGATGCCCGACGTGCCGCCATGGACGAGGAACACCTCGCCGGGCTTGAGGCCCGCGCGGTCGAACACGTTCGACCACACCGTGAAGAAGGTCTCCGGGATCGCCGCCGCCTCGACCGTCGACAGGCCTTTCGGCACCGGCAGCGCGGTCTCCTCGGGCACCACGGCGAATTCGGCATAGCCGCCGCCGGCGACCAGCGCGGTCACCCGCTCGCCGAGCGCCCAGCGCGTCACCGCCGGCCCGAGCGCCACCACCGTGCCGGCGACCTCGAGCCCGGGGATGTCGGAGGCGCCCTTCGGCGGCGGATAGCTGCCCTCACGCTGCAACACGTCCGGCCGGTTGACGCCGGCGGCCGCGACCTTGACCAGGATCTCCTTCTCGCCCGGCACCGGCACAGCGCGGGTCTCCGGCACCAGCGCCTCCGGCCCGCCCGGGCGCGGAATGGCGATCGCGGTCATGGTCGGCGGCACGGTGAGCGGCATGCGAGGGTTCCTCCGAGAACTTGAGGCGGCGGGCGTGGGCGGGATCGCCCGACGGACCGCCCATCGAACCGGTGGCCGATCAGACCACCGCGAATTCCATTTCGACAACGCCATTCATATGCGTGGCGATCCGCTTCGGGTCGAGCCCGCGTTCGCGCCGGCCCGCCGGCCAAAGCGTCGCGCCCGCACCGAGCAGGATCGGGATCTGGAACAGGATCAGCCGCTTGACCAGACCGGCATCGAGGAAGGCGCGGATCGGCCCGCCGCCGCCGGCGAGCCAGATCCGCCGTTTGCCGGCATATTCGAGGTCGGTCACGATTTCGCGCGGCGTGCGGTCGTCGAACACCGCGAGCCCGTCGCCATCGAGCGGCGGCCCTTTGGTCATCACGATCACGGCGCGGCCGTGATAGGGCCATTCGGGGAAAGTCCGGCAGTGCTGGTAGGTCTTGCGGCCCATCACCACCGCGTCGACCCCGCGGTAGAAGGCGTCGTAGCCGAAGTCCCAGCCCTCGTAGGGCTTGAGGAAATCGATGCCGCCGGTGCGATCGGCGATGAAGCCGTCGACCGACTGGGCGATATAGACAATGACTTCCGCCATGATTCGGCTCCTGCCCGTCGCGCGCCTCATTTGTGACGATCGGCCGGCGTCCGTATAGTTCGACGAACCGGCAATCGCCGCGATCGGCGGATCGATCGCAACAATGGGATGCGCCCCGATGGCGTTCATGGACGACGACCGACCGAAGAAGAAGCCCTCCCACGAGATCGGGCAGGACCTGTCGCTGCTCTCGGTCGCCGAACTCGACGAGCGCGTCGCGCTGCTCGAGGCCGAGATTGCGCGGCTGAACGTCGACCGCGCCGCCAAGCTCGCCTCCAAGTCCGCGGCCGACGCGGTCTTCAAGCGATGAGCGCCCTGCCGGACCGGCGGCTCACGACCGATCTCTCCGACGGCACGCCACACGGCGTCGCCGTGCCGGAGGATCGTGTCGGCCTGACCGCGCTCCGGCTGACCGATTTCCGCAACTACGCCCAGCTGGCGCTCGATCTCGACCGCCGCCACGTCGTGCTCGTCGGCGAGAACGGCGCCGGCAAGACCAACCTGCTCGAGGCGCTGTCGCTGTTGACCCCCGGCCGCGGCTTTCGGCGCGCCAGGCTCGACGAGATGGCGCGCGCGGCGGCGACGGCAGCTTCGCCGTCTCGGCGCTGCTCGACGGGCCCGATGGTGAGGTGCGCCTCGGCACCGGCCTCGGCGCGGCCGGCGAGGATGGCGAGCGCACACGGGTGATCCGCATCGCCGGGGCGCCGGCCCGCGCGGCCGAGGACCTGCTCGACCATTGCCGCGTGCTCTGGCTGACCCCGTCGATGGACGGGCTCTTCACAGGTCCGGGCGCCGACCGGCGCCGCTTCCTCGACCGACTGGTGCTGGCGCTCGACCCCGCGCACGGCGCCCGCGTCTCGGCCTTCGAACGCGCCATGCGCGGCCGCAATCGCCTGCTGGAGGAAGACCGCTTCGACGCCGACTGGCTCGATGCGATCGAGGCGCAGCTCGCCGAGCTGGGCGCGGCGATCGCGGCGGCCCGCGTCGAAACGGTCGCCTGCCTCGCCCGTCTGATCGAGGCGACGCGTCAGGAATCGCCGTTCCCGCACGCCGAACTGGCGCTCGAAGGCGAGATCGAGGCGCGCGCCGCACTGGGCGGCCCATCGGCGGATGTCGAGGATTTCTATCGCGACCGGCTCGCCACCAATCGCCGCCGCGATGCCGCCACCGGCCGCACGCTCGACGGCCCGCATCGCGCCGATCTCGCGGTCGTGCACGGCCCGAAGGGCATGCCGGCCGCGCAATCCTCGACCGGCGAACAGAAGGCGCTGCTGGTCGGCCTCGTGCTGGCGCACGCCCGGCTCGTCGCCGAGACGGTCGGCCGCGCGCCGCTCTTGCTGCTCGACGAGATCGCCGCCCATCTCGATCCGCGCCGCCGCCGCGAACTCTTTGATGTGGTCGAGACGCTCGGCGGTCAGTGCTGGATGACCGGCACCGACGTGGTCGCGTTTGAGGCGCTCGGTGAACGGGCGCAGGTGTTCGAGGTGACGGGCGGGACGGTGCAACGCATGAAGGCGCTCGCGTGAGTATCGGACGCGCCGCGCCCGAACGCCGGCCGAACCACCCGGTCGGCCGGGTTCTGGAGCCGCTGCGCCGCGCGATCCGCAACCGGCTGGCGCGGCTGCCCGCCCCGCTCGCCGAGTTCATCCTGTTCGGCCTGAAACAGGCCTGGGCCTGCCTGTTTGCCGGACTGATGCTCGGCCTGCTGATCGGCACGAAGTGGCTCTGGGATCCGACCTGGCCGGTCCATCGCTACGACGCCCTGTTCGTGGCGGCGATCACGATCCAGCTGACGTTCCTGGCCCTCGACATGGAGACACTCGACGAGGCCAAGGTGATCCTCTTCTATCATCTCGTCGGCACGCTGATGGAGCTGTTCAAGACCCACGTCGGCTCCTGGACCTATCCGGAACCGGCGTTGTTCCGCATCGCGGGCGTGCCGCTGTTCACGGGCTTCATGTATGCCTCGGTCGGTAGCTACATGGCCCGCGTGATCCGGATCTTCGACATGCGGTTCACGCGCTATCCGGCGCGCGGCTGGGCCATCGCGCTCGCACTGGCGATCTACGCGAACTTCTTCGCGCACCACTATCTTCCGGATCTGCGGTACGGGCTCTTCGCCGCGACCATCGTCCTGTTCTGGCGCGTGCGGATCTACTTCACGGTCGACACCGTGCCGCGCTGGATGCCGCTGCTGGTCGCAGCCCTCCTGACGGCCGTCTTCCTCTGGATCGCCGAGAACATCGGCACCGCCACCGGCACCTGGCTCTATCCGGGTCGCAGCCCCGGCACGCTGGTCTCGCTCGGCAAGCTCGGATCGTGGTATCTGTTGCTGGTGGTCAGCTTCGTGCTGGTCACGCTGGTCAACAAGCCGAGACCGCCCGACACGGCCCTCGCTGATAGCAGCCGCGTCGCCGAACCGGGCTCGAACCGCGCCGAAGAAGCCGTCCCATGACCCTTGCCACGCTCCTCGCCTTTTCGATCGCGCTCGCCATCGCCGCCGCCACGCCCGGTCCCGGCATGACCGCCATCGTCGCCCGCGCGCTCGGCTCCGGCTTCAGGCGCACCATGCCGATGGTGATCGGCCTCTGCATCGGCGACATCGTCTATTTCGCCGCGGCGACCTTCGGGCTCGCCGCGCTGGCGCAGAGTTTTGGTGCCGTGTTCATGGTGATCAAATATCTCGGCGCGGCCTATCTCGCCTGGCTCGCCTTCAAGCTCTGGACCGCCAAGGCCGAGGGCGAAGAAGTGGCCGCGAAGGCGAGCGCCGAGAGCCCGTTCGCCACCGTGTGGGCCGGGCTGTTCCTGACGCTCGGCAATCCCAAGACGATGGTGTTCTACCTCGCGCTGCTGCCGTCCGTGATCGATCTCGAACGCATGACGGCGACGACCTTCGTCGAGCTGTCGATCGTCGCCGTCGTGATCCTGATGGTGATCGGCGGCGCCTATGCCGCTGCGGCCGCCCGCGCCCGGCACCTGTTCGCCGACGCCCGCGCGCGCCGGATCCTCGACCGCACGGCCGGCACCATGATGGCAGGCGCCGCCGCCGCGATCGCAGCGCGCTGACCCGAAAAGAGCATCACGATCGACCCTCGCCGGGCGACAGCCCGCTCCGGTCACCCGACCCTGAGCTTCTCCACGAAGCCGCGCACCTCGCCCTGCAGCACGGTCGACTGACCGGCGAGCCGCTTCGAGACATCGAGCAGCTCCGCCGAGGCCGCCGCCGTTTCCTCCGCGGCCCGACCGACGTCCGCGATGGTCGCCGACACCTCGGTCGTGCCCTTGGCGGCCAATTGCGTGTTGTGCGCGATTTCGCCGGTCGCCGCGCCCTGCTCCTCGATCGCCGCGGCGATCGTGTTGGAGGCCTCCTGGATGTTGCCGATGATGCCGACGATGCGGCCGATCGAGCCGACCGTGCGGTCGGTCGCCTGCTGGATCTCGGCAATGCTGGCGGCGATCTCGCCGGTCGCCTTGGCGGTCTCGGAGGCGAGCGCCTTCACCTCGTGGGCGACCACCGCGAAGCCGCGACCGGCCTCGCCGGCACGCGCAGCCTCGATGGTGGCGTTGAGCGCGAGCAGGTTGGTCTGGCCGGCGATGGCGTTGATCAGGTCGACGATCTGGCCGATGCGCGCGGTCGCTTCCGCGAGCGCCCGGACTTCCGCTTCCGTGGCCTCGACCTCGCGCGAGGCCGCATCCGCGACGCCGGCCGACTTGGCCACCTGCCCACCGATCTCGGCGATCGACGACGTCATCTCCTCGGTCGCGGCCGCCACGCCATGGACATTGCCAGAAGCCTCCGAGGCCGCACCCGCGACCACCTGCGCCTGCCGCGCGCCGAGAGCGGCCGCCGCGCGGAACTGCTCGGCCGAGGCCGCGAGGTCGCGCGCGGAATGGTCGATGTGCCCGGCGAGCTCGCCCATCGTCGCTTCGAACCGGTCGGCGATCGCATGCCGCTCGGCCCTGAGCTCAACCTCGCGCTCCCGCTCCGACTGCGCCTGCCGCTCGCGCATCGCATCGAGCTCGGCCAGGCTCGCCTGCAGGGTCTCGACGGCCTGCGTCATCTGGCCGATCTCGCTGCGGGTCGAGGCGACATGTTCGACGACCACCGTGCGGTCGCCGGCCGCGATCCGCGCGATCGCGGCCGCGGTACGCCGGAGCGGCCCGACCAGCGACCGCGCCACCCAGGTGACCAGCGCCACGAAGACGGTGCCGAGCACCAGTTCACCCGCGAGGCGGCCGTAGAACTGCGTCGCCATCTCGGCCCGCGCCCGATCGACCGCCGCGCCAATCCGGCCGATCACCTCGTCCTCGGCTGCCTTCATCGCGTCGATCCGCTCGGTCGCCGTCTTGAACCAGTCCGCCGCCGTGATGCCGCCCGCCGATCCGGTCTTCGGCAGCGCGAGCAAGGTCTTGCGCAGGCTGACCTGTCGCTCGAACGCGCCGCCGCGCACCTTCGCGTCGTAGATCTGCGCCAGAACCGGCGGCGCGGCGAAGGCGAACTCGCGCGCATAGGCCTCCTGCTGGGCAACCGCATCGACGAAGCTCAGATAACGGTCCGCATCGAAGGTGGCTGCACCGGCGAGCGCGGCGCCGGTCGCGCGCTCGAGGCCAGCGCGTTCCTTGGTCAGCAGCAGGAAGCGATAGGCCGCCAGGCTGCGAGCGCTCTCGTCCTGACCGGAGAACTCGACCAGGCCGCCCGCGATCGCGACCAGATCATCCACGAGCCCGGTATAGAAGCCGAGGCTCTCCGCCGGCGCCGCCGCGCCGCCATCGACCTTCCGACGGAACTCGACGATCCGCGCGAGCTTGTCCTTCGCCGCGGCGATGCGCGTGCGCATCGCGTCCGAGGGCGTCGCAGCCTCCAGGTCGGCAATCTCGTTCCACCCCTTCACGGCCGCATCGGTCGAGGCGCGAACGCCGTCGAGGGCGGTCTGGAACCCGGCATTCTCGCGACTGACGAGCAGCGCGTTCGTCGCTCCGCGCTCCTTCTGCAACTCGTGCACGATCGCGCCGGCGCGCTTGGCGGCGACCACGGCAGGCTGCATCCGCGCCACCGCATCGAGCCGAGCATGACTTTCGTAGAGATCGCTCAGCATCAAGCCGATCGCCGCCAGTGCCGGGATCAATATCAGTATGAATACGCGTTCCCGGATCGTCAGCGACTGCATGGGATCACCTTTTCTTCCGCTAAGGGATAGACGATGATCGAAATGTCATAATGAATTATTAATCAAATGTTCGATGATATTTCAGTCTTTCATGCAGATTTTTACTGAAAAACAAAAGTATACACAAAGATGAATGTAATAATTTCCCATCTTCACTGCACGGATGACGCGATATATCAGAGCGCGGCAACAGCTTTGCGCGCCGCCCGCGACAGATGCCGACAAGGCCGCCACGCCGTCCGCATCGCCGCGGTGGATCCTCGCCCGCGCCGTGTCGGCCGTCTCGCATCGCGGCCTCGAAAACAGCGGATTTCCTTGCGATCGTCCACAGACGTACGAGGACTGGCCGCAACGTTGAACCGGGGTCGCGCGAGCGGTATGACGTGTGATCCTTCGCGCTCGAAAGGCGACTGATTCGAATGACCGAAATCTCCGATCAAGGCCCCTCGAAGAACGGCTCCGCCGAATACGGGGCGGACTCGATCAAGGTCCTGAAGGGCCTCGATGCCGTCCGCAAGCGTCCGGGCATGTATATCGGCGACACGGACGACGGCTCCGGCCTGCACCACATGGTCTACGAGGTCGTCGACAACGCCATCGACGAGGCATTGGCCGGCTGGGCGAACGAGGTCTATGTGCGCCTCAATGCCGACGGCTCCTGCACCGTGCGCGACGACGGCCGCGGCATCCCGACCGCGATCCATCCGGAGGAAGGCGTCTCGGCGGCCGAGGTCATCATGACCCAGCTGCACGCCGGCGGTAAGTTCGACCAGAACTCCTACAAGGTCTCCGGCGGTCTGCACGGCGTCGGCGTCTCGGTCGTGAACGCGCTGTCGTCCTGGCTCGACCTGCGCGTCTGGCGCGACGGTAAGGAACACTACATGCGCTTCCGGCACGGTGATCCGGAAGCGCCGCTGGCCGTCGTCGGCGACTGCGGCGACAAGCGCGGCACCGAAGTGACCTTCCTGCCCTCGACCGAGACCTTCACCAAGGTCGAGTTCGATTTCGCCACCCTCGAGCATCGCCTGCGCGAGCTGGCGTTCCTGAACTCCGGTGTCAACATCCTGCTCGAGGACCGCCGCGGCGTCGAGCCGCGGGTCGAGCAGATGCGCTATGACGGCGGCCTCGACGCCTTCGTGCGCTTCCTCGACCGCGCCAAGCACCCGGTGATCGGCTCGCCGCTCTATGTGAAGTCGGAGCGCGACGGCATCACGGTCGAGTGCGCGTTGTGGTGGAACGACAGCTACCACGAGCAGACGCTCTGCTTCACCAACAACATCCCGCAGCGCGACGGCGGCACGCATCTCGCCGGCTTCCGCGCCGCGCTGACGCGTCAGGTCGTCGGCTATGCCGACAGTTCGGGCCTGACCAAGAAGGAGAAGGTCTCGCTTTCCGGCGAAGACAGCCGCGAAGGCCTGACCGCCGTCCTGTCGGTCAAGGTGCCGGACCCGAAGTTCTCGTCGCAGACCAAGGACAAGCTGGTTTCGTCGGAAGTCCGCCCCGTGGTCGAGAACGTGCTCAACGAGGCGCTCGCGACCTGGTTCGAGGAACATCCGGCCGAGGCGAAGACCATCGTCGGCAAGGTGGTCGAGGCCGCCGCCGCCCGCGAGGCCGCGCGCCGCGCCCGCGAGCTGACCCGGCGCAAGGGCGTGCTCGACATCGCCTCGCTGCCGGGCAAGCTCGCCGATTGCCAGGAGAAGGACCCGGCCAAGTCGGAACTGTTCATCGTCGAGGGTGACTCGGCAGGCGGATCCGCCAAGCAGGGCCGCAACCGCGAGAATCAGGCCGTGCTGCCGCTGCGCGGCAAGATCCTCAACGTCGAGCGCGCCCGCTTCGACAAGATGCTCTCGTCCGAGCAGATCGGCACGCTGATCACCGCGCTCGGCACCGGTATCGGCAACGACGAGTTCAACCTCGACAAGATCCGCTACCACAAGATCATCATCATGACGGACGCCGACGTCGACGGCGCCCATATCCGCACGCTGCTCTTGACCTTCTTCTTCCGGCAGATGCCGACGATGATCGAGCGCGGCTACCTCTACATCGCCCAGCCGCCGCTCTACAAGGTGACGCGCGGCCGGTCCGAGAGCTATCTCAAGGACGAGAAGGCGCTCGAGGACTACCTCGTCGACCAGGGCCTCGAGGATGCCGTGCTCAGGCTCGGCACCGGCGAGGAAATCGCCGGCCGCGACCTGCGCGCCGTCGTCGACGAGGCGCGCCAGGCCCGGCAGCTGCTCGACGGCCTGCATCACCGCTACGACCGCACCATCGTCGAACAGGCCGCCATCGCCGGCGTGCTGTCGCCGGCCGTGCTCGACGATCTGCCCAAGGCGACCGAGGCAGCGGCCGACATCGCCCGCCGCCTCGACGTGCTCGCGGAGGAATACGAGACGGGTTGGACCGGCGAGGCCCGCGAGGACGGCGGTCTCGTGTTCTCGCGCACGCTGCGCGGCGTCGAGGAGACGCACTGGATCGACACCGCGCTGATCCATTCCGCCGACGCCCGCAAGCTCGACAGCTACGCGGCGCGCCTGAAGGAAGTCTACGGCAAGCCGAGCGAGTTGCGGCGCAAGGAGACCGGCACCGAGATCCACGGGCCGCGCGACCTGCTCGACGCCGTGTTCGGTTTCGGCCGCCGCGGCATCGCGCTGCAGCGCTACAAGGGCCTCGGCGAGATGAACGCCGAGCAGCTCTGGGAAACGACGCTCGACCCGAACGCGCGCTCGCTCCTGCAGGTCAAGATCCGCGAAGCCGACGACAGCGAGGACATCTTCACCAAGCTGATGGGCGACGAGGTCGAACCGCGCCGCGAGTTCATCCAGGAAAACGCGCTGACCGCCAACCTCGACGCCTGATCGACCGCACGCTCGCGCCTCAGAAAGGTATCCATGCGCATGATCTACGCCCGTCTGCTGACCGCCGCCCTGCTCGGGGCCTCCGCCATCCTGGGCGTCACGGCGAGTGCCAGCGCGGACACCGGATCGCAATGGACCGAGACCGAAGCCGGCTGGCAGGGCGTCTGGGTCCGGTCCGGCCGCTCGGATAATTGGAAGGCGACCTGGACCAAGGGCAACAACGTCGTCCGCGCCGATCTGACGATCATCGACAACGGCAGCAAGATCGAGATCGAGCGCGAGGACACGTTCGGGCCGGGCGTCGGCAAGGGCCGCTGCTTTTATTCGGGTACCCGGCGGGGCAATACGGTCTCCGGCGAATACACCTGCCCCTGGTCGAAGACGACGTTGCCCTTCAAGGCGACCATCGTCCGCTGAGGCCCGGCAGCGAGCTCGAGCCTCTTCGCCCCCCAGGCGCGCGCCGGACAAGAGCGGCGGATGGGAGCGACGATCGCCTCTGGCCGATGGATCGCTGGCGGGTCGGTGCACGGATGGCCCAGCACCACGACCGATCCGATCTGGCAATGGAGCGACCATTCACCGTCGGCTGTAAACTGGCGAAACACTGATTCGCCCGCCGGACGGAGACCGTCGCTCATGTCCCTCGCCCGTGCCGAGAAGGCCGAAGCCGCCATCCGCAAGGCCTATGAGCAGTTCAACGCCGGCGATGTCGGCCGGGCCAAGAAGACGCTGCTCGCCGAGAAGCCGGCGAGCCTCGCCCATCCGGTCGGCAAGACGCTCGCCGGCCTGATCGCGCGCGCGGAGGGCCGGCCGAAGGAGGCGCTGAAGGCCTTCGACGAGGCACTGGCCGAACGGCCGGGCGATCCGAACCTGATGTGGCTGCGCGGCGCCGTCATCGGCGATCTCGGCCGCCCCGAGCTCGGCCTCGCCGAGATCGAGGCGGCGCTCGCCCGTCGCGCCGCCATGCCGAAGGCGCGCTTCGAACGCGGCCGCATGCTGATGAAGCTCGGCCGCCCGCGCGAGGCGCTCGACGCCTTCGATGCTGCCATCGAGCAGGTTCCGGCCTTCCCCGAAGCGCTGCATGAGCGCGGCAACGCGCTGAAGGCACTCGATCAGCACGACCACGCGCTGACCTCCTATCAGCTCGCCTTCGACCTCCGGCCGGATGATGTCGAGATCGCGCGCGCCCGCGCCGCGCAGCTGCTCGACCTGTTCCGCCTCGACGAAGCCCTCGCGGCGCTGGACGCAATTCTCAAACAGTCGCCCGACGACATGCAGACCCGGGTGTTCCGCGTCGAGGTGCTGATCCGTCTCGATCGCCTCGACGATGCGCTCGCCGAGGCCGATCGCGTCACGCGCATCCCCGGCGGCCGCGCGCGCGCCGAGTGGCTGCGCGGCCATGTGCTCGAACAGACGCCCGACAGAGCCCGCGCGCTGCAACACTTCGAGCGCGCGGTGACGGCGGGCCTGACCACGCCGGTCGCCTATCTCCACCGCGGCTTCATGAAGCTCGCGCTCGGGCGCTGGCCGGAGGCTTGGCCGGACTACGAGCACCGGCACGAGGACTCACCCAAGGAGATCGCCCCGATGATGATGGCGATCTGGCCGAAATGGCGCGGCGAGGATCCGACGGGCAAGCGCATCCTGGTGGTCGACGAACAGGGGCTCGGCGATGCGATCCAGTTCTGCCGCTACCTGCCGCTGCTCGCCGACCGGGGCGCCCGGATCGGCTATCTGATCAAACCGCGGCTGATCGGCCTGTTTTCGGGCCTCGATCCACGCATCGACCTGATCCCCGAGATCAAGGGCGACGAGGCCTTCGACCTCTCCTGCCCGCTCCTGTCCCTGCCCGGCCTGATGGGCGCGACGCCGGACACCGTGCCGGCGTCCGTGCCGTATTTCACCGCCGATCCGGCACGCGCCGCCCGCTGGGGCGAGCGGATCGGCAGTCACGGCTTCCGGATCGGCGTCGTCTGGCAGGGCAACCCCGACCCGATCATCGATCACGGCCGTTCCTATCCGCTCGCCGCGCTCGCGCCGATCGCGGCGCTGCCGGGCGTCCGCCTGATCGCGTTGCAAAAGAATTTCGGGCTCGATCAGCTCGACGCCCTGCCCGCGCCCATGCGGGTCGAAACGCTCGGCGACGATTTCGACACCGGTCCGCACGCCTTCCTGGACACGGCGGCGGCGATGGCCAACCTCGACTTGGTGATCACCTCGGATACCTCGGTCGCCCACCTCGCCGGCGCGCTCGGCCGGCCGGTGTTCGTGGCGCTGAAGCAGGTCGCCGACTGGCGCTGGCTCGACGGGCGCGACGACAGCCCGTTCTACCCGACCATGCGGCTGTTCCGACAGGCGACGCGCGGCGACTGGGGAAGCGTCTTCGCGGCGATGACGCCGGCTGTCGCGGAGCGGATCGCGGCCATGCCCTGACACGTTCCGGCCGTGTATCGGCTCAGCCGAGCGAAGGCCGTCCGGCCGCCATCATGTAATTGACGTCCATGTCGCGCGGATCGGCGGACCAGCGGTCGGTCAGCGGATCGTAGCGCACGCCGCTCTCGTCGACCGGATCGAGCCCGGCCGCGCGCATCGCCTCGGCGAGCTCGCGCGGCCGCACGAACTTCGACCATTGATGCGTGCCCGGCGGCAGCCAGCGCAGCACGTATTCGGCGCCGACGATCGCCAGCGCGAACGACTTCAGCGTGCGATTGAGCGTCGACATGACGAGCAGCCCGCCGGGCTTGACCATGGTGGCGCAGGCCGAGACGAACAGGTCGACGTCGGCGACATGCTCGACGATCTCCATCGCGAACACCACGTCGAAGCGCTCGCCGGCCTCGGCCAGCGCCTCCGCCGTGGTCGCGCGATAGTCGATCGCGACGCCCGTCTCGGCCGCATGGGCCTTGGCGACCTCGATGTTGATCTCCGAGGCGTCGGCCCCGACCGTCTCGGCGCCGAGCCGCGCCAGCGGTTCGGTCAGCAGCCCGCCGCCGCAGCCGATGTCGAGCACGCGCAGCCCCTCGAAGGCGGTCGCGCTCTTCACATCGCGGCCGAAGCGGTCGCAGACGATCTGCTTGATCCAGCCGATCCGGACCGGATTGATCGCGTGCAGCGGCCGGAATTTGCCGCGCGGGGCCCACCACTCGGCCGCCATGGCGGAGAAATTCCGGATCTCGGCGTCGTCGACGGTGGTGCGGGCGTTGGCGGTCATCGGCGGGCATCCTCGGTTCGGCGCGGAGGGTAGGCCGGAACGCGCGGCGGTCAAGCGCGGAGTTCACCGCGGCTGCGAGCGGGTGCTCCGTTCCATGACCGACACGCCCGCCGCATCCGGAACACCGCGAGCCCTGCAATTGATTGCGCGACCCGCACCTTTCCTTTAAGAACCCGGCCGCTGATCGGCGGCTCGGCCGCCTCCTCCACATGCGGGAAGCAGCGCCTCCCCGCGCCCACCTCGAAGTTCGGCAGTGCCATGGCCCGTCTGGTGATGAAGTTCGGCGGTACGTCCGTCGCCAATATCGAGCGCATCCGGAACGTGGCCCGGCACGTCAAACGCGAAGTCGAAGCCGGCAATCAGGTCGCCGTCGTGGTCTCCGCCATGGCCGGCGTGACCAACCAGCTGGTCGGCTACTGCACCGAGGCCTCCAAGCTGCACGATGCGCGCGAATACGACGCCGTGGTCGCCTCGGGCGAGCAGGTGACGTCGGGTCTGCTGGCGATCGTGCTGCAGGACATCGGCATCGATGCGCGCTCCTGGCAGGGCTGGCAGATCCCGCTCGAGACCGACGGCGCGCATGGCGCGGCCCGCATCATGAACATCGACGGGACGAAGCTGATCGAGCGGATCTCCGGCGGCCAGGTCGCGGTGATCGCCGGCTTCCAGGGCATCGGCCCGGACGGCCGCCTCGCCACCCTCGGCCGCGGCGGCTCGGACACCTCGGCGGTGGCGATCGCCAAGGCGATCGAGGCCGACCGCTGCGACATCTATACCGACGTCGACGGCGTCTACACGACCGACCCGCGCATTGTGCCGAAGGCGCGCCGGCTCGAGAAGATCGCCTTCGAGGAGATGCTCGAGATGGCCTCGCTCGGCGCGAAAGTGCTGCAGGTCCGCTCGGTCGAGCTCGCGATGGTGCACAAGGTGCGCACCTTCGTGCGATCCTCCTTCGACGACCCCGACACGGTCGGCGTCGACGCCAACGGAAATCCCCCGGGAACCCTCATTTGTGACGAGGACGAGATCGTGGAAGCCCAGGTCGTGACCGGCATCGCCTATTCGAAGGACGAGGCCCAGATTTCGCTGCGCCGCGTCGCCGACAAGCCCGGCGTCGCCGCCGGCGTGTTCGGCCCGCTCGCCGAGGCCAACGTCAACGTCGACATGATCGTGCAGAACACCTCGGCCGACGGCTCGACCACCGACATCACCTTCACGGTCCCGAACGCCGACCTCGCCCGCACCCTCAAGGTGCTCGAGGAGGCCAAGGAGAAGATCGGCGCGACCTCGATCGAGAGCGCGATGGACGTGGTCAAGGTG
Organism: Ancalomicrobiaceae bacterium S20; assembly: GCA_040269895.1. NCBI lineage: Bacteria > Pseudomonadati > Pseudomonadota > Alphaproteobacteria > Hyphomicrobiales > Ancalomicrobiaceae > Methyloraptor > Methyloraptor flagellatus. Next base: position 4,700,639 of record CP158568.1, on the reverse strand, counting down.
TCGGTGATCGGCATCGGCATGCGCAGCCATGCCGGCGTCGCCTCGACCTGCTTCGAGGCGCTGGCGTCGAAGGGCATCAACATCCGCGCGATCACCACCTCCGAGATCAAGATCTCGGTCCTGATCGACGCGGCTTATGCGGAACTGGCGGTTCGCACTTTGCATTCGGCCTACGGTCTCGATAAGCATTGATGTGAAGGATCGTTCGGCGCGTCGCGCTCCGGACGATCGACGTCGGATGCCGGATCCGCCGGGGTGGCGACACCGCCTCGTCGATCCATCGGGGGGATCGGATTCATGCGGGCCTCACCCGCCGCGCCGCGCCTGCTGCTGCGTCGCCTTCGCGAGGTGCTCGCGGAGCCGATCAGCCCGCAGGAGCGCCTGGACAAGATCGTCGACCAGATCGCGACCAACATGGTCGCGGAGGTCTGCTCCGTCTATGTGCTGCGCGCCGACGACGTCCTCGAGCTGTTCGCCACCGTCGGTCTGAACCGCGAAGCCGTCCACCAGACGGTCATGCGCGTCGGCGAAGGTCTCGTCGGCCTCATCGCCGCCGACGCCCGCTTCCTCAATCTCTCCAACGCCCAGTCGCATCCCGCCTTCGCCTACAAGCCGGAGACGGGCGAGGAGATCTTCAACTCCTTCCTCGGCGTGCCGATCCTGCGCGCCGGCCGGACGCTCGGCGTCCTGGTCGTGCAGAACAAGGCGCATCGCACCTACGCCGAGGAAGAGGTCGAGGCGCTGCAGACCACCGCGATGATCATCGCCGAGATGATCGCCGCCGGTGGCCTCGAACCCCTGTCGAGGGCCGGCGGCGCGCTCGATCTGAAGCGCGCGGTGCAGCTGAAGGGCCTGTCGCTCGCCGAAGGCGTGGGCCTCGGCCATGTCGTGCTGCACGAGCCGCGCGTCGTCGTCTCCAACCTGATCGCCGACGACGCCAACCGCGAAATGGTCCGCCTCGACGGCGCGATCGAGAAGCTGCGCATCTCGGTCGACGACCTCTTGTCCCGGACGGAAAGCGACGGCGGCGGCGAGCACCGCGACGTGCTCGAAGCCTACCGCATGTTCGCCTACGACCGCGGCTGGGTTCGCAAGATGGAGGAGGCCGTCCGCAACGGCCTCACGGCCGAAGCCGCCGTCGAGAAGGTCCAGTCCGACACCCGCGCGCGCATGCTGCGCCAGACCGATCCGTACCTGCGCGAGCGGCTTCACGACTTCGACGCGCTGGCGAACCGTCTGTTGCGCGAACTGATCGGCAAGCCGCACGGCGGCACCGGGCTCCTGCCCAGGGACGCCGTGATCATCGCCCGCAACATGGGCGCGGCCGAGCTGTTCGACTACGACCGCGAGCGTCTGCGCGGCCTCGTGCTCGAAGAGGGCGCGCCGACCAGCCATGTCACGATCGTCGCGCGCGCGATCGGCATCCCGGTGGTCGGCCAGCTCGAGGGCGCGGTCAGCCTGGTCGAGACCGGCGACGCGATCATCGTCGACGGCGAGGCCGGCATCGTCCACCTGCGCCCGGCCTCGGACGTCGAGTCCGCCTATGCCGAGAAGGTTCGCTTCCGCGCCCGCCGGCAGGCGCAGTACCGGCGCCTGCGCTCGCGCCCGGCCTCGACCAAGGACGCCCAGGACGTCCAGATGCTGCTCAATGCCGGCCTGATGGTCGACCTGCCGCATCTGGAGGAGGCCGGCGCCGCCGGCATCGGCCTGTTCCGCACCGAACTGCAGTTCATGGTCGCCTCGTCCTTCCCGCGCATGGCCGAGCAGGAGGCGCTCTATCGCAAGGTGCTGGAGACCGCCGGCGAACGGCCGGTGACCTTCCGCTCGCTCGACATCGGCGGCGACAAGGTTCTCCCCTACGTGCATGCCTTCGAGGAGGAGGAGAACCCGGCCATGGGCTGGCGCGCGATCCGCCTCGGCCTCGACCGGCCGGGCCTCTTGCGCACCCAGATCCGCTCGCTCCTCAAGGCCGCCGGCGGCCGCGACCTGCGGCTGATGTTCCCGATGATCACCGAGATCTCGGAATTCGAGCGGGCGCGCGACATGGTCGAGCGCGAGAAGAACTTCCTGAAGAAGCACGGCTACAAGCTGCCGGATACGGTCAAGCTCGGCGTCATGATCGAGGTGCCGAGCCTCTTGTTCCAGCTCGACGAGCTGTTCAGCGTCGTGCACTTCGCCTCGGTCGGCTCCAACGACCTTCTGCAGTTCACCATGGCGTCCGACCGCGGCAACACGCGCCTCGCCGGCCGCTACGATCCCTTGTCGCGGCCGTTCCTGCGCGTCCTGAAGACGATCCTCGACAAGGCGCTCGAACACCATGTGCCGCTGACGCTCTGCGGCGAGATCGCCGGCCGGCCGCTCGAGGCCATGGCGCTACTGGCGCTCGGCTATCGCTCGATTTCGATGTCGCCGTCGTCGATCGGTCCGGTCAAGGCCATGCTGCTCGACCTCGACGTCTCGCGGCTCAGGGCCCGGCTGCTGCCGCGCCTCGATGCCGCCCGCCCGGCCGGGGATATGCGGCAATTTCTCCGGGACTATGCCGAGGAGCAGGGCATTCCGGTCTAGCGGGCTCGGTCCGATTGGCCTAACCCTCGCCCGTCCCGGAACGCCGCCCGATCCAGAAGAGTCCGATGCTGTCCCGCGAGAAACTCGATTCCGTCCTCGATCGCTTCGCCGTCATCGAGGCGCGCATGGCCGCGGGCGCGGAGTCGGACACCTATGTCCAGCTGTCGCGCGACTACGCCGAGCTCGAGCCGATCGCGCTGAAGATCCGCGACCTGCGCCGCGCCGAGGCCGATCTCGAAGGCGTCGAGCACCTGCTCGACGATCCGGCGACCGATGCGGACATGAAGGCGCTGGCCGAGGGCGAGCGCGACGAGGCCGCCGCCCGTGTCGAGGCGCTGACCCATGAAGTCCAGCTGCTGCTCCTGCCCAAGGACGCCGCCGACGAGCGCGGCATCATCCTCGAAGTCCGCGCCGGCACCGGCGGCGACGAGGCGGCGCTGTTCGCCGGCGACCTGTTCCGCATGTACGAGCGCTATGCGGCGAACCACGGCTGGAAGGTCGAGGTGGTCTCGGCCAGCGAAGGCGAGGTCGGGGGCTACAAGGAGATCATCGCGACCGTCGAGGGCCGCGGCGTCTACGCGCGGCTGAAGTTCGAATCGGGCGTCCACCGCGTCCAGCGCGTGCCGGCGACCGAATCGAGCGGCCGCATCCACACCTCCGCCGCGACGGTGGCCGTGCTGCCCGAGGCAGAGGAAGTCGATCTGGCAATCGACGAAGCCGACCTGCGCTACGACTATTTCCGCTCCTCCGGCGCCGGCGGCCAGCACGTCAACAAGACCGAGAGCGCGGTGCGCATCACCCACATGCCGACCGGCGTTGCGGTCGCGGTGCAGGAGGAACGCTCGCAGCACCAGAACAAGGCGCGCGCGCTGCAGCTGCTGCGCGCCCGGCTCTACGAGGCCGAGCGCGAACGGCTGGCGGCAAACCGGGCCGAGGCGCGCAAGGTGCAGGTCGGCTCCGGCGACCGGTCCGAGCGCATCCGCACCTACAATTTCCCGCAGGGCCGCGTCACCGACCACCGCGTGAACCTGACGCTCTACAAGCTCGACGAGGTTCTGGCCGGCGTCGCGCTCGACGAGATCGTCGATGTCCTGGTGACCGACCATCAGGCGGCGCTGCTGGCCGCGGAGGACGCGTGAGCGCGGCCGACCACGCTACCGCCCTCGCCGCCTGGGTCGCGCGGGCCGAGGCAGGTGCATCGCTGTCGGAACTGTCGCGCGGGCTCCGCAATCTCATCGCGAGCGCCGGCATCGGGCCAGCCGAGATCGAGGCCCGCGCCCTGGTCGGCCACGCGACCGGTCTCGATCTGACCGGTATCGTGCGCCATGGCGGCGAACCGCTGTCACGACCCGCGATCGCAACCCTCGCCGAAGCGGCGCGGCGCCGGCTCGCGGGCGAGCCGCTCGCCCGCATTCTCGGCGTGCAATCCTTCTATGGCCGCGATTTCCGCCTCTCGCCCGAAACGCTGGTGCCGCGCGCCGACACAGAGGCATTGGTCGACGCCGTGCTCGATCACTGGCGCGAACGGCCGCGAACGGCCGCCTCGAATGTCCCAGGCCCCATCTTCGCGGACCTCGGCGTCGGCTCCGGCGCGATCCTGGTGACGCTGCTCGCCGAACACCCGGACGCGACCGGCGTCGCGACCGATCTGTCGCTCGACGCGCTCGCGACCGCCCGCGCCAACGCCGAACGACACGGCGTCGGCGCGCGCGCGCTGTTCCTGCGCTCGTCGTACTCGGATGCTCTGGCGGAGGGCCGCTTCGACGCGATCGTCTCCAATCCGCCTTATATCAGGACCGACGTGATCGACACGCTCGAGCGCGAGGTCCGCGAACACGACCCGCACCTCGCGCTCGACGGCGGCGCCGACGGCCTCGACGCCTACCGGGCGATCGCCACCGATTCGCGCCGCGTGCTCAGACCCGACGGCCTCCTCGCCGTCGAGATCGGTCACGATCAGGGTCAATCCGTACCATCGATCCTCGCGCGTGCCGGTTTCACAGAAATTCGAGTATCCCCGGATCTCGTAGGGCGTGACCGCGTTGTAACAGCACGGCGCAGATCATGAAAAAATCGACGATTCCGTGCCATGATCGTCGCTTCCGAGGAAAATAACCCTTGGAAATCGTCGCGGGAATGGCTACGTTCCGAGCGCCGAGACAAGGCGTCTGCGAACTGTAGCCAGTAGGGCCGGCATCCTCCCCCCTTGAAAACATTCCGAGCGGGGGATCGCTCCGGTGGTCTGATTATCTCAGCGCGACGTCGACGATCAGATCCGGGACCGATCCGAGTGAAGGATCATTCCTCGATCCGTGACGGCCTCGGTTCGTCTTCAGCCGAACAGGGCTTCAGGAGCCTGATGACGAATCATCTCACGCACCGGCTCGATAGCCGGACGCATCGCGCGATGATTCCTGGCTTTCGTCCGAGCCCCAGCCGGTCTGCCGACCGGCCGGCGGTCGCGCTTCCTGACAGGAGCGTCCTGGCAGGGGGCATCGTCGCCGGCGGTTTCGGGACCCGGCGCCGAGACGCGAAGACGCGGGACATGAGCCTTCAACGCTTCCCGGAAGAGATTGCATCATAATGCGGCAGGGTAATTCGAAACAGAGAATGCGCGGTCGCGGTGGCAACCAAGGTGGTGGCAACCGCAAGGGCCCGAACCCTCTGAGCCGGTCGTACGAGTCGACGGGCCCGGATGTGAAGATCCGGGGCACCGCGCTTCATATCGCCGAGAAATACGTGAGCCTCGCCCGGGACGCGCAGTCGAGCGGCGACCCGGTGCTTGCTGAGAATTATCTCCAGCACGCCGAACACTATTATCGCGTCATCGCCGCCGCCCAGGCGCAGATGCAGCAGCCGATCCAGATCGTCCGTTCCGACATCCAGAACGACGACGAGGACGAGGACGATTTCGACACCGCCGACCCGCGCGCCGCCGCTGCGGCGATGCAGGGTGAGGCGCCGCAGCCCTACAGCGACGAGCAGCCGAGCCTCGATGCCGCCTATGGCGAGCGCATCATGGGCGACCGTCCGGAGCGCATGGAGCGTGGCGATCGTCGGCCGATGAACGGCAACGGCCGTCACTTCCGCGATCGTGGCGACCGCATGGAGGGCCGCAACCAGGGCGACCGTGGGCAGGGCGAACGCGGCCAGGGCGAACGCAATCAAGGCGACCGCAACGGCGACCAGCCGCGCGAGCCCCGCGCCCCGCGCGGCGACCGTCCCGACTATCGCGAGCGTCGCGAGATGCGCGGCCCGCGTGGCGATTTCGGCGGCGAAGGTCGCGGCGAGTATCGCGAGCGGCCCGAACGCGCCGAGCGTCCTGAACGGACCGAGCGTAGCGAACGCCCGGAGCGTGCCGAACGCCCGGAGCGTGCCGAACGCCCGGAGCGCGCCGAACGCGAGTATCGCGAGCCGCGCGCCGAGCGTGCCGCGCCGGTCGCCGACGAGTCGCCGATCAGCAGCCATGCCGATCAGCTCCCGGCCTTCCTGACCGGCACCCGCACCTCGCGGGCCGCCGCTGCCGCGGCCGCCGCCCAGGCGGAACCGGCGGCGCCGGCGCCGATCGAGGCCGAAGCCGCCCCGGCGGCCGAGGACGATGCCGCCCCGCGCCGCCGCACCCGCGGCGCCCGTGGTCGCGGTCGCCGGCCGGAGTACCAGCCGGGCGAGGGCCTCGCCGAGGCCGCGGCCGCCGCGCCGGCCGGCTCGGACGAGTGATCGGTCGAGCCATGTGAGATCGGTCGCCCGAAAAGGCGATCCAGAAAGGCCGCGGACAGCATCCGCGGCCTTTTCTTTGGCCTGAGCCCCCGCGTGTCGCGCCGGCCGCCGCCCCTCTTCCCGCAGCAGCATTATCCTGACGTATCCGGCAAGCTCCGTCTGGACAGCACCCGCGGCCCGCGCGATGCTGACGGCCGAAATCGAGAGTGGATTCAATCCACCGCGAACGGGAGGACGTCGCATGCAGGGCCTGATGCAGCACTGGCCGCTCATCTGCACCAAGATCATCGATCACGCCGCCGCGCAGCATCCGAACCGGCTCGTGCTGAGCCGTTCGGTCGAGGGCCCGCTGCACCGGACCAACTACGCCGAGGTGCGCAGCCGGGCCCTCAAGGCGGCCAAGCGGCTGACCCGGGACGGCATCGTGCTCGGTGACCGCGTCGCGACACTCGCCTGGAACACCTGGCGCCACCTGGAAGTCTGGTACGGCCTGCTCGGCATCGGCGCGATCTACCACACGGTCAATCCGCGCCTGTTCCCCGACCAGATCGTCTGGATCGTCAACGACGCCGCCGATCGCATGCTGTTCGTCGACCTGACCTTCGTGCCGCTGGTCGAGAAGCTGATCGACCGGATGCCGACGATCGAGAAGATCGTCGTGCTGACCGATGCCGCCCACATGCCCGCGACGACCCTGCCGAACGCGGTCGCTTACGAGGACTGGCTGGCGGAGGCCGACGACGACTTCCGCTGGGCGGCCTTCGACGAAACCACCGCCGCCGGCATGTGCTACACCTCCGGCACGACCGGCCATCCGAAGGGTGTCGTCTATTCGCACCGTTCCAACGTGCTGCACGCCTTCCAGGCCACCATGCCCGACATGATGGGCGTCGGTTCGCGCGACGTGATCATGCCCGTCGTGCCGATGTTCCACGCCAACTGCTGGTCGCTCGCCTTCACCACGCCGATGATCGGCGCGTCGCTGGTGCTGCCCGGCCCGAAGCTCGACGGCGCCTCGGTGCACGAGATGCTCGAGGTCGGCGGCGTGACCTTCACCGCGGCCGTGCCGACCGTCTGGCTGATGCTCTTGCAGCACCTCGACCAGACCGGCGGCGCGCTCTCGAGCCTGAAGCGCGTGGTGATCGGCGGCTCGGCCTGCCCGCGCGCGATCACCGAGGCGTTCATGCGCCGCTACGGCGTCGAGGTCCGTCACGCCTGGGGCATGACCGAGACGAGCCCGCTCGGCACGATCTGCTCGGTGAAGCCGGAGACGCTGACGTCCACGGTCGAGGAATGGCTCGACCTGCAGACCAAGCAGGGCATCCCGCCGTTCGGCGTCGAGATGAAGATCACCGACGACGAAAATCGCGCCCTGCCGCACGACGGCACCACCTTCGGCCGGCTGAAGGTGCGCGGACCGGCGATCGCCTCGGGCTATTACAAGGGCATCGGCGCGGAAGCCTTCGACGCCGACGGCTTCTTCGATACCGGCGACGTCGCCACCATCGACCCGAACGGCTACATGCAGATCACCGACCGCGCCAAGGACGTGATCAAATCCGGCGGCGAGTGGATCTCCTCGATCGACATCGAGAATCTGGCGGTCGGCCATCCGGATGTCGCCGAGGCGGCCGTGATCGGCATCGCGCACCCGAAATGGGACGAGCGGCCGCTGCTCGTCGTCGTGCCGAAGAAGGACCGCACGCCGACCCGCGAGGCGCTGCTCGACTATCTCTCCGGCCGCATCGCCAAATGGTGGATGCCGGACGATGTCGTCGTGGTCGAGGAGATCCCGCACACCGCGACCGGCAAGATCCAGAAGACCACGCTGCGTGATCGCTTCCGCGACTATCGCCTGCCGACCGCCTGACGTGTTCGCGCGTCGGCAGGGCTGGTCGAGCGGGGGGCGAATGGCATAAACAGACGGGTGATCGATCCTTCGCCCGAGCCGCGGACGCCCCTCGCCGATGCCGTTCCAGTACAAGCCCAGCACATCGCGATCGGCCCGGCTCGCCCGGCGTCTGGGCTCGCTCGGCCTGCCTGTGCTGGTGATCGCCGCGGTCGGCCACCATTTCGACTGGCTCGGCACCGACCACGCGCTCGCCGCGCTGCTGGTCGGCTTCGGCCTCGCCGCGCTGGCGCTTCTCGCCGGCATCATCGGCCTGATCGTGATCTGGAACGAGGGCGACCTCGGCGCGACCGACGCCGCGCTCGGCATCGTCTACGCGCTGATCGCGCTCGCGCCGCTGGCACCGCTCGGCTATGAGCTCTGGCGCTATCCGAAGCTGACCGACATCTCGACCGACATCATCGATCCGCCGCTCTACCGCTCCGCCGCGCTGCTTCGGGCCGGCCACGACAACAGCGCCCGGCCGCCCTCGCCCGAGGCGCTGAAGCTGCAACGCGCGGCCTATCCCGACATCGTCACCCGGCGCTTCTCGGTCGGCTCGGATCTGGTCTACGTCGCCGCCAAGAAGGTGGTCGAGCGGCACGGCTGGCAGATCCTCGAGGCGCAGCCGCCGAAGGACGACAACGATCGCGCCCGCATCGAGACCGTCGCGCGCACCATGATCATGGGCTTTGCCGAGGATATCGTGATCCGCATCGTCGGCGAGCCGAGCGGCGCCCGCATCGATATCCGCTCGTCGTCCCGTTTCGGCCGGCACGACCTCGGCGACAATGCCCGCCGCATCCGCGCCTTCCTGGCCGAGCTCGATACCGCCATGGCCGAGAGCTACGGCCAGTCGTCGGGCGACTGACCGGCGTCATGGCCCCGGCGCCTCAATCCACGAGCCGGTAGCGGGCCAGCACCGACGGCACCCCGTCGCTCGCGACGACCCCACGGCCGACCAAGTCCTCGATCTGCGCCAGCACCGACAACGCCGCCGCCCCGTGGAGCGCGCGATCGACGTCGGCATAGATCACCGCCACCATGTCGGGGATGGTCTCGTCGCCGGCCGCGAGCCGATCGAGGATCGCCCGCTCGCGGCCGCGTCGATGCCGGCGCAGCGCATCGACGAACTCGTGCGCCTCGACCACCGCGCCGCCGTGCCCCGGCAGATAGACCGTTTCCGCGCGTGCCGAGAGGCGATCGAGCGAGGCCATGTAGTCGGCCATCGCGCCGTCGGGCGGCGCGACAATCGAGGTCGACCACGCCATGACATGGTCGCCGGAAAAAAGTTGGGGCGTGCCGAAGAGCGCGAAGGCGAGGTGGTTCGCCGTATGCCCCGGCGTCGGCACCGCCTCGAGCATCCAGCCCGCGCCGGCAACGGTCCCGCCCGCACCGAGCACGACGTCGGGCACGAAATCCTTGTCGCCGGAGGCATCCATCGGGTGCGCTTCGCCGGCCGCGAGCGGTCGTGCCGGCCGATGCGGCCCCTCGCCATAGGTCGGCGCGCCGGTCAGTGCCTTCAGCCGCGCCGCCGCCGGCGAATGATCGCGATGGGTGTGCGTCACCAGGATCGCGGCGACCGGCCGTCCGCCGATCGCCCGGACCAGCGCCTCGACATGTGCCGGATCGTCGGGACCGGGATCGATCACGGCCAGCTCGGTCTCGCCGACGATGTAGCTGTTGGTGCCCTTCCAGGTGAACGGCCCCGGATTTGCGGCCGTCACCCGCCGAACGCCGGGCGCGACCTCGACCGCCTCGCCATGACGCGGATCGAACTGGCGATCGAACTTCGGTCCGGACATCGGCACCTCCTCGCGGGACGGGCTTTCGCGATAGCACGCCGGAGGCGGGCAGGCGAGGCAACCGGCCGTGCGAGCGCGAAGTGCCGCAGCACTTGCGCTGGCGCAAGCATTCGGTCGGGAGCCGCACGGATCGGCGATCCACACCATTGACCGGCCGGGCGCTCGCGCCTAACCATCGCGCATGGCCAAGCGCGGCGACCATAGGCACCAGCCCTCCTCGCGGATCGAGCGGACGATCGTCGCCGTTCTCGCGACCTATGCGCTCGTGCTTCAGGTGCTGATCACCGGTCTCGGCGCCGGCGCGATGGCCTCGCCCTTCGATGCCGCCTTCGCCATCTGCGAGAGCGGCGCCGCGCATTCGGATCAGGTGCCGGGTCAGCCAGGTCAGGGCCACGGCCTCGACCAGTGCTGCCTCGGCCACTGCGCCGGCACCGCCGCCGCGCCGCCAACGGCTCCCGCTTCGGCCGGGCTCGCGCGTGAGATCGTCCTCGCGACGCTGACCGCAACGCCTGCCGACGAGATCGTCACGCCGGCCGCGCACCCGCCGCTCGGCTCACGTGCCCCACCGGCCGTCGCCTGACGCGATCCCGCCGCGCACCCCGCGCGACAAGACCCCAGTCACAGCTCTGATCGGATTCAGCAAGGGCAGGACCGCGGACCCGTGAGCGTCCGGCCGCCCCGTCACAGGATGCCATCCCCATGACCAACACTGCTTTCACCCGCCGCGCCGCCCTCGCCCTCGGCCTCGCCGCCACGCTCGGCCTCGGCGTCGCCGCCCCGGCCCTCGCCCATGGCTACAAGCTCGGCGCGCTGTCGATCCACCACCCGTGGACGCGCGCCACCGCCCCCGGCGCCAAGGTCGCCGGCGGCTTTTTCGAGGTGAAGAACGACGGCAAGGAGGCCGACAAGCTGATCGGCGGCACGTTCGAAGGCGCCGAGCGCTTCGAGGTCCACGAGATGAAGGTCGAGAACGGCGTCATGACCATGCGCCAGGTCCAGGGCGGCCTGGCCATCCCGGCCGGCGGCAGCGTGACGCTGAAGCCGGGTAGCTATCACGTCATGCTGATGGGCCTGAAGTCGTCGCTCTCGGAAGGCGAGCGGATCAAGGGCACGCTGAAGTTCGAGAAGGCCGGCTCCGTCGACGTCGAATTCGTCGTCGAGGCGATGTCCGCGAAAGACAGCAAGGACCCCGCGCACAAGCACGGCTCGTGAGCCCTGCCGACAGCAAGACGGCGGCGCCTCGGCGCCGCCGCACTGCCTCGAAAGGCGGGGATCTGGAACGCCGAACCTTTCGCCAGCTCAGGCGGCGCCGGCGAGCCGGCTGGCGCACCAGTCGCGCCAGAACCCGAGATAGCCTTCCTCGGTCGCGCGGGCGAGGCCCGGCGCGTCGAACATCGGCGAGGCCTCGAACCGCGGCCTGAGCTCGGCGCGGAGCTTGGCGAGCGCCGGCAGGTCCGCAACCGCCGCGACCGCCCGCTCGACGTAGGCTTCCTTGGTCGGCGCCACCCAATCATCCATGCCGAGACTGCCGAGGATCATCGCGCCGAACCGGCCGACCGACGGCCGATCGGCCAGCGACACCACCGGAACGCCCATGTAGAGCGCCTCGATCGTCGTCGTGCCGGCATTGTGCGGGAACGGATCGAGCGCGACGTCGATGTCGCCATAGGCGGCCCAGGTTCGCGGCTGCGGCTGGGTGTAGACCATGAGCAGCCGCTCGCGCGGCACATCATGCTTGGCGAATCGCGCCGCGAAAGCCGCTTGGGTCGATTCCTCGGCGAACACCTTGGTGTTGAGCACCAGCCGAGAATTCGGCACCCGCTTCAGGATCTCGGCCCAGACCTCGACGACCCCCTCGTTGATGCGCGCCGTGCGGCTGAACGAGCCGAAGGTGATCGGTCGGCCGCCTCTCAGCGCCGGCAGGTCCGCGACGCCGGGCATGCCGGCCGGCGGCTCGTAGACGAGCGGAATGCGCGGCAGGCGGACGATCTTCTCCGAGAACAGATGCTCCGAACCCGGCGGCGCGATCTTGGCGTCGGCGATGAAGCCGTCGACGGTCGAGAGCCCGCTCGTGTAGCCGGTGCCGAGCATCTGCGCGACCTGCACCGGCGCGGGCTTGCGCGCCAGCGCCAGAAGCCGGTTGCCGGCCGAATGGCCGCCGAGATCGACGATGATGTCGATCTCGTCCCTGGTGATCATCTCCGCGACCGCCGCATCCGACATGCCGACGGTCGAGCGCCAGCGGTCCGCCATCGCCTGGAACCGCGCCGTGACCGGATCCGGATTGGCGACCTCGGCATAGAAGGTCAGTTCGAAACGCGACCGGTCGTGCGCCTTGACCAGCGGCTCGAGGAAGAAGGCGACCGCGTGGTGCTTGAAGTCCGGCGAGATATAGGCGAGCCGGATGCGCCGGTCCGGATCGGGCGTGTTGCGATGCGCGATCACGGCGGGCCGAACCGGCCGGGCATGCACCTCGTCCCACTCGCGATAGAGCGCATAGACCTGTTCGGCGGTGAGATCGGTGCGGTAGTTGGCGCAGAACAGCACGTTCGAACGCGCGATCGAGAAGCCGGGATCGAGCGCGACCGCGCGGCCGTAGCTGTCGCCGGCCTCGATCAGCCGGTCCTGCTGCATCAGGGCCGAGCCGAGATTGTTGTGCGCGTTGATGTTGCGCGGATCGAGCTCGAGCGCCTTGCGCGCCGCCTGTTCGGCTTCGGCCGCGCGACCGGCGACCGCCAGCAGCCAGGCGAGATTGGCCCAGGCATCGGCAAAATCCGGCTTCAGCTCGAGCGCCTTCTTGAACGCCTGGTAGGAGCCCGGAAAGTCGTTGGCGTCCTTGAGGATCAGGCCGAGATTGTTGTGCGCGCCGACGCTCGACGGGTCGCGTTCGATCGCGCCGCGCGCCGCGGCGGCGGCTTCCGGCAGCCGGCCCAGCCGGCGCAGTGCCGCCGCCTTATTGGCGAAGAACTCCGGCACCTGATCGTTGATCGCGATCGCCGCATCCATCGCCGTGACGGTCGTCGGATAATCGCCGCGCCGATAGGCGATCAGACCGCGCAGCTGATGGAGGTCCGCGGTCGCCTTCATGGTCGAGACCGCCTTGTCGATCCAGACCTGCGCGTCGGCCAGTTCGCCCTTCTGGAAATGGCCGAGCGCACGCTGATAGGGCGTCGCGACCTGCAGCTTGGATTGCGGCCGCTGCGGCGGACCCTTGGGCCTCATAGACGTTCTCTCCAGAGCCGGCGGTAGGTGTCTTCGAGCAGTCGCGCGAGCCCTTCGGCGTCGGCGAGCGGCGAGGCGCGGAAGCGGTCGCGCAGTGCGGCGCGCAACCGCGCCAGCCGGTCGAGGTCGGAGGCCGCCTCGACCGCGCGCGCGACATAGCCCGTGACATCGTCGGCGACCCAGTCGGCCATGCCGACCGCGCCGAGGATCGAGGCGCCGAGCCGTCCGACCGACGGCCGCGCCTTCATCGACACGACCGGCACGCCGAGCCACAGGGCCTCGATGGTCGTCGTACCCGCATTGTGCGGAAACGGATCGAGCGCGATATCGACGCCGCCATAGGCGTCCCAGGTCGCCGGCTGCGGCGTGGTGAAGACGAGATCGAGCCGCTCGGCCGCAACCCCGTTCGCCGCGAAACGCGCGCGCATCCGGTCCCGGAACGCCTCTTCCGAGAACGGCTTGGTGTTGAGCACGAGCCGCGCGTTCGGGATCGCGCGCAGGATCTTCGACCAGGCGGCGACCACCTCGTCGTTGATGCGCTCGACCCGGCTGAAGCAGCCGAAGGTCACGAAGCCATTGGTCGCCGCCGGCAGCGGCCCGACCTCGGGCATCAGCCGCGGCGGCTTGTAGGCGAGCGGGATGCGCGGCAGGCGGACGACCTTCTCGGCGAACAGAGCGTCCGCCCCCTCGGGCACCAGCGCCACGTCGGCGAGGAACACGTCGATCGCCGACAGGCCCGAGGTCGTGCCGAGCCCGACCATCTGGCAGACCTGCACCGGCGCCGGCTGGCGTGCCATCACCAGAATGCGGCTGCCGGACGTGTGGCCGCCGAGATCGACCAGCACGTCGATCTCGTCCCTGGCGATCATCGCGGCGAGCGCCGCATCGTCGAGCCCCGTCGTCGACCGCCAGTGGTCGGCGAGCGCCTGGAAGCGCCTCGTGTATTCGTCGGCCGCATAGACCTCCGAATAGAGGAACACCTCGACCTTCGATCGGTCATGCGCGGCAATCATCGGTTCGGTGAAGAAGGCGACCGAATGCGCCCGGAAGTCCGGCGACAGATAGCCGACCTTGAGCCGCCGATCCGGATCGCGGTCGCGGATCGGCATCCGCGTCGCCGGCATCAGCGGCCGCCCGTGCGCCGCATCGAAACGGCGGAACTCCGCCGCGATCGTCTCCGCGTCGAGATCGGCGCGATAGTTGAGACAGAACAGCAGATTGGCATGGCCCGGCACATAGTCGGGCCGGAGCGCCAGCGCGTCCCGGAACGCCTTTTCGGCCTCCTGGAACCGGCCCTGGTCCTGCAACACCACGGCATAGTTCGACAGCGTGCGATGGGTCGCGCCCGAGCGCAGCAGCGCGGTGCGGTAATAGCCCTCGGCCTCCACGGGACGGCCGGTGTGGCGCAACAGAGCGGCGAGCGCCTCATGGGCGTCGGCGCCCGTGGTCTCCAGGAGCACGGCCCGGCGCAGATGCGGCTCGGCCTCGGCATGGCGGTCGAGCGAGATCAGCGCCAACCCGAGCGAGCGCAGCGCCTCGCGATTGTCGGGTGAACCGGCGACCGCACGCGCCAGCACCTCGGCTGCGCCCGCATAATCCTTGCGGTCCATCAGCAGGTTGCCGAGGTTCGCCAGCGCGTCGGCGAAGTTCGGATCGCCCTTGAGCGCCGCGCGATAGGCGGCCTCGGCCTCGGCCGGCCGTCGGGCCGCGCGCAGGATCGCGCCGAGGTTGGAGAAGGTTCCCGGCACCGGCGCGATCGTGGCCGAGCGCTGGACGAGGTCGACGGCCCTGCCGGCATCGCCCTTCCGGAATGCCACGAGCCCGAGCACATGCAGCGCCTCGGCGTCGTCCGGATTGGCGGCGACGAGCCCCTCCGCCACCTTGGCGGCCCCGTCGAGATCGCCGCGGCCGAACAGTGCGAAGGCGATCGCCGCGCCCGACACGGTCGCTTGCGCCGCCGTCGGCGGCTTGGCCCAGGCCGAGAACAGCGCCCGATAGGCCTGTTCCATCGCCGCGGCGAGGCCGCGGCCGTCCATCAGCGGCGAGGCGCGGAACCGGTCGCGCAGACCGGCCCGGAGCGCCGCGAGCCCGTCGAGATCGGCCGCCGCCGCGACCGCCCGCGCGACATAGGCGTCCTCGTCGGCCGCGACCCAGTCCGAGAGCCCGACCGCGCCGAGGATCATGGCACCGAACCGGCCGACCGGCGGGCGGTCCGCCAGCGACAGGACCGGCACACCGAGCCACAGCGCCTCGATGGTGGTCGTGCCGGCATTGTGCGGGAACGGATCGAGCGCAATGTCGATCCCGCCATAGGCGCCCCAGGTCTTCATCTGCGGGTAGGTGTAGACGAGATCGAGCCGATGCCGCGCGATGCCGTGTGCCGCGAAACGCAGCGCGAACTTCTCGGCGTTCTCCTCCTCGGAGAACGGCATGGCATTGAGCACCAGCCGCGACCCCGGCACCGCGTTGAGGATCCGCGACCAGACCGCGATGACGCGCTCGTTGATCCGGACCGGCCGCGAAAAGCAGCCGAAGGTGACATGGCCGTTCGCGAGTGCCGGCAGCGGCCCGACCTCGGGCATGGTCGCCGGCGGCTCGTAGACGAGCGGGATGCGATCGAGCCGGACCACCGTTTCGGAGAACGCCTTCTCGGCGCCGAACGGCACCAGCGTGCGATCGGCGAGGAAGGCGTCCATCGCGGCGAGACCCGAGGTCGCGCCGTGGCCGAGCAGATAGGCGACCTGCACCGGCGCCGGCTTGCGGGCGAGCGCCAGGAGCCGGTTGTCCGAGGTATGGCCGCCCATGTCGACGACCACGTCGATGCGATCCTTGGCGATCTGGGCCGCGACCTCGTCGTCGGTCAGCCCGGCCGTCGGCCGCCAGTGATCGGCGAGCGCCTTGAACCGCGCCGTGATTGCGTCCGGCTCCGGTACCTCGGCATAGAGGAAGAGCTCGACACTCGCCCGATCATGCGCGGCGAGCAGCGGCTCGATGAAGAAGCACGCCGACTTGGCCCGGAAGTCCGGCGAGACGTAGGCGATGCGCAGCCGCCGGTTCGGTTCGCGATCGTTGCCGTACTCGGGCGACGCCGGCAGGAAGCGGCGCGCGTGCATGAGATCCCAGCGGCGGAACTCCGTCAGCACCTCTTCGGCCGTGACCCCGGTCCGGTAGTTCATGCAGAACAGGAAGCTGCCGTGACCGTCCGGCTGATCGGGCTTGGCGGCGATCGCGGCCCGGTAGACCTGCGTCGCCTCTTCGAGTCGCGCCTGATCCTGCAACACGCTGCCGAGATTGTAGCCGATCTCCGGCAGCTTCGGCGCGAGTGCCATGGCCCGGCGGAAGTCGGCTTCCGCCGCCACCGGCCGGCCGCGCTTCATGCGCACGATACCGCGATTGTTGAGCGCCTGCGCGTAGTCCGGATCGACGGCGAGCGCGCCGTCATAGGCCGCTTCGGCCTCCGGAACGCGACCGGCGGCGCGCAGCGCGTTGCCGAGATTGTTCCAGAGCGCCGGCAGCTTGCGATCGATCGCGATGCCGGCCTCAGCCATCTCGATCGCCTCGCGCGGCCGGCCGAGCCGGCGCAACAGGTCGGAGAGATCGGCCATCACGTCGGCGCGCTGCGGCGCCTCCTCGATCGCGCGGCGGAAGCACTGTTCGGCCGCGATGCGCTTCTCGCGCTTGTCGAGGATATTGGCGAGCGAAATCCACTCCTCGACCGCGTCGGGATGTTCCGACAGGTGGTCGCGCAGCACCGTCTCGGCCTCGTCGAACCGCTCCATCGCGCGCAACACGACGACCAGATTACGCCGCGCCACCGTGTGCTCGGGCTCGATCGCCAGCGCGCTGCGATAAATCTCGACCGCAGTCTCGTGCCGACCGATGTGGAAGACGATATCCGCGAGCCGGACGCGCCGGGCGAGATCGCCCGGATTGAGCCCGACCAGCCGGGTCAGCACCTCGGCCGCCTCGACGAGCCGGCCCTGGTCGACCAGCACGTTCGACAGGTTGGCGAGCGCTTCCGCGTGGTTCGGATCGAGCGCCAGCGCCTCGCCGTAAGCCGCTTCGGCTTCCGCGACCCGACCGAGCGCGCGCCTGAGCGCGCCGATGTTGGTCCAGGTCGTCGCCGAGGGCTCGATCGCCGCCGCCCGTTCGAGCGCGGCAAGCGCCCCGGCCCGGTCGCCACGGGCGTGCGCCGAGCCGGCCGCGCGTTGCAGCGCGCCTGCATCGGAGACGGTCGCGCACCAGCGTCGCCACAGATCGCGATAGGCGCCCTCGATCGTGCGCGCGAGGCCCGGCTCGTCGGCGAGCGGCGAGGCGAGAAAGCGCGCGCGGAGCCCCGCACGCAGCTCCGTCAGCGCCTCGATGTCGGTCGCCGCCTCGACGGCGCGATCGACATAGGCGTCGACATCGGCCGCGACCCAATCCTCCAGGCCGACGGCGCCGAGGATCGAGGCGCCGAAACGCCCGACCGGCGGCCGGTCGAGGATCGACACCACCGGCACGCCGAGCCACAGCGCCTCGATCGTGGTCGTCCCGGCGTTGTGCGGAAACGGGTCGAGCGCGATGTCGATCTCGCCATAGGCGGCCCAGGTCTTCGGCTGCGGGCTGGTATAGACGAGCGACAGCTGGTCCTTGGTGACGCCGTGCCGGGCGAAGCGCTTGATCAGCCGCTCGCGATAGGCCTTCTCGGTCAGCGGCTTGGAATTCAAGACCAGCTTCGAGCCCGGCACACGCTCGAGGATGCGCGCCCAGACCTCGATGACCCGGTCGTTGATGCGTTCCAGCCGCGAGAAGCAGCCGAAGGTGATGTGGCCGTTGGTCAGCACCGGCGGCGCGGTCGGCTCCGGCATGCCGGCCGGCGGCCGGTAGGCGAGCGGGATGCGCGGCAGCCGGATCACCTCTTCGGCGAAATAGCGCTCGGCGCCCGGCGGCACCAGGGCCTCGTCGGCGAGGAAGGCATCGATCGCCGAAAGACCCGAGGTCGTGCCGTGGCCGACCATCTGCGCGACCTGTACCGGCGCCACCTTGCGCGCCATGACCAGAATGCGGCTCGACGAGGTGTGGCCGCCGAGATCGACCAGCACGTCGATGCGATCGCGCCGGATCAGCGCCGCGAGCTGCTCGTCGTCGAGCCCGACGGTCGAGCGCCAGTGATCGGCGTAACCCTTGAAGCGCTGGGTATACTCGTCCGCGAGCGGCACCTCCGCATAGAGGAACAGCTCCACCGCCCGCTTGTCGTGGGCCGAGATCAGCGGCTCGCTGAAATAGGACACCGAATGATGCCGGAAGTCCGGCGACAGGTAGCCGACGCGCAGGCGCCGCTCCGGGTCGGGATCGTTGTCGTAGCGCACTTCCGCCGGCATCAGCGGCTTGCCGATCGCCTCGTTGAAGGCACGGAATTCGGCCGCGATGGCCTCGGCGTCGAGATCGGGCCGGTAGTTCCGGCAGAACAACAGGTTGCCGTAGCCGACCACATAGTTCGGCCGCATGGCGAGCGCCTTGCGGAACGTCGCCTCCGCCGCCTCGAACTTGCACTGGCCCTGCAGCGCGGTGCCGAGATTGGCGAGCCAGCGGTACTGATAGGGCTGCAGCTCGTGCGCCCGGCGCGCGGCGCCCTCGGCCATCACCATCTTGCCGTTGCGCAGCAGCAACGCCGACAGATTGCCCTGCGCGATGCCGTAGTCCGGCTTCAGCGTGATCGCCTTCTGATAGGCGTCGAAGCTCTCCGCGTTGCGCTCCATCGCCATGAGCAGCACGCCGAGATCGTTCCAGATCTCGAAATTGCCGGGCTCCTTGTCGATCGCATTGCGGAAGGCGATCTCCGCCTCGGCGAACTTGCCCTGATCCTGCAGCGTCTGCGCCAGCGAGCGCCAGACTTCCGCGCGCGCCGGATCGATCTGCAAGGCCGCGCGATAGGCCTCCTCGGCCTCGACGAACCGGCGCTCGACGCGCATGACATTGGCGAGATTGGCGCGCGCGGTGGCGTTGTTCGGATCGAGCGCGATGGCGCGCCGATGCGCCTGCTCGCCCTCGGCGAGCCGGCCGGCGAGCCGGAGCGCGGCGCCGAGGTTCGAATAGTACTCCGCGACGTCCGGACGCTCGTGGATCGCCTTGACCAGCGATTCACACGCGGCCGCGTAGTTGCCGCGCCGATAGGCGATCACGCCACGGAGCTGGTGCGCATCGGCGCTGGCCGGATCGCCGGCCAGCACCGCGCGTGCGGCCGCCTCGGCGCGTTCGAGATCCCCGGTCTGGTAGGCCCGCACCGCGTCGTCGATCGTCAGCCCGCCCTGGAACTTCGCCCCCCGCGCCGCCATGGACCCTCACCCGATGCGCTCGAGGAAGCAGTGCGGCCAATAGGTGACCCGCGACGTGACGAGGCCCTCGTTGAACGGGAAGGCCGGCTCGTGGAGCCGGAATTCGGGATGCGCGGCGGCGAATTCCTTCGCGGCCTCGGCCGGATTGTTCCAGTCCCAGTCGGGCGCGGAGCGCGGCGCGCCGACCACCTCGCCCATGATGCCGTCCGTCGCCACGATGAAGGATCCCGGCGTCACCAACGGGCCATAGGCCTCGAGCTCGGCGCGGACATGGTCCTTGGTGTGGTTGGAATCGAGCAGCACCAGCACGGTCTCGCCCGGCTTCACGAGCGCCTTGACCTGATCGACGATCTCCGGCGCGGTCGAGGAGCCTTCGACCAGCGTGATGTAGGGCATCAGCGGATGCGCCTCGATCGCCGTGCGATTGTGCTTGCGGATCTCGATGTCGATGCCGACGATCCGGCCCTTCTCCATCGCCTTGCACAGCGAGGCGTAGAAGATCAGCGAGCCGCCGTGGGCGACGCCGGTCTCGATGATCACATCCGGCTGGACCTTCCAGATGATCTCCTGGATGCGGACCATGTCGTCGGGGAGCTGGATGATCGGCCGCCCCATCCAGGTGAAACCGTAGACGTATTTCGTGTCCCAGCCGACCCGGAGCCAGGCTTTCGACACTGCGTCGAAAGCCTCCGCGCTCGCCATCGGGTGCCGGACCTCGCTGCCGTCGGCGGCGCGGACCACGACTTCGGCCTTGGCCTCGTCGATGATGATCATTGCGTCAGCATACCCCCATGCGGCCGGTTTCCGGCCGGCCCGGCGCGACCGCGCGGGCTCATCCCTTTTCCACAGGTGAGGTGTAGCTGATTCGCTGCGAATCCGTCCCGTCCGGTCTGGTATGGCCGGGAGTCAAGCCGCGGCGGCGCGTTCACACGCTTTCGTGCACCGGCGTGGGCTCGACGCCGCCCCCAGGCACGGCCGGCCGCAACGCCGCCGTCCATTCGGCCTCGACCGCCGGATCGGGATCGAGCGCGCACCGCAGACGCGCGAGCCGCCCCGCATCGAGCCGGCCGAGCGCCCAGACCGCCGCACCGCGCACGACCGGCGCCGGATCGGCGATCAACCGCGCCGCATCGTCGGCAAGCGCGGGCGATCCGGAATTGCCGATCGCGATCAGCACATTGCGGACGAAGCGATCGCGACCGATCCGCTTGATCGGCGAGCCGGCGAACAGCGCCCGGAAGCCGGCATCGTCGAGCCGGGCGAGATCGCCGAGCCGCGGACGACGCAGATCGTCGCGCGCCTTGAGCTTCGCCTCCCGCGCGATGCCGGCATACTTGTTCCAGGGGCAGACTGCGAGGCAGTCGTCGCAGCCATAGATGCGGTTACCCATCGCCG
This sequence comes from Ancalomicrobiaceae bacterium S20, assembly GCA_040269895.1. Lineage (NCBI taxonomy): Bacteria > Pseudomonadati > Pseudomonadota > Alphaproteobacteria > Hyphomicrobiales > Ancalomicrobiaceae > Methyloraptor > Methyloraptor flagellatus. The sequence continues at coordinate 4,679,730 of CP158568.1, read as the reverse complement.
GCCGGAGATCCGGCGGGATCGGCCCGGCATGTTCGATGGTCAGATATGAGATGCAGCGCCGCGCATCGAGCCGGTACGGCCCCACGAAGGCGCCGGTCGGGCAGGCGTCGAGACAGCGGCGGCAGGAGCCGCAATGGTCGGTCTCGGCCGGATCCGGCGGCAGATCGAAGGTCGTGAAGATCTCGGCCAGGAACAGCCACGAACCGAAGCCGCGCGACACGAGATTGGTGTGCTTGCCCTGCCAGCCGAGCCCGGCGGCGGCGGCGAGCGGCTTCTCCATCACCGGCGCGGTGTCGACGAACACCTTGACGTCACCGGTAAGCCCGAGCCGGCCGGCGCGGGCGACGAGCTTCGCCCCGAGTTCCTTGAGCCGGCCCTTGATGATGTCGTGGTAGTCGCGGTTGCGCGCATAGACCGAGATGCCGCCGGCCTCGCGCTCGGCGAGCACGCCGAGCGGATCCTCGTCCGGCCCGTAGTCGAGCCCGAGCACGATGACCGACCGAACCTCCGGCCAGAGCCCGCGCGGGCTGCCGCGCCGTTCGACCGTCTCGGCCATCCAGCCCATGGTGCCATGGCGGCCCTCGGCGAGAAACGCATCGAGCCGCGCCCGCGCTTGCGGGATCGCATCGGCGCGCGCGATCCGACAAACGGAAAAGCCGAGGCGCAGCGCCTCGGCCTTGCAGTCGTCCGCCAATCGCTGCAGCGGGTCGGCCGCCATGCGCGTCAGATCCCCGGTTCAGATCGCCTCGGCCGTGCTCTTCGACGGCCCCCAATAGCATCCGGGCGCCCCTCGGCCGGCGCTGCGGCCGGATCGAATGTTCGCCGTTCCCAGGCTCGACCGGTCGGCGCCGAACGACTCAGTTGCGATCCTCGGGCAGGATCGGCAGCGGCTGGAACACGATGCCTTCCTCGGCGAGCGAGGCCGCCTCCTCGGGCGTCGCCTCGCCGTAGATGCCGCGCGCCTCGGTCTCGCCGTGGTGCATGCGGCGCGCCTCGTCGGCGAACTTGTCGCCGACATAGGTGGCGTTCTCGGTGATCTTCTGGCGCAGCTCGCGCAGCGCCTCGAGCATGGCGCGCTGGGTCGGGTCCGGCACCATCATCATCTGGCGCGGCCCTTCGGGCGCCTCGGCCGGCACCGGCGCGGGCACGCGCGCCGCTTCCTGGCGTTCGTCGCGGGCGCGGCCGGACTGCACGTTCGGCGCCATCAGGCCGCGGGTGACCGCGGTCGACCCGCACAGAGGACAGCTCACATGGCCCTGCTTGGCCTGGAGATCGAAGTCGGCGGAGGAGCGGAACCAGCCTTCGAAGGTGTGTTCGCTGTCGCAAGTGAGGGTGTAGTGGATCATGATGCTGCCTTCCTGACGTCGGCGCGGGCAGCGGCGACGTCGAGGGTGAACGGTCGGTCGTGGGTCAGGGCGGGAATCCGGCCGCGCACCTTGGCGACCTCGGAAAGATCGATGTCGGCCGCGATCACGCCGGGCTCGGTCCCGGCCTCGGCCAGAACACGGCCCCAGGGATCGATGATGATGCTGTGGCCATAGGTCTGGCGGCCGGTCTCATGCGTGCCGCCCTGCGCGGCGGCGAGCACGAAGGCGCCGTTCTCGATCGCCCGGGTGCGCAGCAGCGTCTGCCAATGCGCCTCGCCGGTCTGGCGCGTGAACGCGGCCGGCACGGCGAGGATCTCGGCGCCGCCCTCCTGCGCGAGGGTGCGATAGAGCTGCGGGAAGCGCACGTCGTAACAGATGGACAGGCCGAGCCGGCCCCAGGGCAGATCGACCGCGACGGCCTGCGCACCCGGCCGGATGCGCGCACTCTCGCGGTAGCTCTCGCCGCCGGCCAGTTCGACGTCGAACAGGTGGATCTTGTCGTAGCGCGCCGCGATCGAGCCGTCCGGCGCGATGACGAAGGCGCGGTTGGCGGCCTTGGCCTCGGCCACCTTGATGGCGAGCGAGCCGATGTGCAGCCAGATGCCCAGATCGCGCGCGACGGCCCGGAGATGGGCGAGCGTCGGATCCGACGCCTCGTCGGTCAACGCGGCGAACAGGCGTTCCGGCTCGTGTTCGATGATGTTGGTGTTCTCGGGCGTCTGCACATAGACGGCTCCGTCGCCCGCGGCGCGGCGCACGAGTTCACCCGCGGCCTCCGCGTTCTCCGCCGGAGAACGCGTCGCGGTCATCTGCACCAGCGCTGCGCGAAACACGGTCATGTCGTCGTACAATTGTGGGCGTTCGATTCTCAATGGCGTCGTCGCCGTCTGCAACGGCGAGCGACACGCGCCCCGCCTGTATGCACGGTACTGGACAGTTTAGTCCGATCCGGCCTTTCAGGAAAGCATGGCGTCGAGTTTACCGGCCTCTTCCAGCGCATGAATGTCGTCGCAACCGCCGACATGGGTCTCGCCGATGAAGATCTGCGGGAAGGTGGCGCGTCCCGACCGGGCGATCATCTCCTGCCGGATCTCGGGCGCGCCGGTCGCATCCTTCTCCTCGTAGGCGACGCCCTTGCGATCGAGCAGGGCCTTTGCCGCGGCGCAATAGCCGCAGAGCTGGCGGGTGTAGATGACGACAGGCTTGGTCATGGTGATCTCCGGACGGATCGCGGCGGGGGCCCCCGCGCGATCGGGCGATGCGGACCGCTTCATATATGCAGAGCCTCGCGCGGGGCAACCCGCGCGAAGGTAGCGACATCGATCCGTGCCGCTCCGGCGCGCTTCAGGGCCCGCGTCGCGGCCTCGATCGTCGCGCCGGTGGTCAGCACGTCGTCGACCAGCACGATCTTGCGGCCGGCGATCTCCGGCTTGGCGGCGGGCGGAACGCGAAAGGCGCCGCGGACATTGTCCGCCCGTTCGCGTCCGCTGAGCCCGACCTGGGCGCGCGTGGCGCGAATGCGCTGCAGGGCCTCGAGCGACACCGGCACACCGCTCTCCCGCCCGATCACACCGGCGATCAGCGCCGCCTGATTGAACCGCCGCATCCAGAGCCGGCGCGGATGCAACGGCACGGGAACGAGGACGTCCGCATCGACGAGCAGTTCCCGCGCCGCCCGCGCCGTCATCCGGCCGACCAGGCCGGCCAGTTCGGTCCGATCGCGATACTTGAGCGACTGGACGACCTCGCGCGCGACGTCGTCGTAGACCACCGCCGCCCGCGCGCGGTCGAACGGCGGCGGATCGGCGATCGCCTCCGCCGACAGGGCGCCCGGACCGAGGTCGTAGCCGAACGGGATGCCGAGGCGCTCGCAATAGGGCCGCTCGATCAGCCTGAGCCGGCCCCAGCACGCGCCGCAGAAGGCGCCGGGATCGGCCACCGGCTGGTGACACCCCGCGCAGACCGGCGGCAGAACGAGATCAATCGCCGCCCGGCCGACCCGCCGGCCGGCCGCGACGAACCGCGCCTTCAGCGATGGCGGCGTCCGCGTCTCCTCGTCCATGGCCGGATCATACCGCGGCACCACCGCATCCGCGAGTTCGTCCCCATATGAGCCTCGACCGGGGGCTTTGACGGGATGGCCCCACCCGGCTATCGGGACCGCCACGCGTGGTCCGCGGTCCGCATCGGCCATCGGGAGAGCATCATGTCGTCGCCGCAGATCTTCGATCCCGCCCTCGGCGCCCGACGCCGGGCCCGCGCCCGCCGCCTCGCCGTGCCCGGCGCCGACTTCCTGCTCGCCCGCGCCGCCGAAGACCTCGCCGATCGGCTCGCGACCCTGACGCGTCGCTTCGACGTCGCGGTCGACCTCGGCCGGCACGCCGGCGCCGCTGCCCCGGTGATCGCGTCGGCGGATCGTGCGACACGCGTTCTTGTCGCCCCGACCGATCCGAACACCCCCGGTGACGTCACGGTCGACGAGGAGGCCTTGGCGCTGGCGCCGGGCTCGGTCGATCTGGTCGTCTCGCTGCTATCGCTGCACGAGGTCAACGATCTGCCCGGAGCGCTCGTCCAGATCCGCCGCGCGCTCCGGCCCGACGGCCTGTTGCTCGCGGCGCTGCCCGGCGGCGCGACGCTGACGGAATTGCGCGAGGCCCTGCTCGCGGCCGAAGTCGAGGCGACGGGCGGCGCCAGCCCGCGCGTGTCACCCTTCGTCGATGTGCGCGACCTCGGCGGCCTGCTCCAGCGCGCCGGCTTTGCCCTGCCGGTGACCGACACGGACCGGTTCACCGTCCGCTACGATTCGATGTTCGCGCTGATCCGCGACCTGCGCGCGATGGGCGCGACCTCGATCCTGACCGAGCGCTCGCGACGGCCCTTGCCGCGCGCGGTGTTCCTGCGCGCCGCCGCCATCTACGCCGAGCGCTTCGCCGATCCGGACGGCCGGGTGCGCGCGACCTTCGAGATCGTTTCTGCCTCGGGATGGGCGCCGCACGAGAGCCAGCAGAAGCCGCTGAAGCCCGGCTCCGCGACGGCGCGTCTCGCCGACGCGCTCAACACGCGCGAATGGTCGGCGGGAGAAGGCCCGGGCGGCACCGGGTGAGATACGGCTGACGGCAATAGGACCGCCGACGGTAGCCCGTCCGGCAAGCCACACCGACGAAGGCGGTGTCGAGGATCAGCGCAGGACGCCGACGACCGTGTTTGAAAAATCGTTCCAGCGTGCCGAGACGCCCGTTCCGGTGCCGGAAATGGCTCCGACGATCGCAAGCGCGATGAGACCGCCGATCAGTGCATATTCGATGGCCGTTGCGCCGCGCTCGTCGTGCGCGAAGCGGGCCATCCATGCCCCGGTGATCCAACGGTCCATATCGCCCCCGACTCGATATCGACGGACCGGCTCAGACCAGGTCCAAGAGAAACGGTATGAGCGGCTCGTCGGCGGGCGGCATGGGATAGTCCCGAAGTTGCCGCGGCCGTACCCACTTCAGAGCCTGCCCCTCGCGCCCCTGGATCGTTCCGGTCCAGCGGCGACAGACATAAAGTGGCATCAGGAGATGAAAATCTTCATAAACATGGCTGGCGAAAGTCAGGGGTGCGAGACAATCCGCCTTAACCGTGATGCCGAGCTCCTCGGCGAGTTCGCGGATCAGCGTCTCCTCCGGCCGCTCGCCCGGCTCGATCTTGCCGCCGGGGAATTCCCACAGTCCGGCCATGGACTTACCCGGCGGCCGCTGCGCGAGCAGAATCCGGCCGTCGGCGTCGACCAGCGCCACGGCGACGACGAGAAGAAGCTTCATTGAGACGTTCCCCCAACGGCCGAGTGAACACGGCGATCGGTAATGGCAGCCGCGCTCAGCACGACGGCCTGTGATAACGGTAGCGGTAGAGCTCCCGGTAGCCCGTGCCGGCATAGAGCGCGCGTGCCGGCTCGTTGGTGGCGATTACCGCATGAGCCGCGATCGACGCACCTTCCCGCGCCGCCTTGGCCATCGCTGCCCCGAGCATCCGCGCGGCAAAGCCGCGCCGGCGCTTCGCCGGATCCGTGACCACATTGGTCAGGCACGCGACCCCGGATGCGATCGCCAGCAGCGCCGATGCGGCCGGCACGCCATCCTCGACCAGCGTCAGGCCCCAGGCCGGCACCCCATAGACGCCGAGGATGGCCGCGAGCGCCTGCCGGGCCTGCGACGAGTAGCCGGACAGCACGCTCTGCGCCTCGAGCCAAGCCGGGTCGTCGGCCGGCCCGATGGTCACGTCCGGGTCGGCCGCCGCGGCCGCGCCGTCGAGCCGGCGCCACAGCATCAGGCTCTCCTCGAACACCTCGAAGCCGCGGCGGTCGAGCTCGGCGAGCACCTCCGGCGGCGTCAGCGGGCTCGACCGGACCACGAAGCCGATGTCGTTGCGAAGGCTGAGCGCGGCGGCATGGTCGAGCCGCGCAGCCGCGTCCGCGCCGTCGGACGGATCGAGGAAATTGAGCGAATTGGCCCGTTTGGTGTAGCCGTTCGCCCAGCGCCAGAGCCAGTGGCCGTCGTGGACCACGCGCAGCGCCGGCCAGGTCGACAGCGCCGCGGTCTCGAGCGTCAGGACCGAGGGCGCCGCCGTCTCAGCTCCGATAGTCGCCATTGATCGCCACGTATTCCTTGGTGAGATCGCAGGTCCAGACCGTGAAGCGGCCATCGCCGAGGCCGATGTCGACGCGCACCGGGATGTGCTCGCGCTTCATGATGTCGGAGGTCACCGCCTCGGAATAGTCCGGGTCACGGGCGCCCTCGACCGCGACGCGCACGTCGCCGAACCAGATCGCCAGCCGGTCGCGATCGGCCGGTTCACCGGCCTTGCCGACCGCCGCGACGATGCGGCCCCAGTTGGCGTCCTCGCCGGCGACGGCGGTCTTGACCAGCGGCGAGTTGGCGATCGACAGCGCGATGCGCTTGGCGGAGGCGTCGCTCTCGGCTCCCGTGACGGTGATCTCGACGAACTTGCGCGCACCCTCGCCGTCCTTGACCACCATCTGCGCCAGCTCGGTCAGCAGCGAGGTCAGGGCGTCGCGGAAGCCGGCCAGCCGGGCGTCGGCCGCATCCGTGATACGCGGCGCGCCATCGGCGGCCGCCTGGCCGGTGGCAAAGAGCATCAGGGTGTCGGACGTCGAGGTGTCGCTGTCGACCGTGATGGCGTTGAAGCTGGTCTCCACGCCGGCCGACAGCATCGCCTGCAGCACCGGCGCGGCGATCGGCGCATCGGTGAACACGAAGGACAGCATGGTCGCCATATCCGGCGCGATCATGCCGGCACCCTTGGCAATGCCGTTGATGGTGACGGCGACGCCGCCGAGATCGACGGTCCGCGTGGCGACCTTCGGATAGGTATCCGTGGTCATGATCGCCTTGGCCGCGTCGAGCCAGGGGCCGGGCGCGACGCGCGCCGCGGTTTCGGCGAGCACGCCCTCGAACTTCTGCGGATCGAGCGGTTCGCCGATCACGCCGGTCGAGGCGATGAACACCTGTTCCGCGCGGCAGCCGGCGGCACGCGCGGCGATCTCGCCGGTGACCTCGACGGTCTTGCGGCCCTTCATGCCGGTGAAGGCATTGGCATTGCCGGAATTGACCACGATCGCGCGCGCCGTGCCCTGCGCGAGATTGGCGCGGCACCAGTCGACCGGCGCCGAAGGGCACTTCGACTTGGTGAACACGCCGGCGACCTCGGTGCCCTCGTCGAGCAGCACGAACAGCACGTCGGTGCGGTTCTTGTACTTGATGCCAGCCTCGGCGGTCGCGAAGCGCACGCCTCGGATCGCAGGCGCATCCGGATAGGACTTCGGGGCGAGCGGGGAGACGGGAGCGGGCGCGGCCATGGTCGATCCTGGTCGGTGAAGAACAAACGAACCCCACGGCGTTCACGCTGCGGGGGTTCTTCCTTAGCCGATTTTCATGACGGGAACAGCGGGCCCCGTGCAGGTCGGGACTGCCCCCCGCGCCGTCGAGGCGCAAAGAACTGTTGGCCCGCGCCCGTGCTCAGGCGGGACCGCCCTCCCAGATGACCCGTCGCCCGTGGGCATCGGCCCGCGCGAGCCGGACCGACGCACCGCCGGGCCAGAGGGTGAGCCGGAGTTCGGGACCGCCGCCGTCCGCCTGTTCGAAACCGAGCCACGCAAGCGGCGCCTCGCGGGTCGCCTGCGCGCCCGCCCGCGCCATCGCCTCGGCGATCCGCAGCCTGGACATCTCCGGAAAATACTGGAACGCGATCGAATGCATGAGCACCCGGACCACCCCCGGCGCAGCCGGCTCGGCGAGCCAGGCCTCGACGCAGGCTGCCGCATCGCCGCGATCGAGCCGGACCGGACCGGCATCGCGTGCGATCTCGATCGCGGCCTCGAGCCGCGCCAGCCGTTCCGTCTGATCGGCCCAGACATAGGCGACCAGCCGATCCCGCGCCGCCGGATCGCCGAGATCGACCGGCGCCAGATCGCAGCCGCGGCGCCCGACGACGACCGGATCCTCCCCCGCCGGCGCATCACCCTCCCAGGCCGGTGCGAGGCGAACCGCCGACCCCGCCGCGCCGCAGCGCCGGCCGCCAAGATCATAGGCGAAGCGGTCCGCGAACAGGTTGAGCCCGGCGCTGGCGCCGACCTCATAGAGCGACAGCGGCAGGCCGAACCGGTGCGCGACCGTCATCAGGCCGGGATAGAGCAGCCCCGAGCGCGCGACCTCGTTGGTCTGCGGGAAGAAGCCGAGCCAACCGACGATCGCGTCATCATGGGCCCGGATCGCGGCGCGGACCGCGGCATCCAGCGCCGCGACGTCCGGCAGCGGATGCGGCGGGTAGACGGCGGCGAGCCCCGCGTCGCGCCCGGCCCGGACCAGCGCGTGCAAGGCGCCGGCGAGCCGGAGCGGCACGCTGTCGCCGAGCGCATCCGGCCGGCCGGTCCAGTCCAGCACCGCGCGGCCGGTCCGCGTGTCGCGATCGAGCGCCGCACCGAGCACGACCATCAGTCGTGCCGTGAACGGTGACCCGAGCCTGTCGCACCATGTCGCCTGATCGGCGAAGGCGTTCCGCACCTGATCTTCCATGATCGTGCTCCGGGTCGAGAGTGGATCATGAAACGACGACGGCTTGATCGTGCGATCAATCTTGATTGATATCGTCAATATGAAGAACAAGCTCACCGCTCGCGAAGCGGCTGCCGAGCTCGGCATCGGCGTCGCCTCGCTCTATGCCTATGTCAGCCGCGGCATGATCCGGTCCGAGCCGCAGCCGGGCACGCGCACGAAGCTCTACAGCGCCGAGGACGTGCGCGCCCTGAAGGGCCGCGTCGCGGGCGCCGCGCCCGAGCGCCCCGGCGCGGGCGGTTTGGGCCCCGCGCCGATCGAGACCGCGCTGACCCTGATCCGCGACGACCGGCTCTTCTATCGCGGCATCGACGTCGAGACGCTCGCCCGCCACGCCCGACTGGAAGCGGTCGCCTCGCTCCTCTGGGACACCGGCGCGCCGGAAACGGGCGATGCCGATCCCTTCGCGGCCGCCGCGCCGTTCCAGACCGTGGCCGTCCCCGAGGACGGCGGCATCGTCGGACGCCTGCTCGTCGGCCTCGCCCGCGCGGCCGAGACCGATCTCGCCGGCTACGCGCCGGGCCCGGCCGCGATCGCGCGGACCGGCGCCCGCATCCTGCGCCAGATGACGCATGTCGCGACCGGCGCACCGCTCGGCACGGACCAGCCGATCCACGCCGCTCTGGCCAAGGCGTGGAACGCGCCGGCCGAACCGATCCGGCGCGCCCTCGTGCTGATGGCCGATCATGAGCTCGCCGCCTCGACGCTGGCGGTCCGCGTCACCGCCTCGACCGGCGCCTCGCCCTGGCGCGCGGTGACCTCGGGCCTCGCCTGTCTGGACGGCCCGCGCCACGGCGGCATGTCGGATCGGGTCGCCGCCCTGTTCGAGACGGTCGGCGACGGCGACCCTGAACGCGCGCTCGCCGCGCGCCTCAAGGCCGGCGAGACCCTGCCCGGCTTCGGCCATCCGCTCTATCGCGGCGAGGATCCGCGCTCGCGTCTGCTGGTCGAGGCCGTCCGGGCCCGGCCGGAGGCGGCCCGCGTGATCGCCCGCGCCGACGCGATCGCCGCCGCGGCCGAACGGCTGACCGGCCGCCACCCCAATCTCGACTTCGGCCTCGTCGTCGCGGCCCGAGCGATCGGACTGCCGGCCGAGGCGCCGATCACCCTTTTCGCGATCGCCCGCACGGTCGGCTGGATCGGCCACGTCATCGAACAGTCTGCGGTCGGCAAGCTGATCCGCATCCGCGCGACCTATATCGGGCGCCGGCCGGATTGAGGCCGCTCGCCACGAGCCGAGGACCGGAAACGACAAAGGCCGGCGCCCCGTCGGGACACCGGCCTCGGCCTCGATCATGCATCCGAACAGACCGGACGGCGGCGTCGGCTCACTTGGCGAGCGCGGCCTCGTCGACCTCGATCTTGGCGCCCTTCTTCATTTCGCCGAGCATCTCGGAGAAACGGTCGCCGACCACGGCCTGACGGACCTGGTCCTTGACCTCGTCGAAGCCCGGCACCTTCGGCTTGCGCCGGTCCTCGAGCTTGATGACGTGGAAGCCGAACTGGGTTTCGACCGGGGTCTTGGTGTACTCGCCCGGCTTCAGCCCGGTGAGCGCGTCCTCGAACGGCTTCACCATGTCGCCCGCACCGAAGTAGCCGAGATCGCCGCCCTGCTTGGCGGAGCCCGGATCCTGGCTCTTCTCGGTGGCGATCTTGGCGAAGTCGCCGCCCTTGCCGAGATCGGCGATGATCGCGACAGCCTCTTCCTTCGTCTTCACGAGGATGTGACGGGCGCGGGTCTCGTCCGGCGGATTGTAGGCGGCCGCGTCCTTGTCGTAGCGCGCCTTCAGCATCGCCTCGGTGATCGGGGCATCGACCTTCTGCTTGACGAACTCGTTGATGAGAAGCTGCTGCTTCACCTGCTCGAGCTTCTTCTGGACGTCCTCGCTCTTGTCGAGCCCGTCCTTGGCCGCCTGATTGGCGACGACCTTCATATCGATGAGCCGGTCGAGCACGGCGCGCTTGCGGGCCGGCTCGGGGAGCTGGGCGAGCTGCTGGCCCATGGTCGCCATCAGCTGTGCGACGTCCTGGTCGGTCACCGGCTGGCCATCGACGCGCGCCAGCACGGTCGGATCAGCCAGGGCCGGGCCGGCCAGCACGGCCGAAATGACGAGCGCGGCAACGCCTGCGCCGAGAAACGCCTTCTTCATGATCACTCTAGAGCCTTCTTCATTTTTCGTCCCGCAAGGGCCCGCCGGGCTGGGCGCGGGGTCCGGGTGGGAACGATCGTATCGGGGAACACGAACGCTTCGCCGCCAGTCTCTCCCAAAACTGCGGCGGACCCGTGGTTCGGCGCGAGACATTGGTCCAAAGCCGCGGCGTTGACAACCATGTCCCCCACTCTTATCTGTCCCGAGCCCGCCTCGCGTCCGCCTGGGATCCCCTCGAGGTCGAGACCGCTCGCCCGTTCCGGGAAGCCAAGGCCCTGGACGCGCCGTCACCGACGCCGCGGGGCATCGGCTCCAGGCCTGAAAGAGCGTTTTCGGACATCGAGCGTTCACGCCCACCGGCTATCGCGAAGCATTCGGAGGCGGAAGGCGCGGTCCGGATCGTTACAGATCCCCCGTTCCCCGCCTGCGGAAACCTTTTTTGCGGCCGCGTGTCCTGTCTGGACAGCAGCGCGCCGCACGACATCGGATTGGGGAAGGCCTCATGCTCGGCCTCGGAAACTTCGCGAAGAAGCTGTTCGGATCGTCCAACGATCGCAAGGTGAAGGCCTACCGGCCCCGGGTCGCGGCCATCAACGCGCTGGAACCCGAACTGGCCGCACTGAGCGACGAGGCCCTGAAGGCCCGCACCGCGGCCTTCCGCGAGCAGCTCGCCAACGGCGCGACGCTGGACGACCTGCTCGTCCCGGCCTTCGCGACAGTCCGCGAGGCCGCCAAGCGCGCCATTGGCCAGCGGCACTTCGACGTGCAGCTGATCGGCGGCATGGTCCTCCACGACGGCAAGATCGCCGAGATGAAGACCGGCGAAGGCAAGACGCTGGTCGCGACCCTCGCCACCTACCTGAACGCGCTCGCCGGCAAGGGCGTGCACGTCGTCACCGTCAACGACTACCTCGCCTCGCGCGACGCCGAGTGGATGGGCCGGGTCTACGGCTTCCTCGGTCTCACGACCGGCGTGATCGTCCACGGCCTCGACGACGAGCAGCGCAAGGCGGCCTATGCCTGCGACATCACCTACGGCACCAACAACGAGCTCGGCTTCGACTACCTGCGCGACAATATGAAGTACGACTTCGCGCAGATGGTCCAGCGCGGCCATGCCTACGCGATCGTCGACGAGGTGGACTCGATCCTGATCGACGAGGCGCGCACGCCGCTGATCATCTCCGGCCCGCTCGACGACCGCTCCGATCTCTACAACGCCATCGACGCCTTCATCCCGTCGCTGAAGCCCAAGCAGGACTTCGAGGTCGACGAGAAGCAGCGCACGGTGAGCTTCACCGAGGTCGGCACCGAGACGATCGAGCGCGCGCTCGAGGCGGCCGGGCTCCTCAAGGGCGACAACCTCTACGACGTCGAGAACGTCACGGTCGTCCACCACGTCAATCAGGCGCTGCGCGCCCACACGCTGTTCCAGCGCGACAAGGACTACATCGTCAAGAACGGCGAGGTCGTCATCATCGACGAGTTCACCGGCCGCATGATGCCGGGCCGCCGCTACTCGGAAGGCCTGCATCAGGCGCTCGAGGCCAAGGAGAAGGTCCAGATCCAGCCCGAGAACCAGACGCTCGCCTCGATCACCTTCCAGAACTATTTCCGCATGTACGGCAAGCTCGCCGGCATGACCGGCACGGCGCTGACCGAGGCCGACGAGTTCCTCGACATCTACGGCCTCGAAGTGCTCGAGATCCCGACCAACATCGGCGTCGCCCGTATCGACGACGACGACGAGGTCTACCGGACCAACGCCGAGAAGTACCGCGCGATCATTCGCCTGATCGAGGAGTGCCACGGTCGCGGCCAGCCGATCCTGGTCGGCACCACCTCGATCGAGAAGTCGGAACTGCTCGCCGAGGAGCTCAAGAAGAAGGGCTACCGCCAGCTCGACGTCGCCGATCCCAAGGCGATGCGCGCGGTCTATGCCGGCTCGAACGGCGAGAAGGTCTTCACCGTTCTCAACGCCCGCTACCACGAGCAGGAAGCCGCGATCGTCAGCCAGGCCGGCGTGCCGGGCGCGATCACCATCGCGACCAACATGGCCGGCCGCGGCACCGACATCCAGCTCGGCGGCAACGCCGACATGCGCATCCGCTACGAGCTCTCCGAGGTGCCCGAGAGCCCGGAGCGCGACGCCGCTGCGCAGGCGATCCGCGCCGAGGTGGCCCGGCTGAAGGCCGAGGCGCTCGCCGCCGGCGGCCTCTACGTGCTCGGCACCGAGCGTCACGAGAGCCGCCGCATCGACAATCAGTTGCGCGGCCGCTCGGGCCGTCAGGGCGATCCCGGCCACTCGAAGTTCTTCCTGTCGCTGCAGGACGACCTGATGCGCATCTTCGGCACCGACCGCATGGACGGCATGCTGCAAAAGCTCGGTCTCAAGGAGGACGAGGCGATCGTCCATCCCTGGATCAACAAGGCGCTGGAAAAGGCGCAGCAGAAGGTCGAGGCCCGCAACTTCGACATCCGCAAGAACATCCTGAAGTTCGACAACGTGATGAACGACCAGCGCAAGGTGGTGTTCGAACAGCGTCTCGAGCTGATGGACGGCGCGATCGTGCGCGAGACCGTGACCGGCATGCGCCACGACACGATCTCGGCCGTGGTGCGCAAGCACATTCCCGAGAATGCCTATCCGGAACAGTGGGATACGGCCGGTCTCAAGGTCGAGGTCGGCGAGGCGCTCGCCCTCGACCTGCCGGTCGACATCTGGGCCAAGGAAGAGGGCATCGCCGAGGAAGAGGTGATCCACCGCATCACCGAGGCCGGCGACGCGATCATGGCCGACAAGGAGGCGCGGTTCGGCGCCGAGGTCATGTCCTACATCGAGAAGGCGGTGCTGCTGCAGACGCTCGACCAGCTCTGGCGCGAGCATCTGGTCACGCTCGACCATCTGCGTCAGGTGATCGGTTTCCGCGGCTACGCCCAGCGCGATCCGCTGAACGAGTACAAGACCGAGGCCTTCACGCTGTTCGAGGCGATGCTGACCAATCTGCGTCAGGCCGTCACGGCACAGCTCATGCGCGTCGAGCTGGTCCAGCAGGACGCCACGCTGGAGACGCCGGAACTGCCGCCGATGCAGGGTCATCACCTCGACCCGATGTCCGGCACCGACGAGTTCGGCGGCGCGATGCCGGTCGGCGGCGCGTTCGGCGCCGATCCCTTTGCGACCGCACGCGCCCAGCTCGGCGACGGCGACCAGATGGTCGCCGAGGCCATCGACCCCAACGATCCGACCACCTGGGGCAAGGTCAGCCGCAACGCGCCCTGCCCCTGCGGTTCGGGCAAGAAGTACAAGCACTGCCACGGCACCTTCGCCTGAGGCAGTGCACCGGTCGACTGAATGCACAAAGGCCGCCGGCAGGAATGCCGGCGGCCTTTGACGTTCAAGAGCGCGCGCGATCGGGAGCAAACACCGGATATTCTGAAGGGCCACCGAACGGCGCGATCCCGCGCCGCGACCCGACCGCCGGGCTCGCGCGGCCGCAGCAACATGCCCGGGACACGGTCACACGCCACACACCGGCTACACGTAGCGCCGGCGCAAGCAAAAGCCGCCGCGACACGTCGCGGCGGCTCCCTATCGCCTGAAGGGGCAATCGGCGGATGCCGATCAGCCGCCGAACGGATTGATCTTCTGCCAGAACGACGGCGAGGCCGGCGCGGCGGCCGGGGCCGGAGCCTGCGCCGAGACCGGCGTCACGGTGATCGGTTCGGCGGCCGGACGCGCGACCGCCGCGGCCTGTATCGGCTTCGCGGCCGGCACGGGCGCGGCGACCGGCACCGCGCCGGTCGGAGCCGGCGTCTCGGCCAGAGCCGCCGCCGCGGCCGAAGCGCTCGGCGACGGCTCGGACGACGAGCCGAACGAGAACAGCCGATCCATCATGCCGCCGCGGGTCGGCGCCGGCGCGGCTTCGACCGGTTGCACCATGGCGACGGCGACCGACTGCGGCGCCGACACGCGGCCAGGGGCCGGACGCGGCACCGGCGCATTGATCGGGATCGGCGTCATGGCCGGCTCGGCGGCGGTCTTCGCGTCGTTGCCGAAGATCGAGGCGATCATGCTCGGCTGGGGCGGCTTCGACTTCTCGAGCTTGCGCTCGAGCTCGGCCGTGGCCGAGGCGCGATCCTTCTCGTCGAGCTCGGCGACGACGATCTTGTACTGCTCGTCGTCCTTCTTCTCCTTCTCGGCGACCAGGCTCGCGATCTGCTGCGGCACGTCGTAGGCCGGGCAGGCGGCCGCCGGATTGAAGGTCGAGGCGACCGGATCCTTGGGCTGGGCGTCGAACACATAGCGGCGATCGCAGACGTCGACCTTCGGCTCCAGGCGAGACACCTCGAAGTGGTCGTAGCCCTTCTTGATGTTGCGCCAGAACGCCATGTTCGGATTGTTGCGGTGCTTCGCCATGTTCTGCGCGGTCATGCGGAACGGGAACGACTGCACCTGGAACGCCTTCTGGCCGCCGGCGAGCGCATCGCGGGCGAGCGCATAGATCTCGGCGACCTGCGCATCGGTCATCGCGAAGCAGCCGGCCGACGAACAGGCGCCATGCACCATGATGTCGGTGCCGGTACGGCCATAGACGCGATCGAAGGCGTTCGGGAAGCCGATGTCGAAGGACAGATAATAGGCCGAGTTCGGATTCATCCGCCCCGGCGTCACCATGTAGAAGCCTTCCGGGCTCTGCTTGTCGCCCTGCTTGATCTTCGGGCCGACGGTGCCGCCCCAGGCACAGATCCTGTAGTCCTTCAGGAAGGCGTAGCGGCCGGTCTTGTCCCGCTTCCAGACCTCGAGGGTCGACTCTTCCTTGAAGATGCGGATCAGGATCGGATCGTCCTTCCGCATGCCCTTCTCGTTCATCAGCTTGACGATCTCCGGCGACAGCGGCCGGAGGTGCTTGATGCCGAGGCTCGCCTGCATGACCTCGTCCTGGCAGGACGCCAGGCCGAGGCCGACAGTCGCGAGAAGAACCAAACGCAGCGCGGTCTTGCGAACCATTGTGCCACCCGAGGGGCGCGGAACCGGCGCCCGAAAGAAGCGCGGGCCGTCGCCCGCCGTACCTTGGCTTATCCGCGGCGCCGGGCGCCACGCGGCCGATGCCCGGGATCCTGTCCCGAGGGCGACGACCGGTAGGCGACCAATAAGCCGTTATCCTTTATCGGACCTTAAGCAAGGCGTCGAACAGGATAGCGCCTCGTGCGCCTCGGGCATAGCCTCACCGTGCAATCGAGGCGATTTCGCGGAGATCTGTTGCAATCGAGTCCAACATGGTTAGCAGATGGTTAAGATCTGTTCCGTTGCTGGACCGAGACGTGATCAGAGCGTGCGGCCGATCGCGAGGAACTTGTCGTGCCGGGCGCGGCGCACCTCGTCCGAGCCCATCTGGCCGAGTTCGGCGAGCGCGGCGGCGATCGTGTCGCCGGCCGCCTGGAACACCGCCTCGGCGTTGCGGTGGGCGCCTCCGACCGGCTCCGGGATGATGCCGTCGATCACCTTGAGCCGGAGCAGATCCTGCGCGGTGATCTTCATGCCGGTCGCGGCGTCCTGCGCCTTGGTCGAGTCGCGCCACAGGATCGAGGCGGCGCCCTCCGGCGAGATGACGCTATAGATCGCATGTTCGAGCATGTAGACGCGATTGGCCGTGGCGATCGCGATCGCGCCGCCCGAACCGCCCTCGCCGATCACCACCGCGACATTCGGCACGCCGAGCGCGAGGCAGGCGTTGGTCGAGCTGGCGATCGCCTCTGCCTGGCCGCGTTCCTCCGCGCCGATGCCCGGATAGGCCCCGGCGGTGTCGACGAGGCTCAGGACCGGCAGGCCGAAACGGTCGGCCATTTCCATGATGCGCACGGCCTTGCGATAGCCCTCGGGCTTGGCCATGCCGAAATTGTGCTTGAGCCGGGTCGCCGTGTCCGAGCCCTTCTCGTTGCCGAGCACCGCGACCGACTGGCCGCGGAAGCGGCCGAAGCCGGCGACGATCGCCGCGTCCTCGCCGAACACGCGGTCGCCGGCGAGCGGGGTGAAGTCCTCGATCAGCGCCTTGACGTAGTCGACGCAGTGCGGCCGGTCGACGTGGCGGGCCACCTGTGTCTTCTGCCAGGGCGTCAGCTTCTGGTAGAGATCGATCAGCGCCTGAGCGGCCTTGGCCTCGAGCTTGCCGATCTCCTCATGAACGTCGACGGCTTCGCCCTTGTCGGAAAGCGCCCGCAGTTCCTGGATCTGGCCTTCGAGGTCGGCAACGGGCTTTTCGAATTCGAGGTAGCTGCGCATTCGTCTCTCGGGATCTCGCGACCGCGGGCACGCGGTCGACGGCGGCGTCTCGGGATCTCGCGACCGCGACGGGCGGTCGGCGGCGGCGCGCCGGGCTTGACAGGGATCGCGCCCGAAAGAGGGCGGCCTCGGCGCCGCGGGGACGGCGGGCGGCAAATCGACACGGAGCGCGACGAAAGTCAAGGCGGGATGATGACCGCGCTGCAGCTTGATGGAGGAATGCGCCCGGTCGATATGAGAGCTAATCTACAGTCCCATCAGCGTTTACGTATCGCCCGGGTTTAAATGGGCGGAACTCGAACTCCTTGGAGGCAAGAGTATTCATCAATCCCGTTACAAACTGGCAGAACTCCAAAAATTCCGGCGTACCGCTTCTTGTTGCACGCCCGACCCATCGCCCATCAGGCGACTGCACCCAATAGCCCTTTCCCAAAACGCAGACCGCGCTGCACGGCACGTTCTCTTCCGGATTGTAATGTAAAAATCTCTCGATTTCGGAGCCCTTTATATCCGACCCGAATGCAAACAGTACCGCCGCCGGCAGCACTGAGGACTCAATTCGGCCATCAGACGTTTCCCGAGGAAATGATGCAAGACGCCGCATGCTGTGGAATTTTTTCTTTGCATCTTTGACGCCAGCAGCTGTTAAACGTGTCTTTATCTCAAATATATACCGGACTGACTCAACAGGATGAAAGCCAACTCCATCGCCGATTAAAATTTCAGGAACCTGCCTGCGATCATAGACTATCGCATCAATTTGATCCGATCTGTTCCCGAGAGAGTCGATGACGATCCCGCTACTGCATAGATAGCTTTGAGTTAAGAACGGTCTTATGCAGTCCTTTATAGCGATTTCTCTAATTAGCCCTGCTATTCCTCGATGAGGTGTCCCGGAGCTCAACGTATCAGCTGCCGCTTTGGCACCTCTTATTTTTTGAGTAATATGATTGAAAAACAACGATGTCATGGTCGTTCTCTTGCAGGTCAATCCTCGGCCAGCGGATGATGCTGCTCGACCAGCGCTTTCAGACGCTCATCGAGCACATGCGTATAGATCTGCGTCGTCGCGATGTCGGCGTGTCCGAGCAGTTGCTGGACGATGCGCAGATCCGCGCCATTGGCCATGATGTGGCTGGCGAAGGCATGACGCAGCACATGCGGCGAGATCTTCGCCGCCGGGATGCCGACCGTCGCGGCGACCGCCTTGAGGTCGCGGCCGAAAGCCTGCCGGGTGAAATGGCCGCTGTCGCCCCAGGATGGAAACAGCCACTTCTCCGCGCCCGCCCGTCCCGAGGCCCGCGCGAGCGCCAGATGCTCGCCCATCGCGGCCCGCGCGCGGTCGGAGAGCGGCACCAGGCGCTCCTTGCCGCCCTTGCCCTTGACGGTCAGGAACGGCGTCCGCGCCTTGACCGCCGAGGCCGGCAGGCCGACCAGTTCGGAGACGCGCAGGCCCGTCGCATAGGCGATCTCGAGCAGCGCGTAGAGCCGCTGCGCCCGAAAGCGCTGCGCCTCGGTCAGATCGTTGGCGAGCGCGGCGGCGCGCGCCGCCTCGATCAGCCGGTCGACCTCCGCGACCGACAGGATCTTCGGCAAGGGCCGCGTCTTCTTCGGGCTGTCGATCGGCCCGGTCGGATCGTCGGGTCGCACGCCTTCGGCATAGAGAAACTTGTGGAATTGCCGCAGCGCCGAAAGCCGCCGCGCCTGGCTCGACGCCTTGAAGCCGCGCGCGGTCAGATCGGCCAGATAGCTGCCGATATCCGCCGTCGTCGCTTCGTGCATCGCCCGGCCCGCGCCGGCGAGATGCAGCGCGAAGTCGTCGAGATCGCGCCGATAGGCCTCCAGCGTGTTGAGCGCGGTGCCGCGTTCGGCCGCGAGCATTTCGAGAAAGGCTTCGAGATGGTGTCGGCCGCGCATGGGGCCATCCTCGCCCGACGGGATCTCAGCGCTCGAACTTTTCCGGCGGCACGCGGATGGTCATCTCGCGCGGCTTCGGCTCGACGAAGGTGGCCAAGGCATAGAGGCCGCCGTAGACGAGCCCCGCGAGGACGCCGACCACGACGAGAAACCGGATCAAGCTCGGCATGTAACGAGGGGGCCGCGACCAGAGGGGCGAGCGCCGGACGCCCGTGGCCTCGGGCGGCGGCGCCGGATCGCCCATCCGGTATCAGATGCCGCGGGCGACCGTCTCCTTTTCACCGATGCCGCGCTGCGATGCAAGAAGAAGCGGGAGGGGCCGCGGTCGTGACCCCGGCGCCCGCGAGCATGCGTCGACGTCTTGTGTGACGCCCCTTGACGCGGCCCGGCCGATGCGATGAAACCCGCCGGAACGGGATGCCGGCAAAATGCACGAGACAGAGCGCGGAGAGGAAACCATAGGGCGTCTGAAGCAGGCGCTCGGCCATCGCTCGATCGTGCTCGTCGGCATGATGGGCGCCGGCAAGACCACCGTCGGCCGCCGCCTCGCCCACCGCTTCGACCTGCCCTTCGTCGACGCCGATGTCGAGATCGAGCGCGCGGCAGCCAAGACCATTCCCGAGATCTTCGCCGAGCACGGCGAGGCCTATTTCCGTGACGGCGAGCGCCGGGTGATCGCGCGCCTGCTCGGCGACGGCCCGCAGGTGCTGGCGACCGGCGGCGGCGCCTACATGAACCCCGAGACGCGCGCGGCGATCCATGACAAGGGCGTCTCGATCTGGCTCGAAGCCCAGCCCGAGGTGCTGATCACCCGGCTCAGGCGCAAGACCAACCGGCCGCTGCTCGCGACCCCCGATCCGGAAGGCACCATCCGCCGCCTGGTCGCGGAGCGCTATCCGGTCTACGCCCAGTCCGACATCACCGTGCGCTCGCGCGAGGTCCATCACGACGTGATGGTCGCCGAAATCATCGACGCGCTCGTCGCGCATCTGAAGCCGGCGCCCGCGGGCAGCCGCCCGAATGCCGAGCCGACGGCGGCCGAGCCCTCCCATTCCTGCCCTTCCGGAGACATCGCATGAGTTCGACCGAGGCCACCACCGCGACCACCACCGTCGCGGCTCCGACCGTGGTGCCGGTCGCCCTCGGCAAGCGCGGCTACGACATCCTGATCGGCCCCGGCCTGATCGACGGCGCCGGCGAGGAGCTCGCCCGGCGCTTTCCCGGCAGCCGCTACGCGATCATCACCGACGAGACGGTCGCCGAGCACCACCTCGACCGGCTGACCGGCAGCATGACCGACGCCGGGCTCGACTTCACCACCGTCGAACTGACCGCCGGCGAGGGCTCGAAGAGCTTCCCGGTGTTCGAGAGCGCGATCGACTGCGTGCTGTCGGCACGGCTCGAGCGCGGCGATCTCCTGATCGCGCTCGGCGGCGGCGTCATCGGCGACCTCGTCGGCTTCGTCGCCGGCGTCGTCCGCCGCGGCATGCGCTTCGTGCAGATGCCGACCACCCTGCTCGCCCAGGTCGACAGTTCGGTCGGCGGCAAGACCGGCATCAACACCCGCCACGGCAAGAACCTGGTCGGCGTGTTCCATCAGCCGAGCCTGGTGCTGGCCGATACCAGCGCGCTCGACACGCTCGCCCCCCGCGATTTCCGCGCCGGCTACGCCGAGGTGGCGAAATATGGCCTGATCGACGATCCGGCCTTCTTCGCCTGGCTGGAGGCGAACTGGCGCGACGTGTTCTCGGGTGGCCCCGGCCGTATCGAGGCGATCGCGACCGCCTGCCGGGCCAAGGCGCATGTGGTCAAAATCGACGAGAAGGAGACCGGCCCGCGCGCACTCCTGAACCTCGGCCACACCTTCGGCCACGCGCTCGAAGCCGTGACACACTACGACGGCACCCGCCTCGTCCACGGCGAGGGCGTCGCCATCGGCATGGCGCTCGCCCACGAGTTCTCGGTGCACATGAACCTGTGCTCGCCCGACGACGCGGCGCGCGTGAAAGCCCATCTCGAAGCGGTCGGTCTGCCGACCCGCCTGCAGGACGTGCCCGGCGGCGTCGGCACGGCCGAGGAGCTGATGCAGGCCATCTATCAGGACAAGAAGGTCAAGCGCGGCAGGCTCACCTTCATCCTCACCCGCGGTGTCGGAAAGAGCTTCATCGCCGACGACGTCGCCCCGGATGTGGTCAAGGCGTTCTTGGGCGAGAAGCTTCGCGGCTGAGGCTCCCCGGCCTGCGGCGAGGTCAGAAGCGGTAGCCCAGACCCACATGAGCCGAGTACGTCGCGAACGTCGCCGTGATGGACAGGCTGTTGTCCATCGGCAGGTAGGTGTTGACGGAAAAGTCGCCTCTGAAGAACCAATCGCCGATGTTGCGTTCGAAGCCGCCACCGAAGGTGAGATACGGCAGAAGTGCCGTTCTCTTGACAGAGTTGACCAGCGTCGCCGAGTCGGAAGAGGATTCACAACCCAAGATCGGGGTGGACACGAAGGCCGAACCCCGGATGGACCCCGAGCCGGGCACGAATGATCCAACGGCCGCAGGGGGCGGATTGATCGTGGGATTGACGCAGGTGCGGTCTGTCCTGGTGGTCGTCTGGCGCGCCTGAAAAAGCGACGCACCAGCACCGAATTTCCCGAAAAGAAGCCAATCCTCGATAATCGTGCCGAGGCGTCCGGCCACATCCACGCTCGCGGTCCGCTCGATCTCGCCCGATGACGAGTAACCCGTCAGATAGCTATAGGTTCCGGCAACAACGCCCGCAGGGTAAGAAGCAGGGAGCGTACCGGCGTACGACACGCTGCCGGATTTTTTCTGATTGCTCGACGGCTCATAACGGCCCGACACTTCGATGCCGACGAGCGTGTTCCCGACGGTCTTGTTGAAACCGGCCGACAGGCCGAGTTCATATCCCGACAGACGGGTGTAGCTGAACGTCGACGGATCATAATCGGGCGCGCCGACATAGCCCGACGCCAGATAGCCGTAGCCGGCACTGCTCTCGCTCGGGCCGAACCCGTTCTGAAAGCCGACCGAAGCCAGCACATAGAAGCCGTCGAAGGCATTCGTCGCGCGTGGCTCGGCGAGCGCCGGATTTGATCCGGTCGTGCCGACGGCCGACGCCGGCGGCACAGATGTGCCCGGGCCAAGCACGCCCGGCGCGGCGTTTCCCAATGCTGCTTGTGCGGGCAGACGGAAGGGGGGCTTCGCCGAGCGGATCTTCTTCGGTGCCGGTTTTACCCTGAGCGCATCCGCATCACGCGAATCCGGCCGCGTCGCGGATGCATCCTGCTGGCCGCCGGCCGAAGCGCAACTGGGCAGAGCCGCGACCGCGGCACTGCTCAAAGCAAAGCAGACAATGAGCTTTTTCAGATAACGCGGCATTTTAAATGAACCGGCAGGATAACGAGCGCATTCGCGTGAAATCTGACAAAAATGTGCCCGGGCTTCAACCCTCACACGAAGAGATCTCGCGATAATTCCACGCTAGCCGCCGGTAAAACCGGTCATAGGACGCGGGCGCGCTCAAGGGTCAACCAGCGCCCAACCCCTCGCGCCAACGGTCGACCTTTTCCTCGAGCCGCATCCGCGCATGCGCCGGGCTGGTCGAGGGCAGGCGGGCGATCCGTATCGCCCGGCTCGCGGGCAGCGTATCCCCGAGTGTCGGCGCGACCAGCCGATCGAACAGTTTCGCTGCCGTGCCACCATTGAGGCCCACGACTTCGACCCCGCCATGAAGAGAAAGAAAGCCGGCTAAGTCATTGGCACGCGGCGCCCGGATCGCCGCATCGAGGCTGCCTTCGCGCTCGGCCTCCGCACAGACGTCCCACAGCGCGACGCCCGCCGCCATCAGCCGATCGAGCCGCGCCGGATAGCCGAGAACCGGCCCGGCGCCGAACAGCGCGCCCATGATGCGCCAGAAGCCGTTCTGCGGATGGGCGTAATACTGCTGGCGGCGGAGCGACTCCGCGCCCGGCAGCGAGCCGAGGATCAGGATCCGCGGCTCGCCCCCACGACCGGCGGCAGGCCGATATGCGGCGGGCCGACGCGAGCCGGCGAAGCCTCTTCGCCGCCACAACCGGCCGTCCGCGCCATGCCGCTCCCCTCAGATCTGCCAATCCGGCGTGTCGCCGACCAGCCGGCGCACGACGCGGTCGGCGGCCGCCTCGAGATCGACGTCCAGCGTCCGGATATGGATCTCCGGGTTCTCCGGCGCCTCATAGGGGCTGTCGATACCGGTGAAGTTCTTCAAAGCGCCGGACCGCGCCTTGGCATAGAGCCCCTTCACGTCGCGCCGCTCGCATTCCTCGAGCGGCGTATCGACGAACACCTCGACGAACTCGCCCTCGCCGACCAGATCGCGCGCCATCTGCCGTTCGGCGCGGAACGGCGAGATGAACGACACGAGCACGATCAGGCCGGCATCGACGAACAGCTTCGCGACTTCGCCGACGCGGCGGATATTCTCGACCCTGTCGGCCTCGGTGAAGCCGAGATCGCGGTTGAGGCCATGGCGGACGTTGTCGCCGTCGAGCAGATAGGTGTGCATGCCGAGCGCATGCAGCTTCTTCTCGACCACATTGGCGATCGTCGACTTGCCCGAGCCGGACAGGCCGGTGAACCAGACCACCGCGGGCTGCTGGTTCTTCAGATTGGCGCGGCTCTGCTTGTCGACATCGATCGACTGCCAATGCACGTTGGTTGCGCGCCGGAGCGCGAAGTCGATCATGCCGGCGCCGACGGTCGCGTTCGACAGCCGGTCGATCAGGATGAAGGCGCCGGTCTCGCGGTTCTCCGCATAGGGATCGAAGGCGATCGGCTCGGACAGCGCGACGTTGACGACCGCGACTTCGTTGAGCTGCAGATCCTTCGCCGGCTGGTGGGCGAGCGTGTTGACGTCGATCTTGTGCTTGAGCTCGGTCACGTTGGCGGTGACCGTCTTCGAGCCGCACTTCAACAGGTAGGAGCGGCCCGGATAGAGCGGCTCTTCGCTCATCCAGACGAGTCGCGCCGCGAACTGGTCGGCGACCTCCGGCCGCGCATCGACGGCAGCGAGCACGTCGCCGCGGCTGATGTCGATCTCGTCGGCGAGCGTCAGGGTCACGGCCTCGCCGGTGCCCGCCTCCGGGAGATCGCCGTCATAAGTGACGATTCGCGCCACGGTCGAGACCTTGCCTGACTTCGCCACCACGACCCGATCGCCGGGCGCGACACGGCCGGAGGCGATCGTGCCCGAGAAGCCGCGGAAATCGAGGTTCGGCCGGTTGACCCACTGCACCGCCATGCGGAACGGCTTGTCGCCGAGCCGCTCGGCGACCTCGACCGTCTCCAGATGCTCGATCAGCGTCGGACCCTGATACCAGGGCATGCGCTCGGACCGGCCGGTGACATTGTCGCCGTAGCGCGCCGAGAGCGGGATCGCCGCGCGCGTCTCGAAGCCGAAGCCGGCGGTCAGCGTCTCGAATTCGGCGCGGATCCGATCGTAGACCGCCGCATCGAAGCCGACGAGGTCGATCTTGTTGACCGCCAGCACGACGTGCCGGATGCCGAGCAGCGACACGATGAAGGCGTGGCGCCGCGTCTGGGTGACGATGCCATAGCGGGCGTCGACCAGGAGGACCGCGAGGTCCGAGGTCGAAGCGCCGGTCGCCATGTTGCGGGTGTACTGCTCGTGGCCGGGCGTATCGGCGACGATGAACTTGCGCTTCTCGGTGGTGAAGAACCGATAGGCGACATCGATGGTGATGCCCTGCTCGCGCTCGGCCTCGAGCCCGTCGAGCAGCAGCGCGAGATCGACCTCCTCGCCGGTCGTGCCGTGCCGGCGCGAGTCCTTGGCGAGCGTGAACAGGTGATCCTCGAACACCAGCTTGGAATCGTAGAGCAGCCGCCCGATCAGCGTCGACTTGCCGTCGTCGACCGAGCCGCAGGTCAGAAACCGGAGCAGGCTCTTCTTCTCCTGCGCGTCGAGATAGGCCGCGAAGGCGACCGGATCATGCGCGAGCGGCACGTCGGCGCGGATTTCCTGCGCGACGGCGACAGTGGCCTTCATGTTCATCAGAAATAGCCCTCGCGCTTCTTCTTCTCCATCGAGCCGGACTCGTCATGGTCGATGAGCCGGCCGCTGCGCTCGGAGGTTCGCGCGATCAGCATTTCGCGCACGATCTCGGGCAGGCTGGCGGCGTCGGACTCCACCGCCGCGGTCAGCGGGTAGCAGCCGAGCGTGCGGAAGCGCACGAGCTTGTCCTCGACCGTCTCGCCGGGCGCGATCGGCAGGCGCTCGTCGTCGACCATGATCAGGAGCCCGTCGCGGTTCACCACCGGCCGGTTCGCGGCGAAATAGAGCGGTACGATCGGGATGTTCTCGGCCATGATGTATTGCCAGATGTCGAGCTCGGTCCAGTTCGACAGAGGGAAGGCGCGGATGGACTCGCCCTTGGAAACGCGGGCGTTGTAGAGCTGCCAGAGCTCCGGCCGCTGGTTCTTCGGATCCCAGGCGTGGCTCGCGGTGCGGAACGAGAACACGCGCTCCTTGGCACGGCTCTTCTCCTCGTCGCGGCGCGCGCCGCCGAAAGCCGCGTCGAAGCCGTACTTGGTCAGCGCCGCCTTCAGCGCCTCGGTCTTCATCACATGCGTGTAGGTGTTGGAGCCGTGCGCGAAGGGCGTAATGCCGCGCGCGACGCCATCCTCGTTCGTGTGCACGATCAGGTCGAGCCCGAGCCGCTTCGCCGTCTCGTCCCGGAACGCGATCATCTCGCGGAACTTCCAGGTCGTGTCGATGTGCATCAGCGGGAACGGCGGCTTCGACGGATAAAAGGCTTTCATCGCCAGATGCAGCATCACCGAGGAGTCCTTGCCGATCGAATAGAGCATGACCGGATTGCGGAACTCGGCCGCGACTTCGCGAATGATGCGGATCGATTCCGCCTCGAGACGCTTCAGGTGGGATTGGCGATCGATCGACAAGGCACGGGCCCTCTTGCACCGGAGACACGGTGCGTGATGCGGGATTTCGGCCCGATCTATGCGGATCGACGGGACGGGGCAAGCAAGCGGGGCGTCTCGCGCCCCGCGCGGCGGCTGCCGCCATGCCAACGATGGCGCCGCACGCAAAATGCCGGCATCGAAGCGCCATCCCCGCGCGATGCGCCTATCGCGCGGATCGTCGATTTGGGGAAATCAGATGTTTTTTTGCGCGTTTCGCGCAAGAAATTGCTACTCGATTACTCGGATTTGACGTCTGTGGCGGCCCCGTCCCCCACCACGAGGGCACCGACATCGTAGCCCCCGGAGGCGAGAAACCACGGATTGGCGAAGTCGGCCGTGTCGGCCTGATCGCGCTTGCCGTAGACGAACGGCTTGCCGTCGGCGCGGACCACGGTGCCGCCCGCCGCGGTCAGCACCGCATCGCCGGCCGCGGTGTCCCATTCCATGGTGCGGCCGAGGCGCGGATAGAGATCGGCCTGGCCCTCGGCGAGACGGCAGAACTTCAGCGACGAGCCGGCGGCGACGCGGGTCGCGACCCGGCACTTGCCGAGCAGCGTCTCGGTATCCTCGCCGGCATGGCTGCGGCTCGCCAGCACGACGATCCCCGTCTCCGGTTCGGCGCGGACCGCGATCGGCCGCCAGTCGACCGCCTTGCCGTCGACAATACGCGCCGCCCGCGCGCCCTGCCCGACGACGCCCTCGAAGATCTCGCCGAGCGCCGGCGCGGCCACCACGCCCGCGACCGGGCGGCCATGCTGCACGACGCCGATGTTGACGGTGAACTCGCCGTTGCGGGAGACGAATTCCTTGGTGCCGTCGAGCGGATCGACCAGCACGAACAGCTCGCCGAGCGCCTCGGGCACCTGCCCCGCCGCGACCTGCTCCTCGGCGACCACCGGCACCCCGGGCATCAGGACCGCCAGCCGCTCGAGGATGATCGCCTCGGCGCGCTGATCGGCCTCGGTCACCGGGCTTGCGTCGCCCTTGCTCGCGACCGCGAACTCGGTCGCGTAGATCGCCATGATCTCGCGGCCCGCGGCGAGCGCCGCATCGATCAACCCCTGGCGAAGCGCCTCGTCGAACACCATCTCACACCGTCCGGGGCCGCCTTCGGATAACGGGACGGCCGCTCTTCGCTATATGGGGATGCTCGCCCCCGTCGTCAGGCGTTCCGCGCGTCGCCGAGGCGATCAGGCCGGGTCGGCCTCGATCGCCAACGCATGAACCCGCTCGGCGAGTTCCGCCTTCAAGGCCTCGTTGATCATCCGGTGCCGGGCGAGCCGCGTCGTGTCGCGGAACGCCTCCGCCGCGATCCGCACGGTGAAATGCGTCTCGCCCTCGGGATGATGGCCGCCGTGACCGGCATGCTTGCCGGAATCGTCGATCACCTCCAGCTCGGCCGGATGGAAGGCTTCGGTCAACTTGGCGATGATACGTTCGCGATAGACCATGGCGTGCCCCGTTCCTGGGTCGAGCCGGCCCGCCTCGAGCTGGCCCGCTCCAGGCAGGAGGGATAAGGCGCCGGGCGAAACGACACAAGCCCCGCTCCGGCGCACCGGAATAGGGCAGCAATGCAGATGGCAAGGGGCGATCGACCGCAGGCGGGGTGAAAGCCGACATGCCGGCCGGGCGCCTTGTCCCCCCTCCCCGAAGCACCCATACTCCGCGCGATGAAACTCGATTCAAAACTGTTCGACCGCATCCGCATCAAGCCCGACGTCGAGAAAATCCTGCGCGATCAGGAGCCTCCGTGCGAATGGGAAGGATGCGAGAACGCGGGCACTCACCCGGCGCCGAAGGGGCGGCACCGGGAGGGTGAGTATTACAAATTCTGCATGGACCACGTCCGGCTGTACAACAAGACCTACAACTACTTCTCCGGTCTCCCCGAGGATGCCGTCGCGGCCTACCAGAAGGACGCCGCGACCGGTCATCGGCCGACCTGGGCCATGGGCATGAACCCCGGCGCCGGCCCGCGCCGCGCCGAGGATGTAACCGAGGAGCGCGCCTCCTGGGCCCGACAGGCGGCTTCGGCGCGGCTCTACTTCCGCGCCCGGCGCTTCCGTGCCGAAGCCGTGCCCGAGCCGCGCCGCAAGCTGAAGCGGCTCGAAGCGCGCGCGCTGGAGACCATGGACCTGCCGGAAACCGCCACCGCGCAGGACATCAAGACCCGCTACAAGGAACTGGTGAAGCGCCACCACCCCGACGCCAACGGCGGCGACCGCTCGACCGAAGGCCGCCTCCAGCAGGTGATCGAGGCCTACAACCTGCTTCGGCAGGCGGGGCTGTGCTGAGGAACGCGCAGCAAGCATCGAGTCCCTGCACGTGACCGGCTGACGGCGAAACCTTCGACGGCAGCGCCCGACCATCGACACTGCTCCCCGCCGGAGATTGCGGGGCCCCCCTCCGCCGCCCCTGCGTCCCTGCGCCGCTCCTCGCATTCGCCCTGCCCGCCATGCAGCCGGCGCAGCATTTCCGTCGTGATCAGAACTGGTGCGGCCGGAAGGGGTTGGTTAGAGTGCAGCGCCGCGAAGCGAGGCCGGTGGTGCGACCGCGACGGACGCGCGTCGTAACAACACCGCGACGGACGTACGTCGCAGAACGAAGTGAGGCCCTGCCCGATCCGGGCCGGGACGGAGGCGAGATGGTAGCGACTGAGAAGGCCAACAACGGCCTGCCCGATCTGAAGATTTCCGTGCGGCAGGTGTTCGGGATCGACAGCGATCTCGAAGCGCCCGCTTATTCCGAGCGTAACGAGCACGTCCCCGATCTCGACCCGGACTATCTGTTCGACCGCGACACCACGCTCGCCATCCTCGCCGGCTTCGCCAAGAACCGCCGCGTGATGGTCACCGGCTACCACGGCACCGGCAAGTCGACCCATATCGAGCAGGTCGCGGCGCGTCTGAACTGGCCCTGCGTGCGCGTCAACCTCGACAGCCACATCAGCCGTATCGACCTGATCGGCAAGGACGCCATCGTCGTGCGCGAAGGCATGCAGGTCACGGAATTCCGCGACGGCATCCTGCCCTGGGCTTACCAGAACAACATCGCGCTCGTGTTCGACGAATACGACGCCGGCCGTCCGGACGTGATGTTCGTGATCCAGCGCGTGCTGGAGTCCTCCGGCCGCCTGACGCTGCTCGACCAGAGCCGCGTCATCAAGCCCCACCCGGCGTTCCGCCTGTTCGCCACCGCCAACACGATCGGTCTCGGCGACACCTCGGGCCTCTATCACGGCACGCAGCAGATCAACCAGGCGCAGATGGACCGCTGGTCGATCATTGTCTCGCTGAATTACCTGCCGCACGACCGCGAGGTCGACATCGTGCAGGCCAAGGCCAAGCACTACCAGAACCCGGAAGGCAAGGACGTCGTGTCGCGCATGGTCCGCCTCGCCGACATGACCCGTAACGCCTTCATCGGCGGCGAGCTGTCGACCGTGATGAGCCCGCGTACGGTGATCACCTGGGCCGAGAACGCCGAGATCTTCGGCGACGTCGGCTTCGCCTTCCGCGTGACCTTCCTGAACAAGTGCGACGAGACCGAGCGGCCGAAGGTCGCCGAGTTCTACCAGCGCTGCTTCGGCAAGGACCTGCCGGAGAGCGCGGTCAACGTCGTGCTGAGCTGAGCCGCTTGCGGGTCTGACGGGTCGCCCGGCCGATACGGCCGGGCCATGCGAGCAAGGCCCGACCGGCGCGAACAGCGCCGATCGGGAAAGGTCTGCGTCATCAGGAACAAGAGAGCGGGATCCGATCGGATGCCGCTCGAATTGGACGGACGGTCTTGTCGAACCAGAAGCCGAAGGCCGGAGCCAAGGATGCTCCGAACGAACCGTTCAAGCAGGCGATCGCCGCCTGCATGCGCGCGATCGCCAAGCGGCCGAACCTTGAGGTCGCCTACGCCGCCGATCGCCCGTCGCTGACCGGCGACACCGCGCGCCTGCCCGAGCCGCCGCGCAAGCTCTCGGCGCGCGAGGCTGCGATCATCCGCGGCCTCGGCGACAGTATGGCGCTGAAGCTCGCCGCCCATGATGCCCGTGTCCACCGCACGCTGCTGCCCGAGGGCCGCAATGCCCGCGCGGTGTTCGAGGCGGTCGAACAGGCGCGCTGCGAGAGCATCGGCGCCCGCCGCATGGACGGCGTCGCCAAGAACATCGCCGCCATGCTCGACGACCGCTACCACCGCGGCCAGTACGAAGAGATCACCGACCGCGCCGACGCGCCGCTCGAGGACGCCGTCGCACTGATGGTGCGCGAGCGCCTGACCGGCGAGGCGCCGCCGAAGAGCGCCGAGAAGCTCGTCTCGCTCTGGCGCGACTGGATCGAGGAGAAGGCCGGCGGCGAGCTCGACAAGCTGGAGAGCTCGATCGAGAACCAGCGCGATTTCGCCAACGCCGTTCGCGACCTGCTCGGCGCCCTCGACATGGCCGACGAACTCGGCGGCGAGCCCGAGGACGACGACCAGGAAGAAGATCAGGGCGACCAGGGCGAGCAGAGCGAGGACCAGAACCCCGGCGACGCCGAGGAGCAGGAAGGCGACCAGGAGACCGAGACCGAGGCCTCGGAGGGCGAAGGCGAGGAGCAGGAAGCGAGCGAGACCGATACGTCCGAGGCCTTCGCCGAAGAGGCAATGGAAGAAGACGCCGCCGACAGCGACGAGTCCGGCGAGGCCCGCCGTCCCGACCAGCCGTTCCCGAACCGCGCGCCCGAGAGCGACTACCGCGTCTTCTCGACCAAGTTCGACGAGGTCGTCACGGCCGAGGAACTCTGCGACCAGCAGGAGCTCGACCGGCTGCGCGGCTTCCTCGACAAGCAGCTCGCCCACCTGCAGGGCGCCGTGTCGCGGCTCGCCAATCGCCTGCAGCGCCGGCTGATGGCGCAGCAGAACCGCTCCTGGCAGTTCGACTTGGAAGAAGGCGTGCTCGACACCGCGCGGTTGACCCGCGTGGTGATCGACCCGATGCATCCGCTGTCGTTCAAGCGTGAGAAGGACACCGACTTCCGCGACACGGTCGTGACGCTCCTGATCGACAATTCCGGCTCGATGCGCGGCCGCCCGATCACGGTCGCCGCGACCTGCGCCGATATCCTAGCCCGCACGCTGGAGCGCTGCGGCGTGAAGGTCGAAATCCTCGGCTTCACGACGCGCGCCTGGAAGGGCGGCCAGTCGCGCGAGGCGTGGCTGACCGCCGGCAAGCCGGTCGCGCCGGGCCGCCTCAACGATCTGCGCCACATCGTCTACAAGGCCGCCGACGCGCCCTGGCGCCGGTCCCGGCGCAACCTCGGCCTGATGATGCGCGAGGGGCTGCTCAAGGAGAACATCGACGGCGAGGCGCTCGACTGGGCGCATCGCCGGCTGCTCGCCCGGCCCGAGAGCCGGCGCATCCTGATGATGATCTCCGACGGCGCGCCGGTCGACGATTCCACCCTGTCGGTGAACCCGGGCAACTATCTCGAGAAGCACCTGCGCTGGGTGATCGAGGAGATCGAGACCCGCTCGCCGGTCGAGCTGATCGCGATCGGCATCGGCCACGACGTGACGCGCTACTACCGGCGCGCCGTCACCATCGTCGATGCCGAGGAACTGGCCGGCGCCATGACCGAGCAGCTCGCCTCCCTGTTCGACGAGCAGGAACGCGCCGCCGCACCCTCCGCCGGCCGCGCGCGCGGCGGTCTTTCGGTCCGCAAGGTCATCGCATGAGCGAACGGCGCGACGCGCCGAGGCCATCCCGGCGCCGCCGTCTGATCGCGGCGGTCCGGCTCCTCGTCATCGCGCTCGTGCCGCTGTCGCTGGCGAAAGACGCCATCGCCGAGCCGCGGCAGCCGGGTCTCGCCCCGATCGCGGTCCAGGCCCGCGCGCTCGACCGCTTTTCCGCTGGCGATCCGACCCGCCGGATCTTCGGCAGGCTCGAGTGGCTCGGCGGTCTCGTGCTGTGGAGCCGCGATTCCCGCTTCGGCGGCTATTCGTCGCTCGCGAGCCGCGACGCCGGCCGCGCGCTGGTGACGCTCTCCGACGAGGCCGACTGGCTGCGCTTTACGATCGAGACCGACGCCAAGGGCCGGCCGACCGGCACGATCGGCTCGCCCGAGACCGCGCCGCTGCTGGACGAGCACGGCAAGCCCTTCGAGGGCAAGCGCCTCTCCGACAGCGAGAGCTTCGCGCTGTGCCGGATCGGCGGCCGCACGGCGGTGTTCGTCGGCTTCGAGCAGGTCCACCGCGTGCTCGCCTATCCGGCGCCAGGCGGCCTCGACGACGTCTATCTGGCTAAGCCGCAACCGGCGCCGGGCATACCGGCCGAGATCACGCGCCTCAAGCTCAATTCCGGCCTCGAGGCGATCGCCTGCGCACCCGCGGGCCACCCGCTCGGCCCGGCGCTCGTCCTGATCGGCGAGGAGCCGATCGGCACCGAACCCGATCATCCGGTCTGGATCGTCGGCGGACCCCACGCCGGCCGGCTGTCGCTCCGCCGCATCGACGGCTTTTCGATCACCGACGCCGCCTTTCTGCCCTCCGGCGATCTCCTCGTGCTCGAACGCCGCTTCCGCTGGACGGACGGCGTCCGCATGCGCATGCGGCGCATCCCCGCCGCGTCTCTGCTTCCCGGCCGGATCGTCGACGGCGAGGTGCTGATCGAGGCCGACATGGGCAGCGAGATCGACAACATGGAAGGTCTCGCGGTCGATCGCGCGCCCGACGGCGGCACGATCCTGACGCTGATCTCCGACGACAACAAGTCCTCGCTCCAGCGCACCGTGCTGTTGCGGTTCCGGTTGCAGGGCGAATGAACCCGCGCCATGCTGCATCGCACTTGACGAAGTCCCGGAAATCCGTACCGGATTAAGGGATCGCTAAGGTTAATCCTGTTCAAAGGATCGGGGACCGCCCGCCGGGCGGCCGTCCATTCATTCGGTGCCGGAGCGTCGTCGGGTTTTCGCCCGGCTCCATCCCCCGCTCGGCCCAGGAGGTCTCGACAGCCATGGTCCCGACAACCATGTCGACCGCTCGTTCGCCCATGTCCCGGACCGCTGCCCGCGGCCTTGCCGCGCTCGGCCTCGCCGCCACGCTGATGGCCGGCGCTGCACCCGCCCGCGCAGCCGAGGTGACTGTCGACGCCGCCTATGGCGCGACGATCGGCGGCTTCCCGATCGGCGCCGGCACGCTCTCCTTCAGCGTCGCGCGCAACGGCGAATATGCCGCCTCGATCGGCGCGCAGGTGACCGGCCTCGCAGCCCTGATCGCCAACCGGCAGGCGACCGCGACTACCGCCGGTCGCGCCCTCTACGGCGGCCAGATCTCGCCAAAGGCCTATATGCTCGACATCGCGGGCGGCCCGGTGCCGAACCATGTCGAGATGGCACTCGCCAACAATGCGGTGACCAACGTCTCCGCCTCCGAGATCCGCATCCCCGGCTGGGAACGGCGCACGCCCGTCACGCCCGCGCACAAGCGCGGCATCGTCGATCCGCTCGGCGCCTTCGTGATCTCGGCCGGCAAGGCGCGCGACCCGCTGAGCGCCGAGGTCTGCAATCGCACGGTCAAGGTGTTCGACGGCCGGGCGCGCTACGACCTGCACATGATCTATGGCGCCAAGACCGAGGTGAAGGGCGAACCGGGCTCCTACTCGGGCCCGGCGCTGATCTGCGCCGTCGCCTATCGCCCGATCGCCGGCTTCCGGCCGTTGTCGCAGGCCGAGCTCGAGTATGAGCGCAACATCGAGTTCTCGATCGTGTTCGTGCCGGTCGCCTCGACCAACATCCTGATCCCGCACAAGGTCGTCATCGGCACGCCGTCGGGCAAGCTGGTCGTGACCGCGAGCCGCTTCAAGGTCTCCGGCGCAACGCGCACGGCCGAGGCCCGCGGCGAGGCCGCCCGCAGCGACGACGGCGCCGAGCGCTGAGCCTCGGATCGACCTCGGATCGAAAGAGAAAAGCCCGGTGCGGATGACCTCCGCACCGGGCTTCTTCATTTTTGCAGGATGCGCCGATCAGGCGGTCTGCGCGGCCGGCATCGGCCAGAGCGCATTCATGATCAGGCGGTAGGGCACCAGCAGCGCGACCGCGAAGACGAGCTTCACACTGAGGTCGGCGACCGCCCAGCTGATCCAGCGCGGCGCATCGAAGGCGAGGCCGGCCAGGAACGGCGCGGTCTCGATCGCAAAGGCGTCGCTTGCGGCGATGAAGCCGAACACCGGCGCGAAGGCGAGCGAGAAGAACACGGCGGTATCCGTGATCGATCCGGCGACCGAGCCGACGAAAGGCGCCTTCCACCAGGCAACCGACCGGCGCAGCCGATCGAACAGCGTTACGTCGAGCAGCTGGCCGATCAGGAACGCCAGACCCGAGGCGATCGCGATGCGCGGCGAGGACAGCGCCAGCGACAGCACGACCGCGACCGCGAAGCCGGCGAGGACGACGCGCCGGGCGATCGCCGCGCCGAAGCGCCGATTGGTCAGGTCGGTGACCAGGAAGGCGAGCGGATAGGAGAAGGTGCCCCAGGTCAGCAGATCGGCGAGGTCGATCCGGCCGATCCTGGCCGCGACGGGATATTGCACCAGCACGTTGGAGGCGACGACCACGGCGGTCATCGCCGCCACGGCGACGAGCAGTGCCGTTCGCGGCACCGCATTCAAGCCAAGGCGGGATGTAGAAGAACGGGACATGGGTTCAGTCTCCGGATGCAAGCGCGGCAAAACAGGCCACGCGACGTGAAGACGAGCGCAAACCGGCCGGATCGCGGGGATCCAGCCGGTTCACGAAAGTCTTCGAGGAACGATCCGCTGCCGCCCCTTTCGAGAAGGAGCCGCGGACCGGAAGCGCCGGCGGGAGAGCCCGCCGGGCCCGCTCGTCAGGCCTGGGCGGCCTTCTGGGCGATCTCGCGCTTGATGAGCTGCGCGCGCGGCGACAGCTCACGATCGTCCGCCTTCGCCAGGAACGCGTCGAGGCCGCCGCGATGCTCGACCGAACGCAGCGCGTTCGCCGAGATGCGCAGCTTGACGTTCCGGCCGAGGGAGTCGGAGATCAGCGTCACATTGACCAGGTTCGGCAGGAAGCGCCGCTTGGTCTTGTTGTTGGCGTGGCTGACGTTATGTCCGGTCTGCACGCCCTTGCCGGTCAGTTCGCAGCGCCGAGCCATGGCAAAAGTCCTTCTTGTCGTCCGTGTCCGCACGGGCTCTCGCCCGGTGACACCGGATCGTACGTCTCACGAGGTGTCGGAAAAGTTGGGTTCGTATAGGCGGGCGCCCGCCCGGCGTCAAGCCCGCACGCGATTTCAGGCTCGTACAACAGACGGCTATCCCCGCAAGCGCGGCCTCGCGCGCGGATCGGCTTCGGCAACCTGCCAGGGGCCATGGCATGCGTTGTCCCCCGGAATCGACGACCGTAGAATGACACGGCTTGCGCGACCCGACAAACATTCGTCCTAATCCGCTCGCAGCGTGACGCTCGATCCGGATGCCCGCCGATTCCCGACCGCAGAGGCCCCGTACCGAAGCCGCTCGGTGGTCGGGCCCGTCCCGGCTGACGAAGTCTCGGGGCCGCGGTCTCGGGGCCGCAGTCTCGGGATCAACAGTGTTCGGGATTGCACCGTCGTCGCCGGAGCCGTCGACCTCGCTTGAACGGAGATCGTCCGTGGTCCGCATTCTGAAGGCCCGCCCCGCGAAGACAGCAGGCGCCCGGATCGTTAGGGCTTCGGCCGCGTCAGGCGCGATCCGCGCCCGCGCCGCCGCTTGTGCGATCGCCGCCGCGGCGACGGCCGGCGCCGCCTCGACCGCCCACGCCCAGCCCGACGGCGAGTTGAAGGCCTCCTACGAGGTGACCATCGCCGGGATCGAACTGGCGCGCGCCAATCTGCTCGTGAAGACGCAGAACGACCTCTACACCGCCAAGGTCGGCTATCGCACCGCCGGCGTCGCCAAGGCGATCGTCACCGCCAAGGGCGAGGCGATGTCGACCGGCGCGATCAAGGACGGCAAGCCGCTGCCCGTCACCTACAATCTCGACGCCCGCGACGACCGCAAGAGCCAGAAGGTCGTGCTGGCCATGAACGCCGGCACGATCAAGGCGATGGAAGTCGAGCCGCCGACCAAGCCGCAGCCGGACCGC
Source organism: Ancalomicrobiaceae bacterium S20 (assembly GCA_040269895.1). Classification (NCBI taxonomy): domain Bacteria; kingdom Pseudomonadati; phylum Pseudomonadota; class Alphaproteobacteria; order Hyphomicrobiales; family Ancalomicrobiaceae; genus Methyloraptor; species Methyloraptor flagellatus. The sequence continues at coordinate 4,643,812 of CP158568.1, read as the reverse complement.
ATCCCGATCGGTCCGGAGCACCAGAAGAACATCGTCGATCCGCTGAGCGCGATCCTGATGCCGGTGCGCAAACTCGACCAGAAGCCCGAGAGCGTCTGCGAGCGCAGCTTCCCGGTCTTCGACGGCTGGACGCGCTACGACGTCAAGCTCTCCTACGCGGCATCCGAAGAGGGCAAGCGCGACGGCATTTCGGGTCCGTTCGTGACCTGCTCGGCCCGCTGGATCCCGGTCGCCGGCCACAAGCCGGACGCCAAGGGCACCAAGTTCATGTCCGAGAACAAGGACCTGTCGGTCACCCTCGGCCTCGCCTCGGACGTCGGGCTCTATATTCCGGTCAAGATCTCGGTCCGCACCATGGTCGGTACCGTGGTCGTCGACCTCGAGAAGGTGACGCGCACCGCGCAGAACGGCGCCGGCAACCAGACCCAGGCGGTCAAGTGACCGCCTGACGCCGCACATCACAGCTTCTTGGCCTTTTCCTCAAGCGCCGGCCGGCCCTGCCCGCCGGGGCTTTGCCTTGCCGTCTCCGCAACCGCGGGGCTGGAGTTCGACGCCGCCATACCCGTCCCGCTAAGGAACAAGGCTCTTAACCCGGACCGCCTTCGCGGGCGCCCGCGCGCAGACCGCTGCGCTAGATGTTGAGTCAGCGCGCACCGGCGCCACCACATCCGGCGAGAACAAATCCGGAAACGCCGCGCCGTCGATGATTCGTCGCCGCATCGTTCGCTGTTTCGCCGAAGCATGAAAACCCCGACACGCCGTCGATTTACCTGTCGTTAATCCCATCCCGATGCGGGACGGAATGATGAAGATCAGGCCGGGACGCGCCGCTCCGGAGGCTTCCGAACCGCCCAGATCTAGCGTGGCCGGGCCGCTGCCTCACGACATCGAGCGAGAACAAAATGCGAATCGACATCGGACGCCGATTCGTGCCCCGCCCGTTCCCGCTCTCGTCGAGAGGTGAAGGCGCGTGTCGCCCAACGCTTTAAGAGAATTTACCTTTTTTCAATCCGACGCCGATCGCGCGAACCGACGAACCGCGTCCCGAAACGATACGAGATGCTGACCGGCCGAGCCGCGAAACTAGGCCCTTCGCACGCCAACCGGCTTCGCGCTTGGGCCTGCGATCCGCTCGGACCACCAGATCTGGCCGTGAACGAAACGCGAAAGGCGTCGATCTCGCGATTCGTGCCCGAGTCGTCCGTGAGTCGTTCACGGCGGCCGGCGTTCGTTAACGAGTCGAGACCGAGACTCGGCGAAGTTGCGGTTGACAGTCGCCGAGTCGCGTGCGCCATCCGGGGACGAAGTCGTTAACAAGAATTGAGACACGGCCGAGTCAAGCCCTTGCCTTGAATCACGATTTGGTAGCCGGAGACGCTGCTCGAGCTAGATCGAGCCGTGAACGAATCCTGAATCGTCTGAAGTCAGCGATTCGGACGCGATTCGTTCGAGACTCGTTCCAGTTGTCCCGAACATCCTTCAAAAGGCGACACCCGTCGCGCCCACGGCGGCGGGATCGGCGCCACGGCAATTCCACGCGCCCCCCTTGAAAAGGCACGCATCCGCGCGCCACCTGTGCTAGGAACGCGGGCCCCCGCCCCGGGATCCGCCCTTCCGGGTCCTCCGCCTCCCCCTGTCTGGAGCCGCGCCCCGCACCATCGACCCCCAAGCGATCGATGCCCGCCGTCGATCTTCACGATTCCCAGCGATCACCGGCCGAGCCGACGTGATCCGCCGCGGAGCCGGACGCCGGTCGCCATGATGGTCACCATCGCGGTCGACACCGTTCCGGGACCGCCTCCTCGCACATACGGCCATGAACCCGCTGTCTCGCGCGCCCCTGCCCCCTTCGATCCGAGCGAAAACCGTGACCGCGGTGCTCGGGCCGACCAACACCGGCAAGACCCATCTGGCGATCGAGCGCATGCTCGCGCACAAGTCGGGGCTGATCGGACTGCCGCTGCGCCTGCTCGCGCGTGAGGTCTATCAGAAGATCGCGGCGCGTGCCGGCGCCGATCAGGTCGCGCTGATCACCGGCGAAGAGAAGATCATCCCGCCGAATCCGCGCTATTTCGTCTCGACCGTCGAAGCGATGCCGAAGGAGACCGACGTCGACTTCGTCGCCATCGACGAGGTCCAGCTCGCCGGCGATCTCGAGCGCGGCCATGTCTTCACCGACCGCATCCTGAACTTGCGCGGCCGAGGCGAAACCCTGCTGCTCGGTGCACAGACCGTGCGCGGGCTGCTCGAGAAACTGCTGCCCGGCCTCAATGTCGTGACGCGGCCGCGCATGTCGCAGCTGACCTATGCCGGGTCCAAAAAGATCACGCGCCTCCCCGCGCGCTCCGCGATCGTCGCCTTCTCGGCCGACGAGGTCTACGCGATCGCCGAGCTGATCCGCCGCCAGCGCGGCGGCGCCGCGGTCGTGCTCGGCGCGCTCAGCCCGCGCACCCGCAATGCACAGGTCGATCTGTTCCAGTCCGGCGACGTCGATTTCTTGATCGCGACCGACGCGGTCGGCATGGGGCTCAACCTCGATGTCGACCATGTCGCCTTCGCCGGGAACCGCAAGTTCGACGGCTATCAATATCGCAACCTCTCCGCCGCCGAGCTCGGCCAGATCGCCGGCCGCGCCGGCCGGCACCTGCGCGACGGCACCTTTGGTGTGACGGGTCGGGTCGATCCGCTCGACGACGAGCTGGTCCAGGCGCTGGAAACCCACCAGTTCGCGCCGCTGAAAGTGTTGCAGTGGCGCAATCCGCAGCTCGATTTCAGCTCGATCGACGCGCTGCGCCGGTCGCTCGACCGCGCGCCGGCCGAGGAAGGCCTCGCCAAGGCGCCCCCGGCCGACGATGTGACCGCGCTCGAATTCGCCGCCCGCGACGGCGACATCGCGCCAAATGCCAAGGGCGAAGCGCTGGTCACGCTGCTATGGGACGTCTGCCAAGTGCCCGATTATCGCAAGATAGCGCCGGCAAACCATGCGGAACTGGTCACGACGCTCTATGATTTTCTCGTTCGACGCGGCACGATATCGGACGACTGGTTCGCCCGGCAGGTCGCCGAAGCGGACAAGATCGATGGCGATATCGACACACTGTCGAACAGAATCGCCCATATCCGTACCTGGACCTTCATCGCAAATCGTCCGGACTGGTTGACGGACCCCGTCCACTGGCGCGACAAGACGCGCGCGATCGAGGATCGGCTGTCCGACGCCTTGCACGAACGCCTCACACAGCGTTTCGTGGATCGCAGGACTTCCGTCTTGATGAGACGCCTGAGAGAGAACGCTATGCTCGAAGCGGAGATCACCCCCGCCGGCGACGTCGTCGTCGAGGGTCATCGTGTCGGCCACCTTCAAGGGTTCCGGTTCCAACCGGACACCACGGCCGAAGGACCCGATGCCAAAGCCGTCCGCAACGCCGCTTCGAAGGTGCTCGCCACCGAATTCGAAGCCCGCGCGGACAAACTGTCACGCGCCGGCGCCGGCGAGATCGCCCTCGCCGCCGACGGCACGCTGCGCTGGCTCGGCGAAACGGTCGGCAAGCTCGCCCGTGCCGACGACGCCTTGCGGCCCGCCGTGCTGCTGCTCGCCGACGAGCAGCTGACCGGTCCGGCCCGCGACAAGGTGCAGGCGCGGCTCGACCAGTGGGTGAAGACCCACGTCGAGACGCTCTTGAAGCCGCTGACCGACCTGCGCGACGCCCCCGATCTCGAAGGCATCGCCCGCGGCGTCGCCTTCCAGCTCGTCGAGGGCCTCGGTGTCTTGGAGCGGTCGCAGATCGCCGACGAGATCAAGTCGCTCGATCAGCCGATGCGCGCCGGCCTGCGCAAGTACGGCGTCCGCTTCGGCGCCTACCACGTGTTCGTGCCGCTGCTCCTGAAGCCGGCGCCGAGCGGGCTCATCGCGCTGCTGTGGTCCTTGCAGCACGCCGATGCCGATCCGCAGCAGATCGCCGAGCTGCACCAGCTCTCGGCCTCGGGCCGCACTTCGATCCCGGTCGACAAGGCGATGCCGAAGGCGCTCTACCGCCTCGGCGGTTTCCGCGTCTGCGGCGAGCGCGCGGTGCGTATCGACATCCTGGAGCGTCTCGCCGACATCATCCGGCCGCTGATCGCCTGGAAGCCGCTCGATCCGACCGTGACGCCGCCCGAGGGTGCGGTGCCCGGCGGCGGCGCCTTCACGGTAACGGTCGCCATGACCTCGCTGCTCGGCTGCTCGGGAGAGGACTTCGCCTCGATCCTGAAGTCGCTCGGCTATCGGGTCGAGAAGCGCAAGCTGCCGAAGCCCGCGCCGCGTCCGGTCCGTCTGGAGCCGGCGGCCGTGGCTGCCGCGGCCCATGCCGAGGCCGCTGCCGCTGCGTCGGCGAGCGCCGAGGCATCGGAGACCACCGAGGCCGCGACCGATGCCTCCGAGGCGCCGGCCGAGATCGTCGCCACGATCGAGGCCGCGCCCGAGACGCCCGTGGCCATCGAGGCGTCGGAGACGACGCCGGCTGCCGAGGCGAATGCCGAAGCGCCGGCCGTCGAGACCGAGGCCTCTGCCGAAGCCGCCGCCCCCGCGGAGGAAGCTGCTGCCACGAGCGACGCGCCGGCCGAGCCGCCGACCGAGCCGGAGCTTCTGGAAGTCGACGTGTGGCGGCCCGGCCGGTTCGAGCGCGGCGACCACCAGCATCGCGGTCCGCGCCGTGACGAGCGGCGCGACGACCGTCGTCCGCCGCGCGAGCCGAACGCAGCCCAGCGCCGCGCCTCGAAGCCCCGGTCGGCGACGGCGGCCGCCCGCCGCGTGAAGGCGGTCGTCCGCAGGGCGATCGCCCCCGCGTGGCGATCGGCCGCACGGCGAGCGTCGCGACCGGCCGGATCGGGGCGGCCATGGTGGTGGGCACGGTGGCGGTTTCGGTGGTGGCCATGGCGCCGATCGCCGATCCGGCCACGACAAGCCGAAGCGCCCGGAGAAGCCGCTCGATCCGAATTCGCCCTTCGCCGCGCTCGCCGCACTGAAGGCGTCGATGGAGCAGAAGCAGAAGCCGGAGAAGTGACCGGCCGTCGCGAGGACGTGCGGTGACGAGAGACGCGGCACCGGCCGAGGACCGACAACGCATCGACAAATGGCTCTGGCACGCCCGCGTCGTGAAGACGCGGACCGCCGCCCAGGATCTCGTGCGTTCGGGCCACGTCCGGCTGAACCGTGCCCGGATCGACACCGCGGCCCACCCGATCAGGATCGGCGACGTCCTGACCGTCACGCTGGCGCGGCAGGTGCTGGTGCTCAAGGTGCTCGGCTTCGCCGATCGCCGCGGCCCGGCGTCGGCGGCCCGCCTGCTCTATGAGGATCTGGCGCCGCCGACCCCGCCGGGGCAGACCTGAACCATCGAGCGCCCTTCCTTGTCGCGCGGCGGCAGGGACGGTCGCGCATGGCTGGGATGCGCCGCGTAATTCACCCGGTAGCGCAAGGGCGGACGGTGTCCGCGCTTGCGCTCCTGCCGGACATTGGCTAACCCGTGCCCCGTGAAAGGCCGCCCCGCGTCCAGCGGAGCTTGTCCCGCCGGCGGCGGAAGGCGAGAGGATCGCGCCATGACCTACGTGGTCACCGACAACTGCATCAAGTGCAAGTACACCGACTGTGTCGAGGTCTGCCCCGTGGATTGCTTCTACGAGGGTGAGAACATGCTGGTCATCCATCCCGACGAATGCATCGACTGCGGCGTCTGCGAGCCGGAATGCCCGGCCGAGGCGATCAAGCCCGACACCGAGGCCGGCCTCGAGAAGTGGTTGGGACTGAACGCGGAATACGCCGCGCAGTGGCCGAACATCACCTCCAAGCGCGACGCGCCCGCCGACGCCAAGGAATGGGACGGCGTGGCCAACAAGCTCGAGAGCCATTTCTCGCCGAAGCCCGGCAAGGGCGACTGACCGCGCGACCGCACCGGACCGATCACCGCGATCCGCATCCGATGACCCGGCCCGCCGTGGGCCTGGTTGCTTGTGCGCGCGGCGGTCGCGGCGGCTCGATCGGCCCTGCGATGCCGTGACCGCGGCAACGCGTCAGACCGGGACATGAAGCGGTCGGGCACCGGCCCGACCGGCCCCTGAAGTATTTAACTTTCAACGACTGTCCTCCGACGCTGGTGCTTTCACACCCGCGTATTTTGTGGTATGCAGTACAGACAGTCGAAGTTTTCCCCCGCCGGCACCTCCCAAAGGGAGTCAAGAATGGTCTGCTTGAGCTGCCTTACTGCTCAGCACGAAGCCATGACATGTCCCACGCCGAGGCGGAGAGTGTCCTTCCGGACCGACTGAACATCCGAGCGGCTCGAGTTGAGCGTCCTGCGGCGTCGCTGCGGACGCCACTTTCGTGTCGAACCGCGCTGACCGACGGCGTCCCGCGCCGACGATCGAGGATGGTGTCTCTCGCAAGGCCCCGCCGGCGGGGCCGAACACGGGCAGGAGTATCGGGCGTATGGCCACCACCACCATCAAGAAGACGTCGCAGACGCGTCATGGGTTCAAGGCGGGGGAGCACATCGTGTATCCGGCGCACGGCGTCGGTCAGATCACGAGCATCGAAGAGCAGGAAATCGCGGGCTACAAGCTCGAACTCTTCGTCATCTCCTTCGAGAAGGACAAGATGACGCTGCGCGTTCCGGTCTCCAAGATCGCGGCGGTCGGCATGCGCAAGCTCTCCGAGGCGACCGTGGTCAAGAAGGCGCTCGAGACGGTGAAGGGCCGCGCCCGTGTGAAGCGCACCATGTGGTCGCGCCGCGCGCAGGAGTACGAAGCCAAGATCAACTCCGGCGATCTCGTCGCGATCGCGGAAGTCGTCCGCGACCTGTTCCGTGCCGAGAACCAGCCCGAGCAGTCCTATTCGGAGCGCCAGCTCTATGAAGCCGCCCTCGATCGCATGGCCCGTGAGGTCGGCGCGGTGAACCGCATCTCCGAGACCGAGGCGATCCGCCAGATCGAACAGAACCTGATGAAGAGCCCGCGGCGCGTCGCCAAGGGCGAGGAAGTCGAGGCCGAGGCCGAGACCGATCAGGAGTTCATCGACGAGGAGCAGGAAGAGGCGGCGTAAGCCGTCCCTGCGTCGCTCGCAGTCGACCAGCCCGGAGGCGAAAGCCTCCGGGTTTTTTTGTGCCCTGACGTCAACTTTTCGTGACGCGCGACGTGACGGAACCGAGTCGCTCGCTTTGCATTGCAGCATCGGGGGGTTGTCGGTGACGCCCGTCGTCGACGACGTATCGGACGGTGCCGCAAGGTCCCGCTGCGTTTCACGCGCCTCTCAGGCGACATCGGCCGATGTCACGGAGGCGTAAGCGTCTTTGCCGACCATCGGAGCAAATCACCAGGGGGTTTTTCGGCATAGACCAAGGTGCGACGACGATGGTCTTCAGATCCGACATCGGGGCGTCTACGTATGAGATGCCGGGAGGAAGCGAGAGGGACTGGTCATGACGAGTCCGATGAACGCCAGACGGCGGTTCGTGAAGGCGGCAATGGAGGCTCCGTACCTCGGCCGCGAGGAGGAGCACGACCTCGCCGTCCGCTGGCGCGACGGCCGCGACGAGGCGGCGCTGCACCGCCTAACCGCCGCGCACATGCGCCTGGTCATCGCGCTGGCCGCGCGCTTCAAGCATTTCGGCCTGCCGGCCTCCGACCTGATCCAGGAAGGTCATGTCGGCCTGCTCGAGGCCGCCGCCCGCTTCGAGCCGGCCCGCGAAGTGCGGTTCTCGACCTACGCCACCTGGTGGATCCGCGCCGCGATCCAGGACTATGTCCTGCGCAACTGGTCGATCGTGCGCGGCGGCACGTCGTCCTCGCAGAAGGCGCTGTTCTTCAACCTGCGCCGCCTGCGCGCCAAGCTCGCCCGCGGCACCTCCGACCTGACCGAAACAGAGATGTTCACCGAGATCGCCAACGCGGTCGGCGTCTCGCGCGCCGATGTCGAGGCGATGAACGCCCGGCTCTCGGCGCCCGACACCTCGCTCAATGCGCCGCTCTCGGAAGCCGACGGCGGCGGCTCGGATCGGCAAGACTTCCTCGTCGCCGATGCGCCCTTGCAGGACGAGATGGTGGGGGAGCAGATCGACGGCGAGCGGCGGACCATCTGGCTGCGCGGCGCGCTGAAGGTGCTGTCCGAGCGCGAACTGCGCATCGTGCGCGAGCGCCGGCTCGAAGACGACGGCGCGACGCTCGAGGCCCTCGGCGAGAAGCTCGGCATCTCCAAAGAGCGCGTCCGGCAGATCGAGAACCGCGCGCTCGAGAAGCTCAAGGTCGCGCTGCTGCGCCAGCAGCCGGACCATGCCGCCTTCGTGTGAGGCCGGCCGTCACTGGTCGGTGACGACCTTCATCAGCTTGCCCGGATCCGGCTGCTCGCCGGGCTCCAGCCCGTTCAGGACACGGAACAGCTCGCTCTTGCGATCGACACCGGACATCTGCTCCGCCAGCTTGTCGACCGTGTCGCCCATCTTCACCTTGACCAGACGCAGCCTGAGCGGCCTCAGCCGGGCGGATTCCTCGGGCGTCAGGCGCCGGAAGCTCTGCAAGGTCTGCTGGAACGCCTCGTCGAGCGAGACGCCCTGATCCTGGGCGGCGAAGATGAACCGGTAGGTGGTCTTGCCATAGCGCACCACGCCGACCCGGAAGGTCCAGCCATCGGTGATCGCGGTCGCCGCCGCGCCCTGGAACTCGCCGACCTGCATCGGCCGGATGCTGTCGCGCACCAGCCCGTTGATCCAGCCCGAGGCCAGATAGTCGGTCAGCGCGGTCGCCTGCGGCACCGCGACGCCATCGAAGCGCATGGCGGTGCCTTGCGCGTCGGTGGCGTGGACCGCGACCGAGGAATTCTCCAGCGTATAGCCCTGCGGCACGGTGAACTGGATGCCGAGCGCCTTGTGCTGGAAGTTGCGCCCGCGCACGAACCCTTCGGACGGATTGTCGCCGAAGATCATGCCGTCGAGGCCCTGCAGGTAGCGTTCGCGCTCCTGCTCGCCGATGCCCGGCGCCGCGATCTCGCGCGCCGCCCGGACCGCGAAGGTGATGCGCTCCGGCGTCGAGGGGTGCGAGGACAGGAAGTCGGGTCGGCCTTTCTCCCCCTGCTGGCCGGCGCGGTTGGCGCGATATTCGGCATAGCGCGCCATGCTCGACAGGAAGCGCGAGGCGGCGAACGGATCGAAGCCGGCGCGCGCCAGTGTGCGCACACCGATCGCGTCGGCCTCCAGTTCTTGCACCTGGCTGAACCGGGCGAGCGACAGCTGCGTCGTGGTCAGCGCCAGCCGCTGGGCGTCGGAATCCGCCGGCGCATTGCTGAGCGCGCGATTGACCACCAGCGCCGCTTCCTGCCGGCGCTGGCGGGCGATGGCATGGCGCGCGGTGACATGCGCCATCTCGTGCGCGATCACCGCCGCGACTTCGGACGTATCGTTGGCGAGCGCGAGCAGACCGCGCGTGACATAGAGATTGCCGGTCGGCAGCGCGAAGGCGTTCACGACCGAGGCGTTGAGGATGGTGATCCGATAGGCCTGCGACGGGTCGTCGGAGGCCGCGACCAGCCGGCCGACGGCGCGCGCGAGCGCCTGAGCGGCGGCCGGATCGTCGTAGACCCCGCCGTAGCTCGCGACGATGCGATCGTGCTCGGGGTCGGTGCTCGGCGGGTTGAGGCCGGGGGAGATGACGTTGGACGGCGCCGCGGTCGGCTCGATCATCGTGTCGACCGAACCGCCGACCGAGGAGCAGGCCGCCAGCACGATCGCGGTCGCGACCAAGACGCCGGTCGCCGGAACGATCCGGCCCAGCGCTTCGGTCCACCCGCAGATCCGCCTCGCGACGCTCACCGCTTCACCCATTCGATCTGTTCCGGCATCGTGATCGCGATGCGGGCGCCATCTCGCCCCGAGGGATCGAGCGCCGTCACCAGACCACGGACCCGGATCGTCTTGCCGTCGAGTTTCGCCGGTCCGAAGCCGGCCGCCTCGATCGCGGCCCGGCTCTTATCGTCGATGACAACCGCGAAGTCACGCCGTAAATCCGTACCGAAATTGAGATAGGTTCGGGTTCCCGAACGTCCCACCGAGACGACCCGCCCCTCCACGATCGCATAGCTTCCCTGTTCGCCCGCGAGCCCGTGGTCGACCGCGGCAAACGGCTTCAGCGCGGCTTCGCGCCAGAGCCCGCGTTCCGCCGCGCGCGCCCGCGCTTCAAGATCGAGATGCCCGCGCGCACAGGCATCGCCGTCCGGCACGACCTTCGCGAGCCCCTCGCCGACCAGCGTGGCGGCAAGCGAGACGCGATCGACCACCCGGACGAGATGCCCGACCGTCCGGCCATGCCGGTCGGTGCCGCGCCCCGCCAGCGAGAATTCCCAATCGGAGGCGAGCGCGGCGAGCCGGGCGCGTGCCGTCTCGGAGAGTTCTCCGAGATCGAGGTCCCGGCCACGCCCCGCGAGCGGCGGCCTCGGCCCCACGATCCCCGCGAGCCGCACGACACGCCCGTCGCCGAGCCGCACCGTATCAGCCCCGAGCGCGGCCGCGATCCGCACGGGCTCGGGCTCGATCGCCCCGAGGCAGCGCGGATCGGCGCGCACGGGCTCCGCGCCGGCCGAGTCCAAAACGCAGCACAACACACCAAAGCACAGGAGGACGATAGCACAGCCGAGCAGCCGGCGGCGCGCGCGACCGAGCGCCGCGACCGGACGCACGCCGGCGAGCCGAGCCCCGCGGCGGTATCCCGGCTCCGACATTGGCCCCTTCGCGATCACCGATCGCCCCCAAATCTCCCGGTCCCGGCACCGGGTCGCGCATGCCCGCGCAACCGCGATGCGCCGGCGAACCGACGCTCCGGCAACAAGGTTCCACCTCGGCCGGCCGACATTGTGGCTGGCTCCGGGACCATTGTGGCCGCGCCGCGACGGATCTGTGAAGCACGACGATGGCAGGACCGCCGCGCTGAAACAGCAGCCGAAACCGAGCCGCGAGACCCGCCGGGCCGATCTCGCAAGCCGGATTGAATCATGCTATGCGGAGCGCATGTCCCGGTAGCTCAGCAGGATAGAGCAACGGTTTCCTAAACCGTAGGTCAGGGGTTCGAATCCCTTCCGGGACACCAGTTTTCTGACGCCCGATGCGCTGCTGCGTCAGTCCCTCCGGTCTTTGGACTGCTCGGGCTCAGTTGCCCTTTGCCTGACCCACCGCCGCCGGCTCGACGATCCGGCGCGCGTCGGCGACCTTTCCTTGCGCGTCGAACTTCAGCACGATCACCCAGTCGAACACCGCGCCCGGCCATTTGCCGCCCGGGATCAGCGGCGCCACCTCGACCCCGAGATTGGCCAGCAGCGTCGGCATCATGCCGTGGTGCCAGGAAATCAGCACCGTCCGGCCCTGCTGGGTCTCTCCGAGCCAGCGCACCATGCCCGCCACGTCGGCATTGGCGAAACCGTGCTCGATCGGCAGGCCGAGCGCCTGCGACAGCGGCGTGATGGTCAGGCGCGGCCGCGCGCTGTTCTTGCTGTCGGCGGTGGCGACCAGCGTATCGAAAGTGAGCGGCCGGCCGTCGACCTGAAAGCGGCGGAAATAATCGGCGTAGTTCCGGGCCCGGACCTCGCCCGCCGGCGAGAGACCCGGCCCGGCGTCCGGCTTCTCGGCATGGCGCACGAGCACAACGGTCGCGCCGGCCGGGCCGCGCGCGTCGGTGATCGGCGCGATCTTGGCATGATCCTTCGCCGTCGCATCGCCGACGATCAGGGCCAAGGCGGTCAAGCCACAGACGAGAAGCGCACCGATCCGATTCAGCATGGAAGACCCTCATGCAGGTAGGAGATCATGTCGCGCAAGCGTCACACGGCACGGACGCAGCGTCACCCCGTCACCCCATCAACCAGGCGTGATCCGGATCGGCGATGAACCGCCATTTCCGCAAGGGTCCCGCCATCACGTTGAGATAATAGAGCTCATAACCATGCGGCGCGCCGCAAGGGTGGTGGCCGCGCGGCACCAGAACCACGTCGTGGTTCTTCGCCGCGATCGTCTCGTCGAGCGACCCGTCCTCGGTGTAGACGCGCTGGACCGCGAAGCCCTGCGGCGGGTTCAGGCGGTGATAATAGGTCTCCTCGAGATAGGTGATCTCGGGAAACCGGTCCTCGTCGTGGCGATGCGACGGGTAGGACGACCAGTTGCCGGCCGGCGTGAACACCTCCGTGACCAGCAGGCTGTCGGCGACGTCCTCGGCCTCCATCGCGATGTTGTTGATCCAGCGCGTGTTCGAGCCGGTGCCGCGCTGCGTCAGCGTGATGCCCTCGGGCCCGAGCCGGCGCGCGGCGTGGCCGCCCTTGCCCGGCGCCTTGCAGACGGCGAGCGTCAGCGCGGTCTCGGCGATGGCCCGCCAGTCGCTGCCGTTCGGGAGGTAGAGCGCATGCGGCGGCGTCTTCTCGAACACATTCATCCGGTCGCCGAGCACACCCCAGTCCTGGCCCGCCGCGGTGATCGCGGCCTTGCCCTCGACCACGACCAGGATCGCTTCGTCCGCGCCGAGCGACCCGGTCGCGGTCTCGCCCGGCGCGAGACGGTGGAGTTCGAACCCGACATAGGTCCAGCCGGCCGAGGTCGGCGTGATGTCATGGACCTTGCCGGTCGTGCTCGACGGCTTCACCAGGAGCTTCGACATGGGACGCCCTCCCCTCAGGCCCGATCGAGGCCGGCTTCGCGCGCAAAACCCTTGAGCGAGGCGAGGCCGAGGCTCTGGTACTCGAACGGATTGCGCACCGCCGGATCCTGCTCGGCCTCGATGACCAGCCAGCCCTGGTAACCGTGATTGGCCGCCGTCGCGAGCACCGGCACGAAATCGACGCCACCCTCGGCGTCGCCCGGCACGGTGAACACGCCGCGCCGCACGCCCTCGAGGAACGACAGGTTGCCGGCCTTCACCTCGGCCATGACCGACGGCCGCACGTTCTTGGCGTGGATGTGCTTCACGCGCGCCATGTGTTTGGCCGCGACCACCGCCGGGTCGCCGCCACCGAAGAAGCAATGGCCGGTGTCGAACAGGAGATGCGTGTGCGGACCCGTGTGGGTCATGAACAGGTCGATCTCCTCCGGCGTCTCGACGATCGTGCCCATGTGGTGGTGGTAGACGAGCGTGATGCCGTGCTCAGCCGCGAAGGCCGCCAGCGCCTCGACGCCGGCGCCGAAGGCCGGCCAGTCGACCATATTCAGCACCGGCTTGTCGGCGAGCCCGACCGCGTCGTTGCCATGGATCGCGTTCGACGTCTCGCAGGTGATGATCACCTTCGAGCCGACGGCGTTGAGCAGGTCGAGGAACGGCTTCATCGCCGCCTTCTCGTCCTCGATGCTGTTCTTCAGGAGGTTCAGCGAGTGCCAGCCGGAGACGTATTTCAGGCCGCGGCCACCGAGCTCGCGCGCGATGCCCTCGGGCGTGGTCGGCAGCTTGTGGCCCTTCTCGATGCCGTCGAAGCCGATCGCCTTCGCCTCGTCCAGGCACTGCGCCAGGCTGATGTCGGCGCCGAGGCTCTGATCGTCGTCATTCGACCAGGCGATGGGATTGGTGCCATAGAGGATCATGACCGGTTCCCGCGTTCGTTTTCGTAAGCCGCGCGCGCATCGCGCACCTCGCGGCGCGTGGAGACTTCCGGCACCGCCACATCCCACCAGTGGCCGCCATGCGGCGTCGACGGATAGGGGTCGGTGTCGATCACGATCACATAGGGCCCGGTCGCTTGCCTGCGACCGGCGAGCGCGCGTTCGAGCTCCGCGACAGAGCCGACCTTGACCGCCTGCGCCCCGAGCGAAGCCGCATGGGCGGCGAAATCGATCGCCGGCAGTGTCTCGTGGACGGTGTGGGCGAGCAGATTGTTGAACTCCGCGCCCCCCGTCGCCCGCTGCAGGCGGTTGATGCAGCCGAAGCCGCGGTTGTCGGTGACGACGACCGTGAAGGCGATGCCCATCATCGCCGCGGTCACCAGCTCGGAATTGGCCATCAGGTAGCTGCCGTCGCCGAGCATGCAGACGACGTCGCGGTCCGGCTCGGCCATCTTGATACCCATGGCGCCGGCGATCTCGTAGCCCATGCAGGAGTAGCCGTATTCCATGTGGTAGCCGCCCGGCCGCGGCGATTTCCAGAGTTTGTGCAGCTCGCCCGGCATGGTGCCGGCCGCGCACATGACCACCGTGTCGCGGTGGCTCGCGCGCTGGACAGCGCCGATCACCTGCTGGTCGGTCGGAAGCTGGTTGCCGTCGGCCGGCACGGCGGTCAGCGGATCGACGGCGGCGAACCAGTCCGCCTTCAGCGACGCCGGGGGCTGTGCGAAACGATGATCGCCGAGCGCGGCATCGAGTTCGCCGAGCGCGACGCGCGCATCGGCCTGCAGCGGCAGCGCGCCATGCTTGACCGCGTCGTAGGCCGCCACATTGATGCTGACGAGCTTGCGCCCCGGCCGCCGGAACAGCGCCCACGAGCCCGTGGTGAAATCCTGGAACCGCGTACCGACGCCGATCACCAGATCCGCCTCGGCGGCCGCCGCGTTGGCCGACGACGATCCCGTCACGCCGATCGGCCCGAGGTTCAGCGGATGATCCCAGGGGAGCGATGATTTGCCGGCTTGGGTTTCCACGACCGGAATGCCGTGTGCCTCGGCGAAACGGGCGAGTTCGGCCGTCGCGCCGGAATAATGCACGCCGCCGCCCGCGACGATCACCGGCTTCGACGCAGCGCGGATCGCCGCCGCGACCGCGTCGAGCTCCGCCGTGTCCGGCCGCACGCGCCGCTGCCGCCAGACACGCGGCTCGAAGAAGGCCTCGGGCCAGTCGAACGCCTCGGCCTGCACGTCCTGACAGAAGGCGAGCGTCACCGGCCCGCAATCGGCCGGATCGGTCAGGGTCGCCAGCGCGCGCGGCAGCGCGGCGAGAAGCTGCTCCGGTCGCATAATGCGATCGAAATAGCGGCTGACCGGTCGGAAACAGTCGTTGGCGCTGACCGTGCCGTCGCCGAAGTCCTCGATCTGCTGCAGCACCGGATCAGGACCGCGGCCGGCAAACACGTCGCCGGGCACGATCAGGATCGGCAGGCGGTTCACATGCGCGAGCGCGGCGGCGGTGACGATGTTGGTCGCGCCCGGTCCGATCGACGAGGTCACCATCATGGCGCGGCGGCGGCCGAGCTGCTTGGCATAGGCGATCGCGGCATGCGCCATCGTCTGTTCGTTCTGGCCTCGCCAGGTCGGGAACACGTCGCGGACGCCATGCAGCGCCTCGCCGATCGCGGCGACATTGCCATGGCCGAAGATCGCCCAGCAGCCGGCGAGGAACGGCACGCCGTCCTCGTTCATCTGGACGGAGAGATACCGCACCATCGCCTGCGCGGCAGTCAGTCGAACGGTCGTCATCGGCTCGAAACCTCAGGCGGGAACAGGGGCGGAAGCACTGGAGGCGGCGGCGCGTTGGCGCGCGCCGTCCCAAACGGCGGCGAGACGCGCATAGTTCTGGACCATCTGCGCGACGGCGGTCGCGTCGTCGATCTCGCCGAGGAGCCAGGCGCGCGCGGAAGCGCCCCAGATCGTCCGGCCGACGGCAAACCCCTTGACCAGATCATGCGCGGCCGCGCCTTCGAGGCGCGGGATCAGCTCGACCTCGGGCGCGTCGAGCCCAAGCACGACGATGCCGCGGCAGTGCGGATCGTGGCGCGCGATCGCCGCGCAGGCATTCGCCCAGGCCGCTTCGGTCTCGAGCGGCTCGAGCTTCCACCAGTCGGGGAAGATGCCGCGATCGTAGAAGCGCTCGATGATCGTCGCCGTGGTCCGGTCGTCGACCGGCCCGACCTTGGACGGGATCACTTCGAGCAGCAGCTCGAGACCGTTGCGCCGCGCACTCGTGTAGAGCCGCTCGACGGTGGCGATCTGGTCCTCCCAGGTCGCCGCGTCGTCGTCCGGATGGCAGAAGCACAGCACCTTGACCACGTGCTCGGCCGGCCATTCGGCGAGGCCGCCACAATCGGGACCGAGATCGGGCTCCAGCGTCAGCGGCCGCGAGCCGGGCCACTCGGCCGGGCGGCCGATCCAGAGCCCCTTGCCGGCAGCCCGCTGCAACGCCGCGCGACCCAACCGATCATCGCAGAGCAGGCCGTAGCCGGTACGCCCGGCCGCGACCGTCTCGACCGCTTGCAGGCACAGGAGCTTGAACGCGCCGGCCTTCTCGGGCGTGAAGCCCGGCAGATCCTCGAACTGCCGGCGATGGTCGAAGGCGAACACCCGCATTTCCGGCCATTCGCGCGTCCGGTTGGTCGACCAGTGGATCTGTTCGAGCGCCGGATCGTGGCGCAGCGCCGGCGTGACGACGCCGCGCTTCAGGAAGAACTGCAGCTCGTCCCAGCTCGGATACGCCGGCGTGCAGCCGTGCCGGCTGACCGCGAAGGCGCCGCAGGCGTTGGCGTATTTGAGCGTGACCGGCCAAGGCTCGTCGTCGAGCCAGCCGCGCAGCAGCCCGGCCATGAAGCCGTCGCCGGCGCCGAGCACGTTGAAGACCTCCACGGGGAAGCCCGGCCCGACCTCGCCCGCGTCGAGGCTGTCGGGGATCGGCCCGGCAAAGGCGCTGGCGCCCATCGGGCCGCGCTTGCAGACGAGCGTCGCCGGCGTCAGCGCGCGCACGGCGCGGAGCGCGGCGATCGTATCGGTCGAGCCGCCGGCGATGTGGAACTCTTCTTCCGTGCCGACGATCAGGTCGAACAGATGCAGATGCGCCTGCAGCCGCGCGGTGACCGCCGCGCTCTCGATGAACCGGTTCTCGCCATCGCCGTGGCCGGAAAGACCCCAGAGATTCGGCCGGTAGTCGATGTCGAGCGCCGTGCGGGCACCGGTCTCGCGCGCGAGCCGGAGAGCCTTCAGCACGGCGGCTTCGGTCCGCGGATGGCTGAGGTGCGTGCCGGTCGCGACGACCGCGCGTGCCTCCGCGATGAAGGCCGGATCGATGTCGGCCTCGCACAGCGCCATGTCGGCGCAGTTCTCGCGATAGAAGATCAGCGGGAACTGCCGGTCGTCACGGATGCCGAGAATGACGAGCGCGGTCAGCCGCTCCGGGTCGGTCGCCACACCGCGCACATCGACGCCCTCGCGCGCCAGTTCCTCGCGCAGGAACCGGCCCATGTGTTCGTCGCCGACGCGGGTGATCAGCGCGGATTTGAGCCCGAGCCGTGCCGCGCCGGTCGCCATGTTGGTGGGCGAGCCGCCGACGTATTTCTGGAACGACCGCATGTCCTCGAGCCGGCCGCCGACCTGCGCGCCGTAGAGGTCGACCGACGAGCGGCCGATGGTGATGACGTCGAGCGGCTTCGCCATGGCGGTCAGCCCGTCACTTCGGCGACGGTGACCGCGCGACCCTCGGCGACCGACTTCAGCGCGGCTTCGGCGAGCGCGAGCGCCAACAGGCCGTCATGGCCGGAGACCGGCATCGGCGTCTTGTCGCGCAGCGCCGCGATGAAGGCCGCGATTTCGTTGGCATAGGCCGCGACATAGCGCGTCATGAAGAAGTCGAGCAGCGGCGGCCGGCCGTAGCCCGTGGCGGTCGCGATCTGGATATTGGCCTGGTGGGTGTTGTCGGCCGACACCGCACCCTGCGAGCCGAGTACCTCGATGCGCTGATCGTAGCCGTAAGCCGCGCGGCGCGTGTTGGTGATCACCGCCTGCCGGCCCGAGGCCGTGCGCAGGATCACGTTGACGCTGTCGAAGTCGCCGGCCGTGCCGATCGCCGGATCGACCAGCACCGAGGCCGCGGCGAGCACCGTGTCCGGCTCCTCGCCGAGCAGCCAGCGCGCCATGTCGAAATCGTGGATCGTCATGTCACGGAAGATGCCGCCCGAACGGCCGATATATTCGACCGGCGGCGGCGCCGGATCGCGCGACACGATCGTCACCATCTCGACCGTGCCGATGTCGCCGCGGTCGACCGCGGCCTTCACGGCGCGGAAGTCAGGATCGAAGCGCCGGTTGAAGCCGAGCATCAGCGGCGCCTTCGTCTCGTCGACGACCTTCAGGCAAGCCTGCACGCGGGCGAGCGACAGATCGACCGGCTTCTCGCAGAAGATCGCCTTGCCGGCGCGCGCGAACAGCTCGATCAGGTCCGCATGCGTGTCGGTCGGCGTGCAGATCGCCACCGCGTCGACGTCGGCGCTCTTGGCGATCGCCTCGATCGAGCGGATCTCCGCCCCCGTCGAAGCCGAGAGCGCTTCAGCCGCCGCCGGCAGCGCATCGGTGACGGCGACGATGCGGGCATCCGGATTGCCGGCGATCGCGCGGGCATGCACCTTGCCGATACGGCCGGCGCCGAGAACGGCGAAATTGACGGTCACTGCTGCGTCTCCCTCTGCCCTGGTGATCGGCCGTCCTGCGTGGAGGCCGGATCGGGTCCGTCGCTCGTTGGATGTCGGTGCTGCCGATCGGTCGTCGCCGACAACCGCCGTCCGTCCTGGAAGACGGGGCGCTGCCGGCGCTCGCCGCGAGGCGGTTCGCCCGAGCGTCGTTCCATATTCTTCTTAAATGGAACGTCTAATCCAAATCCAGAGGAATGGCAATCGAGAACCCGGCCTTGCGCGGGACCCGTTCAGACGCTCGGATCCGGCCTCGGCGCACGCGCGCCGCCGAGCGAGACGGCGAGCGTCATGGCGAGCGTCAGCGGCGCCGACAGCGGCCGGAACGCGCCGACCGACACCTCGGACGCCAGCAGCACCAGCGCGCCAATCTGATGCAGGGGGCTGGCGAGCGAGTCGGTGATGCCGACCACCTTGGCACCTCGCTTGAGGGCCGCCTCGGCGAGATCGACGGTCGCCTGGGTATAGGGCGCGAAGGTGATTGCGAGCAGCGCGTCGTCCGGCTGGATCGCGGTCGCGGGCACGAAACCGGCGGTTCCCGCATGCAGCATCACCGGAACGTCGAGCTTTTCGAGCACATAGGCGAAATAGGCCGCGACCGGAAACGCCCGCCGATAGCCGACGACATGGATGGTGCGCGCCGCGGCCAGCACCGCGACCGCGGCATTGAGCTGGTCGTCGCCGACCTGCAGCACGAGCTGCTGCAGCGACAGGCGCCCGGCCTCGGCGAACTCGACCAGCAGCGCGTGCGGACTGTCCCGCCCCATGGCGCGCAACTCGGCGATCCGGGTCGCATAGTCCGGCAGCGGCCGGGCGACCCGATCGCGGAACAGCTGTTGGAACGGGCCATAGCCGCTGAAGCCGAGTTCCTGGCAGAACCGCACCACCGCCGAGGGCTGCACGCCGGCCGCCTCGGCGACCTCCGCGACGGTCGCGAACGAGATTCGGTCAGGATGCGCCGCCACGAATTCCGCGCATTGCCGCAGCCGCTTCGGCAGGTTCGGCAGCCGCTCGATCAGCCGGGACTGCAACTCGTCATAGGACGTCGGCGCGACGACCTGGTCCATGCGCTCATTCTCCCGCGGAACGACACGATCGGTCGCACATCTGGAACAGAACGCAATGAACCAAACTCGGATGGAAAATTCCATCCATTCCTCGCCGAAGCCCTGCACGCGATCGATCGGATCTGATCACGCGTGACGACCCCGTTGCCGTCTTTCGGCGTTATGATGACGCTCGCGCCGCGACCGGCGCACCACCATCCGGAACCGTCATGCGTGAACACACTCATCCCCATCGCCGCGCCGTTCTCGTCGGCTTGATCGGCTTCGGCGCCATGGCCGGCAGCGCCCTGGCCGCCCCGGCGCAGCGTGTCCGAGCCGTCCGGGTTGACGCCGCGCCGCTCGCCGCCAAGGGCGTCAGTCGTTATGCCGCGCGCGTCGCCGCCGCGGCCGAACCCGCCATGCGCGCGCAGTTCGCCGGACTAATGACAGCCGATCGCCGCGCGCCGACAGCGGTCCTGCAGATCTCCTCGATCAGCCTGTCGAGCAATCCGGGGCGCTCGTTCCGCATGCTCGACGGCGAAGACGACTGGATCTCCGGCGCGGGCCTGCTGGTCGGGCCGAACGGCGCCGTCCTGCGCCGGGTGCCGCTCTCGATCTCGAACCGCGGCGTCAACGGGCCGCCGGTCATGCTGCTGCAGGACGAGGACCGGCGCATGCACGAGCTGGTCGACAAGATGGCCTATTGGTTCGCCCGCGAACTCACCGATTGATCGGCAGGAGCCGCGAGGGCCGACCTGTCGCACGGTGCCTCAGGCCGCCCGCGCGCCGCCCTGGTCCGAACGATCCGCCGCCCGGGTCGCCCGTTCGACCATCGCCGGCAGTTCCTCGAGAACGCCGGTCGCCCGGGTGAGCACGGCATCGGCGGCACGGTTCATGTCGGCGACGTCGCGGCTGGTCGCTTCGGCCAGCGTCGCGATCTCGCCGACGCCCGCGTCCATCGACCGGACAGCGCCGTCGGTCTCGGCCGCGAGGCCGCCGAGCTCGGCCGTGATGCCGCGTTGGTCGCCCATCGCCTCGGTGATCGCGGTCATGACCTGCTCGACCGCCTCGATCGATTCCGCGATCGAGGCGAGACTGTCGACGGCCTGGCGGGTGGCGGTCTGGATCTCGCCGACCTTGCGGCCGATCTCGTCGCTCGACTTGGCCGTCTGGGTCGCGAGCGACTTCACTTCGCTCGCCACGATGGCAAAGCCGCGGCCCGCCTCGCCGGCCCGCGCCGCCTCGATCGTGGCGTTGAGCGCCAGAAGGTTGGTCTGGCCGGCGATCTCGGTGATCACGCCGACGATCGCGCCGATGTCGTCCGCCGCCTGAGCGAGGGCCGTGACCGTCTCCCGCGACTGCCGGGCGCGCTGCACGGCATCGCGATTGAGGCTCGCGCCTTGTTCGACCGTCTGCGAGACGGTCTGGATCACGCCCTCCGCCCGCCGCGACAGCGCGGCGACCTCGCCGGTGAGCCGCCGGGACGTCGCGGCGTCGCCGAGCGCATCCTGCAGCGCACCGGAGACCCTGGCAAAGGCCGACCGGATCGTCTCGGAGCGTGAACGGATTTCCGAGGCGCTCGCGGCGATCGCCTGCTTGCCCTCCCCGGCCGCTGTCGACACGCCGCGCGTCATCGCCATCAGCGCCTCGCGGCGATCGGCTTCCGCGCGCGCCCGATCGGCCGCCCGCGCGCCCTCGGCATCGTGAAGCGCGCCCATCGCCGAGCGGAACGTCTCCAGCGCCTCGGCCATCCGGCCGATCTCGTCCGGACGCCCGACCCCGGGAACGACCTCCAGTCGCCCGCCGCCGGCGAGATGGCGCATCGCGGTTTCGATCGCCCGGATCGGCACCACCACCCCGCGCGACAAGAACAGCACCATGGCGGCGACGACGCCGACACCCATCACCAGCGTGGCGATGATCACCCGGTCCAGCCAGGTGCGGATCGTGCCGACGGCTTCATTCTGCGCCTTGGCATGTTCCTCGAGCGCATCGCCGAGCTTTTCGAGATCGGTTTCGAGGGCGTCGAACAGTTTCGAGAACTCGCCGAGCCGCGCCTCGGCAATGCCGCGATCCTTGAGCGCCGTCTCGACCAGCGAGACCGCAAGCGCGCGGTAGCGATCGACGACGGGGCGGACGTGCTGGACCTTGGCCTGGATCTCCGCCGGCAACCCGGCTGCCGCGAGGGCGTCGAGCGAGTCGCCGAAGGATGCCGCATTCTTCCTGGCGTCCTCGAGGATCTCCGCGCCTTCCGTTGCCTCCACGCCTGCGGCGGCCGCGTGCAGAGCGCGATAGACGCCGCTGTTCAGCGCGTCATGCATCATGTCGCCCTGCATCTGACGGCGCAGCGCCACCGCCGTCTGCGACGCCTCGTCGCTCGCCAGCGCGAACTGCCGCGAACCGATCAGCGAAACACCGCCGAGCAGCGCCATGCCGAGCAGCGTGCCGAAGGCGACGACAAGAATCTTCGTCTTGAGTTGCATTGAGCCTCCACGCCCCCATCCGGCCTTGCTGCGGGGCTGACCAAATAGTTATGAACTGAAATTTCTTAACGATCCAAAAAGACGAGGACGCCCTCTAGCGCATCCACCGATGACCGCTTTCCGAGACACGCGCCAATACACGCAGACGCGATCCTAGTCCCGGCCTTCATCTGGAGCAGGAAACGGCAGCATGAAGACACAGGACGAAAGTTCCGGACGTATGAACGATCGTCCGCGAGAATCAGCTCAGGGAATATTCCAGCAACAATGAAAATAACTGATCACGGAATATTGCGCTTCAATCTAGTCAAGACTGCAACGGACTTCTGCGCGATACCTTCCCTTAGGATATGTAGCTTTTCGGGATCTCTTTTCGATAAATTGGGACTCAGTTTCTCATTTTTCTCTGTTTGAATTCAGCGACGACACGGCCATCGTGACAGCAGGGGAGATTCTCGCGTCACTCCACTCTCGGAACATCGCAGGGTCGACCGAAACGCATCGAACATTCGGCCGATTTCCGCGTTGTCGGATTTGGCTCCCGGTCTCGACGCGGGGGGCCTTCGAGGGCAAACACAAAAACGACGGTGACAAGAATGACTGGGCCAGTGACCGAGCTTCGGCGGCTCCTGCGTGAGACGATGACCTTCCACGATCTTCCCGACGCGGACAGCTACTCGATCCGCGAACTATCGGAGTTCCTGAATGTCTCGCTGCGGACCCTCCGCTTCTACGAGCAGAGCGGCCTGCTGAAACCGACCCGGCAGGGCTCGCGGCGTCTCTACTCGCCTGAAGACGCCGAGCGGCTGTCGGTGATCGTGACGCTGCGCGAGCTGGAAGTGTCGGTCCCCGCGATCAAGCGATTGCTGCATTCGATGGACCAGACCGGCTCGCTCCGCGATGTCCGCCCGGAGCTGACCCAGATCCTCGCCGCGCTGGAATCCGACAACTCCGCGCGTATCGACGAGCTGACGCGCATCAACAGCCGTCTCGGCGACGCCCGCAAGGCGCTGACGAGCTGAGACCCTCGGCTCGATGACGACACGTCGCGGCAGCCGAAGGCCGCGTTCCGGTCGGGGGGCCGGAATGCGGACCGCCCGTCACGTCCTCACGCGGCCTTTTCAGCGCCCGCATCAACCAGCCGCACCACGTCGGCCATGATGTCGGTGAGCTGGAAGTTCTTCGGCGTATAGACCGCCGCGACCCCCATCGCCTTCAGCGAACGCTCGTCCTCGGGCGGAATGATGCCGCCGACCACGACGGGCACGTCGTCGAGGCCGCTCGCCCGCATCCGGTCCATGACATCGCGCACGAGCGCCAGATGCGAGCCGGACAGGATCGACAGTCCGACCACGTGCACGCCCTCCTCGAGCGCCGCGTTGACGATCTGCGCCGGCGTCAGCCGGATGCCCTCGTAGACGACCTCCATGCCGCAATCGCGGGCGCGGACCGCGATCTGTTCGGCGCCGTTCGAATGGCCGTCGAGGCCCGGCTTGCCGACCAGGAACTTCAGGCGCCGCCCGAGCTTGGTCGACACCGCCTCGACCGCGGTACGCACCGCGCCGAGATCGCCGCCCGTCTCGCGCACCGCGCGGCCGACGCCGGTCGGCGCGCGGTATTCGCCGAACACGGCCCGCAGCGTCTCGCCCCATTCGCCGGTGGTGACTCCGGCCTTGGCCGCGACGATCGAGGGCTCCATGATGTTGCGCCCCTCGGCGGCGGCGGCCCGCAGCTCCGCCAGCGCCTTCTCGACCGCGCGGGCATCGCGCTGCGCGCGCCAGGCCTTCAGCCCTTCGACCGCCTCGGCCTCGACATGCTCCGGCACGGTCAGGATCGAGCCGTCGCCGCCGGTCAGCGGCGATGCCTCCGTCTCGCGGAACCGGTTGACGCCGACGACGGTCGCCTCGCCCTTCTCGATCTGCTCGAGCCTGCGCGTGTTGGACTCGACCAGCTTCTGCTTCATGTAGCTCGACTCGACCGCCGCGACCGCGCCGCCCATCGCCTCGATGCGCGCGAGTTCTTCTCGCGCCTCCGCGACCAGCGCCTCGACCTTGGCCTCGATCTCCTTGGAACCATTGAAGATGTCGGCGTATTCGAGCAGGTCGGTCTCGTAGGCCAGGATCTGCTGCATGCGCAGCGACCATTGCTGATCGAACGGCCGCGGCAGGCCGAGCGCCTCGTTCCAGGCCGGCAGCTGCACGGCGCGGGCGCGCGCATCGCGCGACAGCGTCACGGCCAGCATCTCGATCAGGATGCGGTAGACGTTGTTCTCGGCCTGCGATTCCGTCAGCCCCAGCGAGTTGACCTGCACGCCATAGCGGAACCGGCGGTTCTTGGCGTCGGCGACGCCGTAGCGATCGCGCGTGATCTCGTCCCAGAGCACGCCGAACGCGCGCATCTTGCACAGTTCGGTCACGAACCGCATGCCGGCATTGACGAAGAACGAGATGCGCCCGACCGCCTCGCCGAACTCCTCGGCCGGGATCGCGCCGGAGGCCTTCATGCCGTCGAGCACCGCGATGGCGGTGGCGAGCGCGAAGGCGAGTTCCTGCACCGGCGTCGCGCCGGCCTCCTGCAGATGGTAGGAGCAGACGTTCATCGGGTTCCACTTCGGCATCGCCCGGTAGGTCCAGGCGATCACGTCCGTGGTCAGGCGCATCGACGGCGCCGGCGGGAACACGTAAGTGCCGCGCGACAGATATTCCTTGATGAGATCGTTCTGCGTCGTGCCGGCGAGCAGGCTGCGATCCGCGCCCTGCTCGTCGGCCGCCGCGACATAGAGCGCGAGCAGCCACGGGGCGGTGGCATTGATCGTCATCGAGGTGTTCATCTTCTCGAGCGGGATGCCGTCGAAGAGCGCCCGCATGTCGCCGAGATGAGCGACCGGCACGCCGACCTTGCCGACCTCGCCGCGCGACAACGCATGATCGGGATCGTAACCGGTCTGCGTCGGCAGATCGAAGGCGACCGACAGGCCGGTCTGCCCCTTGGCGAGGTTGGTGCGATAGAGCTTGTTGGATTCCGCCGCGGTCGAATGACCCGCGTAGGTGCGGAAGATCCAGGGCCGGTCGCGCTCGGTCAGCGGCATGTCGATCGATCCTTGTCCCGGACGAAAACGTCAAAAGGCGGAAAAAGCTTGCGTTCGATCGATTCGATAGCGGTCCGCCGCCATCCTGTCAGCACCGCAAAACGTCGGAGCATGGGACCGCGATGTCGCAGGGGCCCGGCGCGCGCGCCTGCGCCGGGCGCCTCCAGCCCCGGCCCCGGCGGATCGGCCTAGAGCAAGGCCCGATCGGAGTGATTCACTCCGATCGGAAAAGGCTTGCGTTTACAAGTAGGCTAGAGCGGCATCCGATCCAATCTGATCGGATGCCGCTCTAGCGGCCGATGGCCGCCCTGAGACCGCAGAACAGCAGCAGCGTGAAGGTCGCGCCGCCCATGCCGGCAACCAGCCAGCCGTACGGATTGGCGTAGCGGATCGAGAGCCGGTGCGTCGTCATCAGATAGTCGAACACGTAGAGGCCGATGACGATCCCGATCGCGACCAGCACGGTGTTCACCAGGACGCCGAAGGCCCGGTCGTCAAGCACCTCGTCGACGATCCAGCCGATCACCGCGGCGCCGATCAGCACCGCCACCGCCATGGTCGTCAAAGCGGCGGGCGACATCGTGTAAGGAGACAGCAAAGACAGCATGGAATCGGCCTCGTGCGGCAGCTGGGCGGCACAATGCCGTGTATCGGCCCTTTTTCAAGTACCGCTGAATGCATAACGCCACGCCAGATCCAGCGAGGCCGCCAGCGACGCTACCGGAAGGTGGTCGATCGAACCGATTCATGCTGCACCGCGCAAAGCTACGGCAAACGGTCGCAGTCGACAGGCGGCGTGCCGATTTCCATCCTTTGGACAATGGCGAAACCGGTCCGGACCGGTTGATAGTCACGTCAGACGCCCGGCCGCCTCGCGGTCCGGGCTTTTGCGACGCAACGAAGAAACGCCGTCAACAAGGGAAAGGCGACGGCCCTCGCGTGGGAAGACGCGGCGGCCGGCCAGCCGGGAAGGGAGACCAAATGGCCTCGACTGCCGCTCAGACCACCGCCGCCTCGGGCGAGCGACCGATCAAGGATCTCTACGAGATCGGCGAAATCCCTCCGCTCGGCCATGTGCCGGAGAAGATGTACGCCTGGGCGATCCGCCGCGAACGGCACGGCCCCCCGGAAGACGCCATGAAGCTCGAGGTCGTGCCGACCTGGGAGATCGACAACAACGAGGTGCTCGTGCTCGTGATGGCCGCGGGCGTGAACTACAACGGCATCTGGGCCGGCCTCGGCAAGCCGATCTCGCCGTTCGACGGGCACAAGCAGCCCTATCACATCGCCGGTTCCGACGCCTCGGGCATCGTCTGGAAGGTCGGCTCGAAGGTGAAGAACTGGAAGGTCGGCGACGAGGTCGTCATCCATTGTAACCAGGACGACGGCGACGACGAGGAATGCAACGGCGGCGATCCGATGCTGTCGACCTCGCAGCGGATCTGGGGTTACGAGACCAATGACGGCTCCTTCGCGCAGTTCTGCCGGGTGCAGGCGCGCCAGCTCCTGCCGCGGCCGAAGCACCTGACCTGGGAAGAGGCCGCCTGCTACACGCTGACGCTGGCGACCGCCTACCGCATGCTGTTCGGCCACGAGCCGCACGAGCTGAAGCCGGGCATGAACGTGCTGGTCTGGGGCGCCTCGGGCGGCCTCGGCGTGTTCGGCATCCAGCTCTGCGCCGCCGCCGGTGCGAACGCGATCGGCGTGATCTCCGACGAGACCAAGCGCGACTACGTGCTCGGCCTCGGCGCGCGCGGCGTCATCAACCGCAAGGACTTCGACTGCTGGGGCCAGCTGCCCAAGGTCGGCAGCCCCGAATACGACACCTGGTTCAAGGAAGTCCGCAAGTTCGGCAAGGCGATCTGGGACATCACCGGCAAGGGCGTCAACGTCGACATGGTGTTCGAGCACCCGGGCGAGTCGACCTTCCCGACCTCGACCTTCGTGGTGAAGCGCGGCGGCATGGTGGTGTTCTGCGCCGGCACGACCGGCTTCAACATCACCTTCGATGCCCGCTACGTCTGGATGCACCAGAAGCGCATCCAGGGCTCGCACTTCGCCCACCTGAAGCAGGCAGCCGCGGCCAACCGCTTCGTGATCGACCGCCGCATCGACCCGTGCATGTCGGAAGTGTTCCCGTGGGACAAGATCCCGCACGCGCACACCAAGATGTGGAAGAACCAGCACCAGCCCGGCAACATGGCCGTGCTCGTCTCCGCGCCGACCACCGGACTCCGCAGCCTCGAGGACGTGCTGGAGGCGAGCGGGCAGGCCTGATCTGGGCAGAGGATGGGTCCGAGGGGGCCAGCGCCCGACCGGAACCGGGACGGAATGCGCCGGGCGCGGTTCGACCGCGTCCGGCGTTTTCGTGTCATGGCCCGCCCCGGCCCACGGGCATGATGCCCGGCCCTTGGCAGGCACCGCGCTCTCGGCCGCGCGACGCGGGCGGGCGAGACTGCCCCCGGTCCCATAACCGACCGGAGCCCCATCCGATGATCCGTGCAAAGATCCTTGGCCTCGCCGCCCTGCTGGCATCTCTTGGCGTCGCCCCTGTGCCGGCCGCAGCCACCGAGCCCACCCGGCCGATCCCGATCGTCGTATTCGGCTTCGAACTCGACGACTTCACCGCCGGCGGCCCGATCGCGGGCGAAAGCGCCGAAGAGACCGCCCGACTCGAGCGGGTGACGCTCCACGTGCGCGAAGCGCTCGCGGCGAGCGGGCGGTATCGGCTGGTCGACCCGACAGCGGTCGAGACCGAGACGATGCGGCAACACTGGCTGCGCAATTGCAATGCCTGCGAGGCCGACATCGCCTTGGCGGCCGGCGCCGAGCAATCGCTGCTCGGCATCTTCCGCAAGCTCAGCGTCATGCAGCAGATGCTCGAGTTCCGGATCCGCGATGCGAAGACAGGCCGAATCATCGCCCAGATGCAGACCGATCTGCGCGGCGAGACCGACGAATCCTGGACGAGAGCCGCCACATGGCTGATCAAGAACCGCGTCTTCGCTGACGGGAAGACGCATTGAGCCCGGGAAGTCGATCCCGGGCGTATCTGTCCGGCGGGAGCGCCTTCGACGGGGAAACGCTGCCGTCGGCTTCCTGCCCCTCAGGGAATGACAAGGACCCCGGCCCGTAGCGCCCGTAGCGTCAGATCGAAGTCAGTGCGGGCGCCGAGCTTCGACTTGATCGCGTAGTGAATGTTGCGCACGGTCTTCAACTCGATGGCGAGCGCATCGGCGATCTCGGTCTCGGGCGCCCCGCCGGTCAACAGGACGAACACCTCGAACTCACGCGGCGACAATTGACCGGCGAGGTCGTCATTGCCGTCGAGCCGGTCCAGCGCGAGCTCCTGGGCGATGTCGTCGCTCATGGCCTTCCTGCCAGCGAGGATCTCATCGACAGCCCGCAAGAGGACCGGCGGCGGTGACGACTTGGTGACGTAGCCCATGGCACCGGCCTGGAACGCCTGGGCGGCAATGGTCGCATTCAGATGCATGCTGACCATCAGGATCCGCGCCGACCGGTCCCATTGCCGAATGTGCCGGGCGGCCTCGATACCGCTCGGGCCCGCAAGGGCGACGTCCATGAGCACGATGTCGGGTGCGTGGTCGCGATAGGCGCGGTAGGCCTCCGCGGCACAGCCGGCCTCGACCACCGCGCACGGGTCACGTCGGCGCGACAACAGCATACGATAGCCTTCGCGCACGATTGGATGGTCGTCGACCAAGAGAACCGTCCTCATGCCGCCACGAACTCCGCCGCGGGGGCTCCGACCGGGATCTCCACCGTGACGATGGTGCCGGGCCGCCCCGCCTCGACCGAGAGCCGGCCGCCGAGGGCGCGCACCCGCTCACGAATTCCCAGCATGCCGGCGCCGGCGCTCGCCGCGTCTCGGCCGACCGGCACGCCGTCGCGGTCCGCCACCCCGCCCCATCATCAGCCACGACCAGCCGCAGCGCGGCCGGGCCTTCGTCGCCCCTGGCCGCGCGCCCGAGCGTCACGACGATGTTTTTCGCTCCGGCATGACGAGCCGCATTGGTCAGCGCCTCCTGAGCGATCCGGTAGAGATTGACCGCGACCGTCGGATCGACCGGATCGATCGCGCCCTCGTGTCGGGCGGCGACATGCGTGGCCGAGCCGAGCGTGCGGTTCCAGCTCTCGGCGAGACCGGCGATGGATGCGGCGAGGCCGAGCTGATCGAGATCGGGCGGGCGCAGCCGGCGCAACGCCTCGCGCAGAGTCGCCGTCAGTTCGGCCGCCGTACGTTCGATCGCCCCGGCGGCCGCACCGACCGCCTGCGCGTCCTCGGGCGCCGCACCGGCGGCGTGGGCGAGCGCGCGAATGGCGGTCAGTGCCTGCGCCACCTCGTCGTGCAGATCGCGGGCGATCGCGGCGCGTTCCTGCTCCTGAACCTCGAACAGCCGTCGGGTGAGCACGGCGCGCTCGGCTTCGCTCTCGCGAAGGCGGTCCGTCATCCGGTTCACGGCCTCGCCGATACGGCGGAACTCGCGGGTGCCAAAGACCGGCAGCCGCCGTGCCGGCGCGCCCGACGGGATATCCGCCAGCGCGGTGGTGATCACATCGACGGGGCGGAGTGCCGCGCGCAGGATCGGCAGCGCGACCGCGGCGGTGACCAGAACGGCGAGGATCGCGAGCGCGATCAGGCCCTCGATCCGCCCCCAGGCGCGCGCCACCGCCGCGCCGGGCTCGGCCCCGAGCGACAGCCGGCCGAGCGTGCGGCCGCGCGAGGTCAGATCGATACCGATCGGCAGGCCGGGATCGTCGAACAGCGAGAAAACCGCCGCGAACCAGCCGGGCGCCGCGCGGCCGGTCTCGCTTCCGGTACAGGTCCGGGATCTGCCGGCCTCGGTCGGTCCTGAACCGGCCTCGGCCGCCGGCGTATAGACGAGACACATGCCCGGCGGTGGCGCCACCGAGAGCGCCTGGAGATCCGGCGCGAACGGCGCGGCGCGCGCTCCCGCCGAGAACGATATCGTCTGCAATCCGATCTGCCGCTCGGCGAGGTGGAGAACGGTGACGGCCTCGGCATGTAGCTCCCGCGCGGCGAACCCGGCCAGCAGCAGCGCCACCCCGACGGCCAGGATCGCAGCGACGGCCGCGAGCCGACCCGTGAATACGAACCACAAGGGCATCGCCACGTCCCTCCGCCCACGTGACATCGAGGGCGTCGACGATTCCCTCGAAGCTCCGGACGCCGGGGCTCTGCGCCTTGGACCTGGACGAGGCGCCGCGCACGTCCTGCACAGGCCGACCGCGCCGACGCGAGCCTGCGACATCAGTCGACCGTGAAAACGGCGGGAAGACAAGACCGGTCGGGCGATCTCGGGCAAGATGCCCGATATCCCTCACCGCATGCTGATCTCGGTGATGAACTTCTGCCGGAACGCGCGGCCGAAATCCTGGAAGCCCAGCGCCGGGAGGACGAAGGCGCCCTCCCCGCCCATGACGTTCTTCTCGTACCAGGCCTTCAGCGTCGCGGCCTCGTCGCCCTCCAGGATCGGCAGGCCGTTGATCTGCGCGCCGCTCGCCACCAGGGCGTCGCGCGCCGCCGGCGTCGGGACGGCCGGATTGCAATTCTCGCGACCGTCGCCCGAAACGTCGACGACCAGCCGGTCGGCCGGCACGGTCAATGTCGCGACCACCTTGTCGGTCACGAAACGGAACATCTGCGCCACGCAGGTGAAGTCGCCGGTCCGGCGCGGCGTGTTGCGGATGCGTGCCGCCGCGCGTCTGGCATCCTCGATGCTGCCGATCCGCATCCACGGGACCGCGACCGACGGCTTGTCGGCCCATTCGACCAGCATCAGCAGGATCGCACCGCGCGGACCGGCCAGGATCGCCCGCTCGACGGACGGATCCTCGAGCGCCTCGGCAATCCCCTGCATCTGCAGCCGGAACCGCGTCTCGTCGACCGAGTCCGACACGTCGACGGAGAGCACCAGCGCGGTATCGACGCCCGGACCGGTATCGGCGGCGCAGGCGTGATCGACCGAGCCCATCGCCGCCATGCCGGCCAAGGAAAGGGCGAGGGGGACCGCGAGGCGGGCAGCGCGCCAGCCGCGCATCAATGCCGCACCCGGTCGACATTCACCGCGCGGTCGAGGCCGACGACCGTGCCGAGACCTTTGACGTCGCGCAGGACCGCTTGATCGAAGTTGGCGCCGGTGACATCGGCGCCGGTCAGGTCCGCCCCGGTCAGATCCGCGCCGGTCAGGTCGGTCTCGCGCAGCACGGCGCCCCTGAGCCGTGCGCCGTCGAGCCGAGCGAAGGCGAGACGCGCATGCGAGAGATCGGCGCCTTCGAGATCCGCGCCGGAGAACACCGCGGAATCGAGCACGGTCAGCGGATGCAGCTCGATGATGGTCATGCGGTAGTTGGAAAAGCTCGCATGGGTCAGATTGGCGCCGCGAAAGTTCGCGCCCGAGAGCCGCGCGTAAATGCGCGCGCCGGAGAGATTGGCGCGCTCGAAATTCGGCGCGTCCTCGAACATGCGCGGCGAGACGTCGATCTCGGACGTGACCGAGAGCCTGAGCAGGCTCGCGCCATGCAGATCCGCGCCGGTGAAATTGGCCTTCTGCACGGTCGATCGATCGAGATGCGCCCCCGCGAGGTCGGCGCCCGACAGATCCGCGCCGGCGAGATCGGTCGCGTGCAGGTTCGCCCGTCCGAGCCGGGCCCGCTTGAAATCGAGACCGGAGAGGTCGAGGAAGCTCAGATCCTTGGCCGCGAGGTCGACAGGCCGGGCCGGATCGGCGCCGGCGAGCATCCGCGCGACCTGATTGTCCGAGAGATCGGCCGCGTCGGCCCCGAGCGCGACCAGCACCGAGAGCGCCGCCGCTCCCGCAGCCACGCCGCAACGGCGACAAAGGCCTCCGGTGGCCGAGGCCCGGACGCGACCCATGGACGTCTCCCAACCTTGTGGCATCAACGAAGCGAGCCCGGCTGCACACGGGCGACGGTCACCACCGCCTCCCGGCGCTCGAGCGTCGATCGATGCGACCTCAATCGATTGAACAGAGTGCCCGAGATCGCCCTCCCCCGGCAAGCCGGGCAAGCTGTCTCAGTGAGCGAAACCGATCAACGATCCGATACCGGCAGGCCGGCGCGCCACTCGCCGATCGCGTTGTTGATCTCCGCTCCGAGCAGGAAGATCAGGCCGATGATGTAGAAGAACAGCATCGCCGCAATCGCGCCGCCGAGACCGGCATAGGTGCGCGTGTAGCTCGAGAAGTGCGAGAGATAATAGGAGAACACCAGGCCGGCGACGAACCACAGCGCCATGGTGACCAGCACGCCCGGCAGCACGGAGCTCGGCCTCTGCCGCCGCGCCGGCAGCCACAGATGCGCCGACAGCAGGAACAGGAACACCGCAAAGCTGAAGAACACCAGCGGCAGCCGATTGAAGTAGGACCAGTAGGGCGACAATTCGGGCGCATGCGGGATCAGGAAATCCCAGACCACCGGCAGCACCACGACCAGGAAGCCGAGCCCCAGGATCACGATACCGCCGATCAGCATGAAAAACGTGCCTTCGAGCCGCCGGATCAGGAAGTGGCGGGCGTCATACGCGCGATAGGCATAGTTGAGCCCCATCCGGAGCGCCTCGACCAGGCCGGTGACGATCACGCCGAGCAGGACCGCGCCGATGGTCAGCACCTGCGCTTGCGAGCCGGACAGAACCGCCGAGACCTCGGGTCGCAGGATCTTCGAGATCTCGTCCGGCAGGACGGAGAAGATGCCGCCCGTGCCCTGTTCGGCCGCCTTGGCGAGCTCCGACCCGCCCCAGTAGCCCGCGAGGCCGGTGACGAGGATCATGAACGGAAACAGCGAGAACAGGATCGAGAAAGCGATGTTGGAGGCGTGCGCGAAGGATTCGTTGCGCAGGAGCCCCCAGTAGATCGCATCCCAGATGATCCAGCCGATCGCCCTGAGCCCGCGGCTGGGCGGGGTTGCCCCTGCGGGCCGCTGCCCCGGCGGGGTCTCGGTCGTTTCAGTCATGGCGCGCAACATATTGAACGAGACCTCGGGGCACAACGGCCCGTTTCCGCGCAATCGACCGGAGGTACGGTTTACCCACCGCCCCCCGTCGGAACGCCCTCCGACCACTGTGGTTCCGCGGCCGACGCCTCAGGCGACGCACGCCGCATTCGACCGCGAACGGCACGGATTGCGCCTCTTTCGCCTCATTCTGGTGTAAGCAAGATGACGATTGCTTCGCCTCGCCTGCGCAGCGCCCGATTCGGGCCGCGCCCGTTCCAAATGGACCGCCTTGCCGATGACGCCTTTCCTCCGGGTGCTGAGCCGCCTCGTTCCGACCGCCCCTGTCGCCGCCGCGATCGTCGCCGGCATGGTCGGCGCCGCCACGATGATCGGCACGGTGCCCGATGGTGCCGCCCAGGCCCAGCAGGCGCCGGCCCCACAGGCACCGACCCAGCAGGCACCGGCGCAGCAGGGCGCGCCCCGCACCGCGCCCGGCGCACAGCCGCATGCGCCGCAAGCCCAGCCGCCCCAGGCCCAACCCGCGCCGGCCCAACCCCAACCCGCGCAGCCGCCGAAACCGCCCGCGCCGAAGAAGCCGGACGACGCGCAGCAGCAGAAGCTCGACGCCTGGAAGGCCGAACTCGACCAGATCGTCGCCGCGCTCCAGCGCAACTCGCTGAATGACCGCGCACTCGCCGACCTGCGCAATCGCACCGACGCGATCAAGGTCCAGGCGAACGAGGTCGTCGACAGCTTGAGCCCGACCCTGCAGGGCATCGAGGCCCGGCTGAAGCAGATCGGCCCCGCTCCCGAGAACGAGGACGACAACGCCGAATCCGAAGCGATCCGCCAGGATCGCGAGCAGCAGCAGAAGGCGCTCGCCGACGTCCAGGGCCGGGTCAAGCAGGCGCAACTCGTGATGTTGCGCTCCGACGAGATCGTCAAGCAGATCGGCGACCGCCGCCGGGCGCGCTTTGCGCAGGAGTTGCTCGAACGCTCGCGCTCGGTGTTCGATCCGACGCTGTGGCTGTCGACGCTGCAGGCGGTGCCGGGGCTGATCAACGCCTTCGGTCTGCTGCTCGGCGACTGGCTGCGCCTGCTCGCCGTGCGCGGCATGGAGACGACGGCCGTGTTCGGCGGCACGCTGGTCGCGATCTTCGCCGTCGTGGCCTTGACCCGCCGCACCCTGATCCGCCTGACGGTCCGGGAGAGCGATGTCGCCGCGCCCTCGCTGCTCGCGCGCTCGGCCAAGGCGACGGGTATCGTGGCGTTCAACGTCGCCGTTCCGGTCGTCACCATCATCGCGGTGTCGCAGGCGCTGGAGGCCTTCGAGCTGAGCCCCTCGCGCGTGTCGGCGCTGCTGACCGCGCTCGCCTTCAGCCTCGGCTCGGCCGCGTCGATCTATGGGCTCGGGCTCGGCCTGCTCGCGCCCGGCAAGGCCGCCTGGCGCATGCTGCCGCTGCGCGACGGCGCCGCCCAGGGATTGCAGACGATCCTGATCGGCATCTCGGTCGTCCACGGCACCGGCATCTTCCTGACCCGCCTGCTGGACGTCCTGTTCGCACCCGTGACCAGCATCATCGCGGTGACCGGCATCGTCGCGCTGATCGACACGATGCTGGTGATGATCGCGCTGCGCACGCTCGCCGGCGCGCTGTCCGGGGACGACGAAACGGCGGCCGAGGGCTCGGCCCCGGTCGCCTCTGACAAGCCGCGCAGCGTGTTCTGGCGCTGGATCGTGCCGATCGCCTGGATCGCCGCGGCCGTGACCGTGACGGCGAGCGCCATCGGCTATGTCGCGCTCGCCCATTTCATGGCGACGCAGATCATCCGCGCCGGCGCGATCCTCGCCCTGCTCTACCTGCTGCTGCTGCTCGCCGACGAGCTGCTGATCTCGGTGTTCCGGCCGCAGACCGCGCTCGGGCACATGCTGACGCGCTCGATGGGCCTCGCCCGCGAGACCGTCGAGCAGATCGGCGTCGTGCTGTCGGGCATCGTCCGCCTGCTCCTGATCGCGACCGCGGCGCTGCTGCTGCTGACCCCGTGGGGCGTCTCGTCCGACGATGTGATGTCGCAGGCGCGCACCGCCTTCTTCGGCTTCAAGATCGGCGGCCTGACGATCTCGCTGTCGACCATCCTGACCGGGCTTGCGCTGCTCGCCATCGGCATCGGCGTCACACGCGGCATCCAGGGCTGGCTCGACACCCGCTTCCTGCCGCGCACCCGGCTCGATTCCGGCCTGAAGAACTCGATCCGCACGTCGTTCGGCTATGTCGGCGTCGTGCTGGCGGTGATGTTCGCCTTCTCGGCCGCCGGCCTCGACCTGCAGAACCTCGCCATCGTCGCCGGCGCCCTGTCGGTCGGCATCGGCTTCGGCCTGCAGTCGATCGTCAACAACTTCGTCTCCGGCCTGATCCTGCTCGTCGAGCGTCCGATCAAGGCCGGCGATCTGGTCGAGATCGGCAAGGACAAGGGCTTCGTCCGCAAGATCAACGTCCGCTCGACCGAGATCGAGACCGGCGACCGCGCCAGCCTGATCGTGCCGAACTCGTCGCTGATCTCCGGCAACGTCAAGAACTGGATGCATCGCGACCTGACCGGCAACGCCGTCGTCAACGTCGGCGTCACCTATGACGCCGATCCGGACAAGGTGAAGGAGATCCTGATCGCCTCCGCCAAGGGCCACAAGCTGGTGCTGCCGTTCCCCGGACCGTCGTGCTTCTTCACCGCCTTCGGCGAGAGCTCGCTCGAGTTCCGGCTGATCTGTACGGTCGGCAACGTCAACGACAGTTTCGGCGTCGAGAGCGATCTGCGCTTCGAGATCGTCCGCCGCCTGCGCGAAGGCGGCATCGATATCCCCTTCGCCCAGCGCGACATCCACATCGCCCAGCTCGACCACCTGCGCGAACTCGCCGACGCCTACCTCGGCCGACCGCTGTCGAGCCTCGCCCCGCGTCCGCCGGTCGAGCCGGAGAAGCCGGCCGGCTGACGACACACGCGTATCGAAGAGATCCCCGCGGACGACCCGCCCGCGGCGCCCCATCCCCCGCTGATCAGGATTTCGTCCGATGGACACCAAGCCGACCCGCCGCGCCGCCCCCACGGTTGCGGTGCTCGCCCTCGTCGCCGCCGGCCTCGCGCTCGCCGCCTGCTCGCGCTCGCCCGTCGAACCGGCGCAGATCCCGCCGTTCTACCAGCGCCTGGACATCGGCGGCCGGCAGCTCGATCCCGGCTCCTCGCTGTCGATGATCAACCAGTACCGCGCCAACAACGGCCTGCGCCCGCTCGTCTGGGACGAGACGCTGACCCGCGTCGCCAAGGCGCAGGCCGATCGGATGGCCGCCAACGACCGCGTCCATTCGGTCGAGGAAGGCCAGCTCGGTCCGGCGCTGAAAGCCGCCGGCGTGCCCTACAAGACCTTCGCCGCCAATTTCTCCGCCGGCTATCGCACCTTCGCCGAGGCCTTTTCCGGCTGGCGCGACTCCAAGGTCCACAACGCCACCATGCTCGACAGCCGCGCGACCCGCATCGGCCTCGCCATCTCGCACGCGCCGAGCTCGAAGTACCAGATCTTCTGGGCCCTGGTGGTCGTCGACCCGCAGTAAGTCGGGCACACCCCGCTCTACGAGCCGAAACAGCAAGGCCGGCCGCGTTCCCCGCGGCCGGCCTTCTCGTTGTGATCAGCAATCGTGCCCGCACCCGATCACGGGCAGGGATTGGTCCAGCGCAGATGGATCGCGTCGATCCTCGCCTCGATCTCGGGCGTGATCTTGACGTCGAGCGTCGCGAGGTTCTCCTCGAGCTGCGCCATCGACGTCGCGCCGATGATGTTCGAGGTCACGAACGGCCGCGACGTCACGAAGGCCAGCGCCAGGGCGGTCGGCGTCAGGCCGAGCTCGGCGGCGAGGTCGCAATAGGCCGCGATCGCCTCCTGCGAACCCGGCTTTTCATAGCGCTGCAGCCGGTTGAACAGCGTCTTGCGCGCACCGGCCGGCAGCGCGCCGTCCCGGTACTTGCCGGTCAGGTAACCCTGCGCCAGCGGCGAATAGGCGAGCAGGCCGACCTCCTCGCGCAGGCAGGTCTCGGCCAGATTGACCTCGAAGGTGCGGTTGACCAGCGAATAGGCGTTCTGGATCGACTGGACGCGCGCCTGGCCGGCCGCGTCAGATGCCGCCAGCCACTTCATCACGCCCCAGGACGTCTCGTTGGAGAGGCCGACATGGCGGATGCGGCCGGCGCGGACATGGACATCGAGAGCGGCGAGCGTATCCGCAATCGGCGTCTCGTCGGCATCGCGGCCCGAATCGCGCCACACCATCGAATTCGATCCGAAGGTGGGCACCCGACGCTCGGGCCAGTGCACCTGATAAAGGTCGATGTAGTCGGTCTGCAGCCGCTTGAGGCTCTTCGATACCGCTTCGTCGACATGCGCCTTGGTCAGCCGCGCCGGCTCCTTGGCGTCGCGCATCCAGTTCATGTCGGAGCGACCGGCGATCTTCGTCGCGACGATGACGTCGTCGCGCTTGGCCCGCTTCTTCAGCCAGGTGCCGATGATCTCCTCGGTCCGCCCCTGCGTCTCCGGCTTCGGCGGGATCGCATACATCTCGGCGGTGTCGAGGAAGTTGATGCCGCGGGCAAAGGCGTGGTCGAGCTGTTCGTGGCCCTCGGCCTCGGTGTTCTGCTCGCCCCAGGTCATGGTGCCGAGGCAGATCGCGCTGACGTGGAGATCCGTACGGCCGAGACGGCGACGTTCCATGGGAAGACCTCGATGGGTGGGGGATGGCCCGGCAGAGCAGGCCGAAGAAGGGGAGTTGCCGCAGAGCTATAGCAGGCCGTCGGCCGCGGTGCTGCATCACCGACGCCGCGGTGCCGTGCAAAAAAGGCGCCCCCTCGCGGGAGCGCCTTCCTGTCGTTTCACGTGATGCCGGAGTGCCGGCTCACATCTGCAGCGGATCGAGGCCGAAGCGGTTCGGGCCCGGCGTGCCGCGCAGGCAGAACACCTCGACGAAGTACCAGATCGGACCGACGATCGGCACGAACTGGATCAGCACCCACCAGCCCGACTTGTCGCGATCGTGGAAGCGCTTGATGCCGATGGCGAGGCCCGACCAGACCGCGACGATCACATAGATGAAGCCGACCACGCCGGCCGGGATCAGCGCGCCGCCCATGCTGGCGAGCGCTTCCTCGCCGCCATCGGCCGGGATCGCCGGCATCACCGCCATGATGATCGCGCCGGCAACCGCCGAAATTACGATCCAGGCCAGAAACGCCAGCCAGACTTTCGCGCGGTTGATACGACCCTGAAAGGAAAAAAGAACGTTGATCATCGAGACCTCGCCATTAGAAGATGCAATTTTGCTCAAGGGCGCACTCAGAACTACGACAGAACGAAGATGTCGCCGAACTGACAATTGCCGAAAGCAATTCCGCAGGACATCACCCCGCGAATATTTCAATCACGTTTCGTCAGGAATGATCGATTTTCGCAAGAGCAAACAGAGAAGCACCTGAAAATATTGGCGAGATGACGCAGGAGATCGACCTTCGACCAAACACCGCCGTTCCGGCCACACAAAGCGGCCCACGCGCCGCGCCACAAGGGCCGGCGCGCGGGCCGTATCGGCGAGCGATCACTGTCAGTCCGCGATGGCGTGGCTGGTGTCGATCTTGCCGCTCTGCTTGGAGCCCTTCATGAGCAGGAGCAGCGGGAAGGTCGCCAGACCGATGAGCGTCATCAGCAGGTAGTCGTTCGAGTAGGAGATGATCGTCGCCTGCAGCGTCACCATCTGATCGAGCAGGGCGCGGCCGGTATCGGTCGCAGGATCGAGCAACGTGCCCTTCATCGCGGCGAGGCCGAGGTTCCACGGCGTGACCAGTTCGGTCAGCCGCGCGTGCATCAGCGTCGCGGTCGAGGTCAGCTCCGCGATCACGATCGAGACGCCGATCGCGCTGCCCATGTTGCGGATCAGCGTCCACACGCCGGTCGCATCGGTGCGGTACTGCGCCGGCAGCGTCGCGAAGGCGACCGTGTTGAGCGGCACGAACACGAGGCCGAGGCCGACGCCCTGCACGACCGAGGTCCACACGATCGTGAAGGCCGAGGTCTCCGGCGTCATCCAGACCAGTTCGTAGATCGACACGGTCTGCGCGACGAGGCCGAGGAAGATCAGGATTCGCGCATCGATGAAGGCGAGCAGACGCCCGACCACCATCATCGCGACCAGTGTGCCGACGCCGCGCGTGCCGAGCAGGAAGCCGGCCGACAGCACCGGATAGCCCATCAGGTTCTGCAGATAGGGCGTGATCAGCGCCATGGTGGCGAGCAGGATGATGCCAACCACGAACATGAACAGCACGCCGATCGCGAAGTTGCGATCCCTGAAGATCTGCATCGGGATGAAGGGCCGCTCGGCGGTCAGCGAGTGCGCGATGAACAGGTAGAGCCCGAAGGCGGCGATGATCGCCTCGATCCAGATCTCCTGTGCCTCGAACCAGCCGATGCTCTCGCCGCGATCGAGCATCAGCTGCAGCGCGCCGATGCCGATCGACAGCGTCGCGAAGCCGAGCCAGTCGAACCGGACGGTCGCGCGCGTCTCGCTCTCCTCCATGAAGGCCATCAGGCCGAGCACGGTGGCGATGCCGAACGGCAGATTGACGAAGAACACCCAGCGCCAGGAATACTGGTCGGTCAGCCAGCCGCCGAGGGTCGGTCCCATGATCGGGCCGAGCATGACGCCCATGCCCCAGATCGCCATGGCCTGACCGCGCTTCTCGGCCGGGTAGATGTCCATCATCACCGACTGCGACAGCGGCACCAGCGCGGCGCCGAACACGCCCTGGAGCAGGCGGTAGAGCACCATCTCGGTGATCGATTGCGCGAGCCCGCACAGCATCGAGGCGACGGTGAAGCCGGCCGCGCAGATGATGAACACCTTCTTGCGGCCGAACCGGCCCGACAGCCAGCCGACCGGCGCGGTCATGATCGCGGCGGCGACGATGTAGGAGGTCAGCACCCAGTTGACCTGATCCTGCGTCGCCGACAGCGAACCCTGCATGTAGGGCAGCGCGACGTTGGCGATCGTGGTGTCGAGCGCCTGCATGATCGTCGCCGTCATCAGACAGACGGTGAGCAGCGCCCGCGTCGAGGACGCGCTGCGCTTGGGGGCGGCGGCAGAAGGCCGGGTTGAGGAAGCCGCAGATGCGGAGGTCTCGGTCGAGG
Source organism: Ancalomicrobiaceae bacterium S20 (assembly GCA_040269895.1). Lineage (NCBI taxonomy): Bacteria > Pseudomonadati > Pseudomonadota > Alphaproteobacteria > Hyphomicrobiales > Ancalomicrobiaceae > Methyloraptor > Methyloraptor flagellatus. Next base: position 4,603,609 of record CP158568.1, on the reverse strand, counting down.
CCGTGTCAGTTGAAGACATGGGTGTCATCACCTTCGTCGGGGGCGACGTCGGCTCGCCGGCGCGCTCGGCAATGCGAGAAGAAAAATGGCGAGGTCCGCGGGTGGGGGCGCGCGGACCTCGCCGGTGGTCAAAATCAGACGGATGCTTCCTGCATCCGTTTGATTGATTTGACCACGACTCGAGAAAGGGGTTCGATCGAAACGGCGATCACCGTTTTCGATCGAACCAGGCTCCGGCCGGCTCGGAGAAGCCGACCGGTGCGGGGGAACCGTTCGGACCGGATCGCTCGGGGTCAGCGAGACGACCGGCCGGCGTTGGCGTCAGCGGTGGGGGGCCGCCTCCGCCACGTCTTGCGCATGGGCGGTTCCGAAGTCGAACAGGCCGCCGACCACGCCCTGCAGCGAACGCTGCCGGCCGGTGTCGATCGAGACATAGGCGCTCATGCCGGCGCGCAGCGCGCCGACGTCCTCGCCGGGCGCGAAGGCGACGCGGACCGGGATCCGCTGCACGACCTTCACCCAGTTGCCCGAGGCGTTCTGCGCCGGCAGGATCGAGAACTGCGCGCCGGTGCCCGGCGCGATCGCCTCGACGGTGCCGTGCCAGACCCGATCCGGATAGGCGTCGACGGTCACCGTCGCCGCCTGTCCCGGCCGCACGTAGGTGAGGTCGGTCTCCTTCGGATTGGCGTCGACCCAGGTATCGTCGCGGCCCACGATCGCGAAGATCGCCGTGCCGGCGGTCAGATAGCGACCGAGCTGGATCGAGGCGACCTGCGTCGCCGTGCCGGCGATCGGCGAGCGGATCGTCGTGTTGTCGAGATCGCGCCGCGCCTTGTCGAGCTCGGCCTGCGCCTGCATGTAGGCCGGGAACTTCACGATCGGCAGGTTCGGATCGCCGACGATCTGGTTCAGCACATTGACGCGCTGCTGGCGCAGCAACTCGGCCTGGGTGCGGGCGGCAGTCACGGCGAGCCGCGCCTGATCGACATCGGCCTGCGTGCCGACGCGGTTGCCGGCGAGCTGCTGTTTGCGGTCGAGATCGGCCTCGCGCAGCTTGATGGTCTCGTCGGCGAGCGCGATCTGGCGATCGAGGCTGCCGAACGAGGCCTTCAGGTTGGCGAAGTCGGTCCGGACGCTGTCGAGCTTGGCTTCCGCCTCGCGGACGGCGATCTGATACGGCACCGGATCGATGGCGAGGAGCGGATCACCGGGCTTCAGCGCCTGACCCTCGGTGACGGCGACCGAAATCACCCGACCGGAGACGTCCGGCGTGATGAGCACCTTCTCGGCGCCGACCTGTGCGTTGTCGGTCGTGATGTAGCGGCCGCCCTGGAGATACATCCAGGCGCCACCGGCAACGACCGCGAGCGGGATCGCCACCATCAGCAGGAACCGGACCGGCGAACGCTTGCTGCGCTTCACCGGCGGCGTGCCGGAGGGCTCCGCCGCCACCGCGCTCGGCGCGACGGCGCCGGGCGCCGAAGCGGGCGCATTCGGAGCCCGATCGGTAGAGGGCGGATTGTTCGGGGCGGGCGCCGCGGGCACGGTCTCCCGGGCGGGATTGCCGTCAGCGGACATGGGCTTCTCTCTCTTCTTCGTGCCGGCGCGGCGCGGCGCGTTGAGCCGCGAAATGCGCCATGGCGTCCTTGATGTTGGTCTTGACCCGTTCGAGCTCGACACTCAGGCGGTCGAGATCGGCGGGCGAAAAGCCGTCGAAGATCCGGCCGAGCATGTCGTCGGCGGTCGGCTGCACGGCCTCGAGCGTCGCCCGGCCGGCATCCGTGATGAACAGGAGGTTCGCGCGCCGGTCGGTCGGATGCGGCCGCCGCTCGATGAGCCCCTGCTCGGTCAGCTTGTCGACCAGACGAACGAGCGAGATCGGCTGCATCTCGAGGATCTCGGCCATCTCGGTCTGCGTGAGGCCTTCCTGCCGCGAAAGACGGCCGAGCAGCACCCATTGCGCCCGTGTCATGCCGTGTTCGGTGGCACGCTGGTCGAAGTAGGTTCCCATCAGCCGCGACACGTCCTTGATCAGGACGAGTGTCTCCTTGCGCGGATCGCCGGACGGCGTGCAGTGTGCGTGTTTCATGGACCTTATAATAAGCATGCTTATGATAAGGACAAGATGCTTTCCGCAGGCGTCACCGGTCACAGCTGCGTGATGACGGCGGACGACCGACTGCGGGCCGCGGCGGGCCGATCGACGGCCGGATCAGCCCGTGCAACGTCCGCGATCCCGCCATGTTCCCCCGAGCGGGGACGGTCGCGGGAGCGAACGGTCCGCGATCCCGTCCTCGCCAACCGCGTCCCGGCGGCGCCGATCACGAGGCCGTCGGACTTCGCTCCGCGGACGGTCGTTGACAGGCGCCAACCACCGCTTACCTTCCGCGGCGATGCTCGAGATCATCCGAATCGCGGCCGAATCCGTCGGAGGCGTACCGATCCTGGCCCGCCGGCTGGGACTCACGCGCCAGGCCATCTACCAGTGGAAGGAGATCCCGGCCGATCGCGTCGCCGAGATCGCCGCCGCGACCGGCATTTCGCGCGCGGCGCTGCGCCCGGATCTCTACGAAGCGGCCGAGACCGACGGCGCCATACCCGAATTGCCCACGATGCCCGATCGCGCCGAGGACCGGGTCGCCTGGGCCGAGGCGCAGGCGCGCGTACTGAGGCGCGGCCCGGTCGCAGCGATCGACCGGGAGGCGCTCGCCGATCTGGTCGAGGCCGACGCGCTGAAGCTGCGCGGCGAGGTGGTCGGCCGGCTCCGGGTGATCATCGTCCGCCTGCTCAAGTGGCGCATGAAGCCGGAACGCACCTCCGAGAGCACGATCGGCGTGGTCACGGCCGAGCGCGCGCGCATCCTCGCCAAGATCGCCGAGAGCCCGTCGCTGCACGACCATCTCATCGCTTCTCTGGCGCGGACCTATGCGGAAGCCTCGGAACAGGCGGCGCGCGAGACGGCCCTTGCCCTCGACATGTTTCCGGCGGAATGTCCCTATCCTCTCGAGCGCCTGCTCGATCCGGGCTTTCTTCCGAAAGGCATGACTTCCCCATGATGCGCGCCACCGCCACCGCTCTCGCCGGCAGCTTCGCCGCCGATCAGGTCGTCGACAGCGTCGAACTCGATTTCGAGGACCGCCGCCGCCGCCGCATGACGATGAAGGGCAGGAACGGCCTCGAATTCCTGGTCGACCTCGCCGAGGTTCCCGCGATCGGGCACGGCGACGGCTACCGGCTCGACAACGGCCTCGTCGTGACGATCGAGGCGAAGCCCGAGCGGCTGGTCGAGTTCCGCTTCACCGATCCGCTCGCGCTCACCCGCGTGGCCTGGCACCTCGGCAACCGCCACACCCCGACGGAGATCCGCGCGGACGTGCTGCGCATCCGCGACGACTACGTGCTGGTCGAGATGGTGAAGAAGCTCGGCACCGCCCAGATCGGCTTCGTCGAGGCCGCCTTCGTGCCGGAAGGCGGCGCCTACGGCCACGGCCAGGTGCAGGGCCACGAGCACGACCACGAGCACGGGCATGACCATCACGATCACGGTCATGCGCATGGCCGCGATCATGATCACGGCCACGATCATCACGATCACGGTCATCATCACCACGACCACGACCACGACCACGATCATGGCCACGCCCACGCGGGCGAGGCGCCGATCGACGATGCCGAACTGGCCGCCGCGATCGAGCGGCGCAAGGCCCGGCAGGCCGCCCGCGCCGCCACCGCGCATACCCATGTCCATGGCCCGGACTGCGGTTGCGGTCATGATCACGCTCATGATCATGACCATGCGCACGGCCATCATCACCATGATCACCACCACGATCATGATCACGTGCACGCCCACTCCCATGGCCACGATCATGGCCACGAGCACCATGAGCACGGCCCGGGCTGCGGTTGCGGCCACGATCATGCCCATGGTCATGACCACGCCCACAGTCATGATCACGATCACGGGCACCATCACGACGACCGCAAGCACGGCCATCGTCATGGCTGACGGCGGCCGTTCGCCGGATGAAGCCACTTCGGACACGGGTCTCGGCCCGTCCGGGCGCGGCGCCGACGATGTGCTGAAGCTCATGGTCTGGCTGTCGCCGGCCTTCCCGGTCGGCGGCTTCACCTATTCGCACGGACTGGAATGGGCGATCGAGGACGGTACGGTGACGACCACCGCCGGCCTCGAGCGTTGGCTCGCCGACATCGTCCGCCACGGCGCCGGCCGCAACGACGCGATCTTCTTCGCGCTCGCCCACCGTGCCATGGCCGCCGGCGACCTCGACGCGCTCTCGGACACAGTCGAGCGCGCCGCCGCCTTCCAGCCGTCGAAGGAACGTCGGCTCGAGGCGACCGCGCAAGGCGCTGCCTTCATGCGCGCGATCCTCGACACCGCCCCTGCCGAGCCGCTCGACCGGCTGCTCCCCCTGCTCGCTGCTCGTTTCGACGGCGCCGTGCCCTGGACCTACCCGGTCGCGGTCGGCGTCGCGGCTGCCGCGCATGGCATCGCGCTCGATCTCGCGCTGCCGGCCTACCTGCAGGCCTTCGTGCAGAACGTCATTTCCGCCGGCGTCCGCGCCGTGCCGCTCGGCCAGACCGACGGCCTGCGCCTGGTCGCGGCCCTGCGCCCGATGATCGAGGCGGCCGCGTCCGGCGCGCTTCATGCATCCGTCGACGATCTCGGCGGCGCGGTATTGCGCGCCGACATCGCCTCGATGAAACACGAAACCCAGTACACGAGACTGTTCCGCTCATGACCCTTGCCGACGCATCCGCCGCCCGCCGTCCGCTGTCGAAGTCGCCGCACGGCCCCTTGCGCGTCGGCGTCGGCGGCCCGGTCGGCTCCGGCAAGACCGCGCTGATGGACGTGCTCTGCAAGCGCCTGCGCGAGAGCTACGACATCGCCGCGATCACCAACGACATCTACACCAAGTGGGACGCCGACTATCTGGTCCGCTCCGGCGCGCTCGACGCCGACCGGATCATGGGCGTCGAGACCGGCGGCTGCCCGCACACCGCCATCCGCGAGGACGCCTCGATCAACCTCGCCGCGGTCGCCGAGATGCGCACGCGCTTTCCGAACCTCGATCTGATCCTGATCGAATCCGGCGGCGACAATCTCGCCGCGACCTTCTCGCCCGAACTCGCCGACATCACGATTTATGTCATCGACGTCGCCGCCGGCGAGAAGATCCCCTCCAAGGGCGGACCGGGCATCACCCGCTCCGACCTGCTGGTCATCAACAAGATCGACCTCGCCCCGATGGTCGGCGCCTCGCTCGAGGTGATGGACCGCGACGCCCGGCGCATGCGCCGCGAGCGGCCGTTCGTGTTCACCAACATCAAGACCGGCGAGGGCGTCGAGACCGTCGCCCGCTTCATCGAGACCGCCGGCGGCCTGTCGACCTGATCAGGCCGCGCCGCTCCGGAACGCCTCGAACACGCGATCGAGCGCCGCCGCCGTGCCGCGATCCCCGCGGCGCGCGATCATGACGATCTCGCTCGGCGGCAGGGCAGGCAGGCCCATCTCCGGATCGAGCTCGCGGCAATCCGGCGGGATCGCCGAACGGCCGAGACAGGCAATGCCCAATCCGGCCGAGACCGCCGCCTGCACCGCCGCGAGACCGGGGCTCGAAAACGCGTCGAAATGATCGATGCCGGCCTCGGAGAGCACCGAGTCGGCCGTGCTGCAGACGGCGCAGGGCCGCGCGACCGAGACGAGCGGTACCGTCTCGCCCGGCCGCCAGTCGAGGTCGCGACCGCCGATCCAGGCGAGGTCGTCGCGATAGACCACCCGCCCCTCGCCGCCGGTGCCGATCCGCCGGATCAGCACCGCGTCGTGCTTGCCGGCCGAAAACTCCGCCAGGATCGGCGCCGACAGGCCGAGCGTCATCGACACCCGCACCCCCGGCAAGGCCCGGCGCAACGCCGAGAACACCGCCGGCAACCGCAGCCCGGCGGCGTGCTCGCTGACGCCCAACGTCAGATGCCGCGGCCGATCGTCCTCGACGACCCGGGCGATCGCCGCATCATGCGCGGCGAGGATCCGGCGCGCGTCCGGCAGAAACGCCTCGCCGAACGGCGTCAGCGCCACCGCCCGCGGCGTGCGGTCGAGGAGGCGCCTGCCGAGGCGATCCTCGAGCTTTTTCAATCTGATGCTGATCGCCGACTGCGTCGCGCCGAGCCGATCGCCCGCCTCGGTGAAGTTGGCGAGGTCAGCCACCGCGGCGAACGTGCGCAGGAGATCGATATCGAGCACGGTCATCGCCGGCGCCCCATTTCAATTTCAAATCTCAGATATCTATATCATTCGTTTCAGAAATGATCGAGCCCGCGGCATCGTCTCTCCAGACGGCAATCACGCCGGCCAAGGAGGCTCCCATGCCGATCATCCAGGTTCGCTACGCCACCCCGAACAGCGCCGAGGAACCGACCCGCGCCGCGATCGTCGCCGCGGTCATGAAGCCGACGGTCGATATCCTCGGCAAGAAGCCGACCGTGACCGCCGTCGTCGCCGACCGGATCGATCCCGAGGCCTGGTTCATCGCCGGCCGCAGCCTCGCGGATTGGAACAAGGCCAGCGTCTTCGTCGAGATCCGGGTCACCGACGGCACCAACACCAAGGCCGAGAAGGAAGCCTTCATCGCCGACGTATTCGATCGGATGAGCCGCCTGCTCGGCCCGCTCCACGAGGAGAGCTACATCCATGTCCACGATGTCCGCGCCGAAGCCTATGGCTATGGCGGCCGGACGCAGGAGTACCGGTTCATCGCCGATCGGATCGAACAGGCGGAGCGCGAGACGGCCTCGCTCGATGCGTTCCGGAAGTTCGGCATCCGCTGATCCGCCGAGCAGACCCGTGGTCACGGGCGGAGGATGACGCAGTCGCGCGAAACACCTGAGAATGTTTGCCGAGGGAAACACTTCGTTTACTCCCCCGTGCGACTGTCCTTCTCGCGGGGTTCGAAGGTTCTGCGTGCCCCCGCCCCAACCGGGCTCGCCGCGTTTCAGGCGCCCGCCGCGTAAGAAGACCTCCGGCATGGACTCCGTCTCGATCGCGACCGGCCTGATCGCCGCGCAGGCCTCGTTCAAGGCCGACGCGCTCGCCGCCAAGTTTCTCCAGCAGAACGCCGCCAGCGATCGCGCCGTCGCGGACCTCGTCCAGGCCGCCTCGACCCAGTCCGACAAGCTGGCCAACCTCGCCGCCGGTATCGGCGGCAATCTCGACGTCACCGTCTGAGCCGATCCCCGCCTGTCACGATCGCCCCGCTCGGGAGGTCTCTGCCTTCAGCCGCAGCATCGCCCGACCGCGCCGTCAATTCCCCATTGCCGCCTTGATCACGGCCTTGGCGTCGGCGGAATCCCATTCCGCCGGGCCGTTCATGGTGCCGATCTCGCAGCCGTCCGGACCGACCAGCATGGTGGTCGGCAGGCCGCGACTCTTGCCCTTCTGCTGCAGCGCCTTGAACACGCCGAGGGTCGGGTCGGCGTGGTAGCCGAGCGCGGCGACGCCGATCTCGGAGAGAAACTGCTTCGGTTTCTCGGGATCCTTGGTGTCGAGGTTGATCGCGACCACCTCGAACTTGTCCGAGCCCGACGAGGCCTGCAGCCGGTCGAGCGCCGGCATCTCCTTGCGGCACGGCACGCACCAGGTCGCCCACAGGTTCACGAGCAGCGTCTTGCCCTTCCAGGCCGACAGCGCCACCGGCTTGCCGTCCGAGCCGTTGAAGGCGAGCCCGGAGACGAGCAGCGGCTGCGCATCGGCCGGGATCAGCGCGGCGACCTCGCCCTTGACGAGGGGCTTGATCCGCGCCGCCGCCGCGATCGAGGCGGAGCAGTTTCCCGCCGCGCCCGCATTGCGCTGCAAGCCGCCGATCCCGTATACCGCCGCGAGGCCGAGCCCGAGGCCCGCGACGACGGCGACCGATACGATGGTCGCGGTGCGCGGGGCGGATTTCGGTTCGGTCTCGGTCATGGCGTGCACTCGGGTCGCATTCGGGTCGGGTCGGCTGCGTCGGACAGGACGAGCAGGGCGGAAGGCCGTCGAGCGGCCTATCAGATTTCGGGGTTGAAGATCATGTCCAATCGCATGTGGGGCGGACGGTTCGCGGAAGGGCCGGATGCCATCATGGAAGAGATCAACGCCTCGATCGGGTTCGACAAGAAGCTCTACGCCCAGGATATCCGCGGCTCCAAGGCCCACGCCAAGATGCTCGCCGAGCAGGGCATCATCGGCGCGGACGATGCGGCAGCGATCGACCGTGGTCTAGACACGATCCTGTCAGAGATCGAGAGCGGCGCCTTCGTGTTCAAGCGCAGCCTCGAAGACATCCACATGAACATCGAGGCGCGCCTCGCCGAACTGATCGGCCCGTCGGCCGGCCGGCTGCACACCGCCCGCTCGCGCAACGATCAGGTCGCCGTCGACATCCGCCTCTGGGTGCGCGACACGCTCGACCAGCTCGACACGCAGTTCGAGGAGCTGATGGAAGCGCTCGCGACCCGCGCGCTCGACCATGCCGCGACCGTCATGCCGGGCTTCACACATCTGCAGTCGGCGCAGCCCGTGACTTTCGGCCACCATCTGCTCGCCTATGTCGAGATGTTCGCGCGCGACCGCTCGCGCTTCGCCGACGCCCGCGCCCGTCTCAACGAGTGCCCGCTCGGCGCCGCAGCGCTCGCCGGCACCTCGTTCCCGATCGCGCGCGAGACCACCGCGGCGCTGCTCGGCTTCGACCGGCCGACCGCCAACTCGCTCGACAGCGTCGCCGATCGCGACTTCGCGCTCGAGGCGCTCGCCGCCGCCTCGATCGCGGCCGTGCATCTGTCGCGCTTCGCCGAGGAGATCGTGATCTGGACCTCGGCGCAGTTCGGCTTCGTGAAGCTGTCCGACAAGTTCACGACCGGTTCGTCGATCATGCCGCAGAAGCGCAACCCCGACGCGGCCGAGCTGGTGCGCGCCAAGACCGGCCGCATCTCCGGCTCGTTCAACGCGCTGCTGATGGTCATGAAGGGCCTGCCGCTGACCTATCAGAAGGACATGCAGGAGGACAAAGAGCAGATCTTCGACGCGCTCGAATCGCTCTCCCTGTCGCTCGCCGCCATGACCGGCATGGTCCGCGACCTGACACCGAACGAGGCGCGCATGAAGAAGGCCGCAGGCTCGGGCTTCGCCACCGCGACGGACCTCGCCGACTGGTGCGTGCGCACGCTCGGCATCCCGTTCCGCGAGGCCCATCACGTGACGGGCAGGATCGTCGCGATCGCCGCGGAGCGCGACATCACGCTCGACAAGGTGCCGCTCGCCGACCTGCAGGCGGTTCATGCCGGCATCACCGAGGACGTCTATTCGGTGCTGAGCGTGGCGAAGTCGGTCGCGAGCCGGACCTCCTACGGCGGTACCGCACCGAAGAACGTCCGCGCCCAGGCCAAGCGCTGGATCGCCCGCCTCGCCAAGGAACGCGCGAAGAAGGCCTGAACGGCCAACGAGAGAGAGACGGGCGCGGATCGGCTCGCTATCATGCGCCCGCTTCGAGCGCCCGCTCCACCCACACCCGACGCACGCGGGGGGAGCGCGCCCCGCGAGGCCCGTGCACCACGACAGACATCCCGAGGATCGTCACTTGGCCCGCCCCGTTTCGCTCCGGCACCGCCTGCTGCCCGTCGTCGTCGCGCTCGCCGCCGGCGCCATGCTATCCGGCTGCGGCCGCAAGGCGCTGCCCGAGGTGCCCAAGGCCGAACAGCCGGCCGAGGCCAATCCGCTGATCGGCTTCGGCACCCCGGCTCCCGTGCAGAAGAAGACGGAAAAGCCGAAGCGCGACTTCTTCCTCGACCCGCTGCTCTGAGCCGGTCGAGCCGGGCCCGAACGCCCTTCCCCACATTTCTTTGATGCGCGGCCCGAGGTCGCGCCGTGCTCGCGCTTGCCGAGACCGCGCGGCCGTGGGACAGTTTCGGTCAGGGGGAGAGGGAAGACGTCCGGGTCCGAGGGACCGCGGGACGCATACGGCCGAACGGTCGCGGAGACCCCGGGTTTGGACAAGACAGCGTCGAACGATCCCCGCACGAACGAACCCGGCGCCGACGATCTCGGCCGGCGCATCGCGGTCGCCGCCGATCGGGCGCGGCTGGCGATCGGCTGGGAGCGGCTGTGGCCGCGGCTCGCCTGGCCGCTCGGCGTCGCGGCGCTGTTCTGCGCGGTGTCCTGGCTCGGCCTCTGGACCGCCGTGCCCGATGGGCTTCGGCTCGGGCTCGTCGCCCTGTTCGGGCTCGCCTTCCTCGGCGCCTTCGCCGTCTTTCGGGATTTCCGCTGGCCGACCCGCCACGAGGCGCTGCATCGCGTCGAACTGAAGAGCGGCCTGCCCCATCGGCCGCTCGAGACCTACGAGGACCACCTCGCGGACACGTCTGATCCGGTCGCCCGCGCGCTCTGGAACGCCCATCGCGCCCGGATCGCCCGCTCGATCGCGACGCTGGCGCCCGGCGTGCCGCATCCCGATCTCGCCCGCTCGGATCGCTACGGCCTGCGCGTCGCACTCGGCCTCGTGCTGTTCGTCGGCCTGTTCGCCGGCGCCGGTGAATATCGGGACCGCATCGCGGCTGCGTTTCGCGGCGCGCCGCTGCCGGTCGCGCTGGCGAGCCGCGTCGATGCCTGGGTGACACCGCCCGGCTACACCGGCCGCGCCCCCTGTTCCTGACCGGCGAGAACCGGGTGCCGGTCGAGAAGGATGGCGCGATTCGCGTGCCGCAGGGCAGCGTCGTCGTGGTCCGCACCTCGCCGCCGACCGCCGACAAGCCCGCCGATCCGACCGACGTGACCGCCACCGTCGCCGGCAAGAGCAGATCCGTGCCGGTCTCGACCGTCACGGCCGAGGGTGCGACCCCGGTCTCCCCCGGCAACGGCCGGCCCGCCGCCGCGCCCAAGGCCGGCAAGGCGGAGGCGCCGGCCGCCCCGCGCCCGGGCCAGCCGGTCGAACACACCTATGCCCTGGGGAAGGACGCCGCGATCACCGTCGTCTCGGGCGGCCGAAAGATCGGCAACTGGACTTTCGTGGTCGAACCCGATCTGCCGCCGAAGATCCGCTTCGTCGCCGAGCCGGAGGTGCAGCTCTCCGGCACGATCAAGCTCGCTTACGAGGTCCAGGACGACTACGGTGTCGTCGCGGCGGAAGCGAAGATCGAGCCGCTGGCCGACAAGGCCAAGACCGCGACCGGCGCCGCGCCGCGCCCGCTGGTCGGCGCGCCGGACTTCCCGCTCGCGCTGCCGCAGGGCCGCATGAAATCCGGTCAGGCGCAGGTGTTTCGCGACCTGACCTCGCATCCCTGGGCCGGCGGCATGGTGCGGGTGACCCTGGTCGCCCGCGACGAGGCCGGTCAGGAGGGCCGCTCCGACACGGTCGAGATCACGCTGCCGTCGAAGCCGTTCCGCAAGCCGCTCGCCCGCGCCCTGGTCGAACAGCGCCGCATCCTCGCGACCGACGCCAACGACGCGCAAAAGGTCGCGACCGCGCTCGACGCGCTGACGCTCGGCGCCGAGCATTTCATCGAGAAGTCCGGCCACTACTTCGGCCTGCGCATGGCCTATGAGGGCATCGTCGGCGCCACATCCGACGACCAGCTCCGTGACGTCGTCGATCTCCTCTGGACCGTGGCGCTGTCGATCGAGGACGGCGACCTGTCGTTGGCGGAGAAGGCGCTGCGCGACGCACAGGAGGCGTTGCGCAAGGCGCTCGAGAACGGCGCGTCCGAACAGGAGATCGCCAAGCTCACCCAGGAGCTGCGCAAGGCGCTCGACCGCTACATCGCCGAACTGGCGCAGAAGCAGCGCAACAACCCGCAGGCGCGCTCGCCGATGGATCCGAACGCGCGCACGATGCGCAAACAGGATCTCGACAAGATGCTGGACCGGATCGAGAATCTGGCGAAGACCGGATCCAAGGACGCCGCGCGCCAGCTGCTCGCCGAAATGCAGCAGATGCTCGAGAACCTGCAAGCCGGCAACCCGAGCGGCCAGCAGCAGGGCGAGCAGAGCGAACAGTCCGAGGCGCTCGACAAGCTCGGCGAGATGATCCAGCGCCAGCAGCAGCTGATGGACAAGACCCACCGGCTCGACCGCCGCGACGGCGCGCAGCGCCAGCCGGGGCAGCGCGGTCAGCAGGGCGACCAGGGTCCGATGTCCGACGAGGAGCTGAAGCAGGCGCTCGAAGACTTGCAGAAGAACCAGGGCGACCTGCAGCAGGCGCTGAAAGAGCTGCGCGACAAGATGGCCAAGGGCCGCGAACAGCGCGGCGAAGGCCAGCAGGGCAAACAGGGCAAGGGCCAGAACGGCAAGAACCAGAACGGCAAGGGTCAGGACGGCAAGGGTCAGGACGGACAGGGCCAGCAGGCCCAGCGCGGCAAGGGCAAGGCCCAGGGCCGGCCCGGTGAACAAGGCCAGGGCGGGCAGGGCGAAGGCGGCGAACAGGGCGAGGGCCCGGAAGGCCAGCTCGGCCAGGCCGAGGGCGCCATGGGCGAGGCGCGCGAGGCGCTCGGCCAGGGCGAGACGGGCGACGCCGTCGACGCCCAGGGCCGCGCGCTCGACGCGCTGCGCCAGGGCGCCCGCCAGCTCGCCGACCAGATGATGCAGCAGCCCGGCCGCCAGCCCGGCGGCATGCAGGCCGGCGACGCCCCGAGCAACGAAGACCCGCTCGGCCGCCCGAACCGCACCGGCAACATCGATCCCGGCAAGAACCTCGTACCCGGCGAGATCGACGTCCAGCGCGCCCGTCGCGTGCTGGAAGACATCCGCCGTCGCCTGAGCGACCCGTCGCGGCCGCGCATCGAACTCGACTATCTGGAGCGACTGCTGCAGATGCGGTGAGGAGAGGCGCGCGGCGCCGGTCGTCCCGCCTACTCCGAGCCCGATCACCGACGGGATCAGGCGGCAATATTACACGGGTAATATTGACTTTCATTTTTATCCGGATATTAATATCGGACGTCGACCGATCGGCCCCGGAGCCGAATTCGAACAACGGTTCGACGCGCCCGAACCGCATCGCGTCGTGGCTCGGCCTTCTGATGGTTCAGCGGGCACCCCGCCCATTGGTTGACGAGACCAGGCCGATGCGTTCGCCTTCCCGATCGACGACATCCGGCATGAGCCGGCGAGGCTATGCCATGGACATCGTGAAAGCGAACGGGATCGATCTCGCCTGCGAGAGCTTCGGCCAGACGAACGACGCCGCGATCCTGCTGATTGCGGGATTGGGCACCCAGATGGTTCGCTGGACGACGCCCTTCTGCGAGACCCTGGCGGCGTATGGCTATCGGGTGATCCGCTTCGACAACCGCGACGCCGGCTACTCGAGCCACCTGAGCGAACACCAGCCCCCTGACTTCGCAGCTCTGGTCGCCGCGCTCATGGCCGGGCGTCAGCCCGAACTCGCCTACGCGCTGCCCGATATGGCCGCCGATGCCGTCGCCCTGCTGGACGCGCTCGGCATCGAGCAGGCCCATGTGGTCGGACGATCAATGGGCGGGATGATCGCGCAGATCATGGCGAGCGACCATCCGGGCCGGGTACGATCCTTGACGTCCATCATGTCGAGCACCGGCAATCCGGCGCTCCCGCAGGCCATGCCGGATGTCATGGCGATGATGATGCGACCGGCGCCCGACCCCATCACGGACGAAGCCGCCTTCGTCGCGCACAGGCTCGCCTTCGCGCGTCGCCTAGCGGGAACGGGCTACCCGTTCGACGACGAAGCCCATTGTGATCTGGTTCGGGAGGAAGCCCGACGCGCCTACGATCCCGCAGGCTTCGGTCGGCAGCTCGCAGCAATGGCCTGTGCCGGCGACCGGCGCGCGCGGTTGGCGACCATCCGGGCGCCGAGCCTCGTCATTCACGGCGAGGACGATCCCCTGATACCACCCGCCTGCGGAAGAGATACCGCCGCGTCGATTCCCCATGCGGAGCTCATGGTGATCGACGGCATGGGACACGACCTGCCGCGCACGCTCGATCAGACGATCATCGAAGCGATCAACCGAACGGCCCGACGGGCATCCGAGTTCGAGACGAATCCGATCGAAAACAGCGGCTGATCCTACATGCGATCCGGGCCGACCGAGGTCCCTCCCGGTCTCACCCCGCCAGCCGCGCCTCGCCCTCGCCTTGGATCGCGAGCGCGCTGCCGACCGTCCTGCGGATGTCGGCCAGCGTGAACGGCTTCAGCACCACGTCGCGGACCAGATGATCGAGCCCATGGGCGCGCTCGCGCTGATCGGCGAAGCCGGTCATCAGCACGATCGGCAGGGTCGGATAGTCGCGCGCCGAATTGAGCGCCAGCGCGATGCCGTCCATGACCGGCATCTTGATGTCGGAGACGATCAGGTCGAAGCGGCCGTTCTCGCGCGCGAGCACTTCGAGCGCGGTCGCGCCGTCCTCGACCGGCAGGATCTCGTGCCCGTCGAACTCGAGCGCCCGCTTCACGAACGCCCTGACCGAATCATCGTCTTCCGCGAGCAGAATGCGCGCCATGCTGTCCTCCCGGACCGGCGGCCCGCCAGCTCGGGCGTAGCCTTCCGTGGGTCCTCAAGCCCAGATCTTCAGTATCCGCGACTTAGCCACGAGTAGAGGAAAGTCGCGAACGATGCCCCGCGCGAATCAGCCCTTATCGACTACATAACCGATAAAGGGCAATTCGCGAAACGCGTGTGCCGCGTCCATGCCGTAACCGACCACGAACTTGTCCGGACACTCGAAGCCGACGAACTCCGCTTCGATATCCGCGACCCGATGGCCCGGCTTGTCCAAAAGCACGACCACCGCCGCGCGCCGTGCGCCGCGCTCCAGCACCAGCGACTTGGCGTAGGACAGCGTCCGGCCGGACTCCAGAATGTCGTCGATCAGCAGCACGTCGCGCCCGGCGACATCCGTCTCCAGATCCCTGACCACCGTGACCACGCCCGAGGACGTGGTTGCCTCGCGGTAGCTCGACAGCGAGATGAAATCGACCTGCGGCGAGATTCCCGCGCTATGCAGCGCGCGGATCAGGTCGGCCGCGAAGACGAAACTGCCCTTGAGCACGGCGACGACGAGCACGTTGTCGACGAAGTCGGCAGCGCGGATCTCGGCGGCGAGCTCCCGGTTCCGCCGCGCGATCGCGTCGGCATCGAAGAGTACATCAATGGTGGGGAGCGTCATGTGGGGCTTCGTCGGCTGTCGGCTTCGGGGCGGCATGCGGCGCTGCCGGTTTGGACCGGCGGTCGGTGAAGCGGATCGCGAGATCCGCCGCCTGCTCGGGTGGAGAGGCGAGACGACTGCGGAACCGCACCGTCTCGCCGGGGGCCAGCCTATCCGCTCTCGGCTCGATCGACCAAGCATAGATCTCCTGCTGATCGTCGCCGCGCAGCGCCAGGCGCAGCGCCGGCACGGCGCGATAGCCGGTGGTGATGTTCTCGACGATGCCTTCGACGACGAGCACAGGCTGGCCATTGTCCATTTCGCGCAGGGTCTCGACCTTGTCGAAGATGAGCCCGCGCAGGTTCACATCGAAGCCGATCGTCCGATAGAGCCCGGCGAGATCGGGGAAGCGGGCGACGAGCGCCTCGCGCATCAGGATCGATGCGGCCGCAACGCCGAGCGACAGGACCAGAACCGCCATGCCCAGGAACGGCCGAACCCGTGAGGAAATCTGGATGAAGTCGCTCACACGGCGGCGTTTGCGGGTCGCCTTGGCGCCGATCGAGCGGATGCGCGCCAGCGACTCGATGTCGGGGGCGGCCTTGGTCGCCAGGCGCGTGAGTTTTCGACCGATGCCGCCCTCGCCCGCGGCCGGCGCCTCGGCGGCGGTCGGAGCGGCGGCGTCCTCGCCACCGGTTTCGTCCGTGCCGGTCGCCGCCGACGAGCCCGCATCGGCGAACGGATCCGCGTTCGCGCCCGGCCAGGTGTCGTCCGAGGCGAAGAAGCTGCCGGCGCCCGGCGGTGTCTCGACGCGGATCGGTGCCGGCTCCGCCTCCTCCGCGCTCGCGCGCGCCGCCATCACCGGCGTGGCGGGACGCGGCGGCTCGGCGGGCGGCGGGGCGGCAGCGCGAACCGGGCGGTCGACCCCGACGGCTTCGAAGGCATCGGCGAGCGCCGGATCGAGCTCGCGCGTGGCGACCCATTGCGTCTCGCACTTGGCGCAACGGACCTTGCGCCCCTTCGGACCGATCCGGTCGTCGGGGATCACATAGGTGGTGCCGCAGTTGGGACAGCTTGCGCGCATGGCCTCGAAAACGCCGGTGTTCTGCGCGAGACCATGCGCCCGTCGGGCTGAATGGCGCGTAAACTCCGGGCCGTCGGCGGAGGCGCGATGCGGTATCGTTAATGAAACGTCAACGCCGCGGGGCGCAGGCTCGGCGAATCGGACGCGCGATTCGCGTCGGCTGCCGTTTGGCCGATGCGAGGTCGCGAGGCCGACTGGTCGGCGGAAGACGCCGGGCGCCGGAAGCCGGCAGCAACCGCGGCGGGCCCGATCCCGCCGCTTCCAGCGAACCACCAGGCGCCGGCGCGAGGTCGTTCGATGGCGCGCGGGAGCGTGGGCGACAGGTGATCAAGTTCGAGAACGTCGGGCTCAGATACGGCATGGGGCCGGAGGTGTTGCGGGATCTCACCTTCGAGATCGCGCCGCGCACGTTCCAGTTCCTGACGGGCCCCTCGGGCGCTGGCAAGACCAGCCTCCTGCGCCTGCTCTATCTGTCGCTGCGCCCGACGCGCGGCCTGATCTCGGTGTTCGGCCGCGACACCGCGCGCGTGCCGCGCGAGGATCTGCCGCCGCTGCGCCGCCGGATCGGCGTGGTGTTCCAGGACTTCCGCCTGCTCGACCATCTGACCACCTATGACAATGTCGCCCTGCCCTTGCGTGTGCTCGGCAAGAACGAGAGCGACTACCGTCCGGACGTGATCGATCTCCTGCAATGGGTCGGGCTCGGCGACCGCATGCACGTGCTGCCGCCGGTCCTGTCGGGCGGCGAAAGCAGCGCGCGGCGATCGCCCGCGCGCTGATCACCAAGCCCGAGATCCTGCTGGCCGACGAGCCGACCGGCAACGTCGACCCGCCGCTCGCCCGTCGCCTGCTGAGGCTGTTCATCGAGCTGAACCGGCTCGGCACGTCGGTCGTGATCGCGACCCACGATCTCACCCTGATGGACCAGGTCGACGCGCGCCGGCTCGTGCTCGCCGAAGGCCGGATCCAGATCTACGACTGAGGCGCCGAATGACCGCGGACGATCCCGGCGCCCCTCGCAGCGCGCCGCCACCGAGACGAGACGGCCCCGAGAGACGAGACGGGCCCGAGAGACGAGACGGGCCCGAGCCGCAGCGCCCATCGCATCCCGGCGGCGCGTCCGAGCCGCAGCGAGGTGTCCCGGCTGCGCCGCGGGGACCGGCCGCGCGCGTCACGACGGCCGCGCCGCGCTCGCCGGCCGGGCCGGCCACGATCCTGCGCGGCGGCGGTCAACAGCACGGCGCGCGGCCGGCGCCGAGGCCGGAGCCGGGGCCCGTCACCTTCGATCCACCCGCCGCCGCGCCGCGCGCTGCCCCGACCGCAGCGGAGGCACGGCCTCAGGCGCCGTCCGGCGCCCCGCAACGGACCGAGCCCGCCCCCGGCCCGAAACACCCCGGAGCGATCAGGGCCGGAACGATCAGGTTCGGGGCGATCAGGCCCGACCGGACCCGACGCGCGCCGGTACGGTTGAAGATCCGTCACGCCCGACCGCACGGCCGGTCGGCGCCCCGCCGCCGCTTCCCCCGCCCCGCCAGCGCAGTCGGCTCGGGTCCATCCGCCCCAGGCCCAGCCGGCGCAGGCGCGCCCCGCTGCCGCGCCCCACACGCCCCCTGGCGACCGTGGCCAGCCCGCGCAGCGTACCGACGCCGCGCTCGCCCGCACCCATCCGGCCGAACCGGCACGCCGGCCGCAGCCGAAGACTGGGGCGAAGAGCGGAGCGAAGGCCGCCGCCAAGGCGAGGCTCGCCGGCGCGAGGCAGGCGCTCGGCGACCGGTTGACCTCGCCGACCCCGATCGTGCCGCCCCAGGCCGTGGCCGGCCGGGCGCTGGTGCTGGTCGTGGCGATCATGTGCTTTCTCGCCTGTCTGGCGGTCGGCGGCCTGGCGCTGGTCTCCTCGGCCGCGCGCGACTGGCAGCTCGACATCTCGCGCGAGATCACCATCCAGGTGAAGCCGCAGGACGGCGTGCCGCTCGAACCGCAGCTTCAGAAGGCGATGACGATCGCCCGCGACACGGCCGGCATCCGCAATGTGCGGCTGATGTCGGACCGCGACAGCGCCAAGCTGCTCGAACCCTGGCTCGGATCGGGCCTCGATCTCGGCGCGCTGCCGGTGCCACGGCTGATCGTGATCGAGCTCTCCGATCCGGAAGCCGCCGATCTCAAGGGCCTGCGCACGCGGCTGCAGCGCGAGGTCGACAACGCCGTCCTCGACGATCACAGCGTCTGGTCCGGGCGGCTCAGGACCATGGCCGGCGCCATGGTCGCGGCCGGTGTCACGGTGGTGGTGCTGGTGCTGGTCGCCATGGTGCTGTCGGTCGTGTTCGCGACCCGCGCCGCCATGGCCGGCAACAAGGACGTGATCGAGGTGCTGCATTTCGTCGGCGCCGAGGATCGCTTCATCGCCAAGGAGTTCCAGCGCCACTTCCTGATGATGGGCCTCAAGGGCGGCGCGATCGGCGGCGCCGCGGCGCTCGTCTCGTTCCTGCTCGCCGACTGGTTCACGCGCGAGACCCCCGGCCTCGCGCTCAGCGATCAGGCGCACGCGCTGTTCGGCGGTTTCGCGGTCGGGCTCGAGGGCTATGCCGGAGCCCTGGTGGTGGTCGGCGTGGTCGCCGGCCTGACCGCCTTGACCTCCCGTTGGACCGTGCGCAGCTACCTGCGCCAACTGGAATGAAGAGCCGCCATGCGCGCCGCGGCGCGGTCGCGCAGTCGACCGGCGGCGGCGAGAACAGTAGAATCACCGACAGGAGCGACGTTTGGACCTGCCTGTGACGATCGAGAGCGGAACCGAAGCCCGATTCGGGGCCGCCTGTGCCCGGGAGGCACAGGCCCACCGGATGATCGGCCCCGCTCCGCGCCGCGCGCGGAGCGGCGGCTTGTTGCGCTTCGTCGCCAAGATGACGCTCTTCACCGGCTTCCTGCTGATCGCCTTCGGTGCCGGCAGTTTCCTGCACTTCACCGCCCTGGTGGCGAGCACACGGGCGCCGGCCGATGTCGGCGCCGACGGCATCGTCGTGCTGACCGGCGGCCGCGACCGCGTCCACGGCGCGATCGACCTGCTCGAGGAGGGCCGCGCCAAGCGGCTGCTGATCTCCGGCGTCCACCCGCTGACCCGCGCCGAGGACATCCAGCGCGCCACGGAATCGAACCCGACCCTGTTCCGCTGCTGCGTCGACCTCGGCTTCAAGGCCGAGACCACCGTCGGCAACGCGCGCGAGACCGCCGACTGGGTCCGCCGCCAGGGCTTCCGCAGCCTGATCGTGGTCACGAGCGCCTATCACATGCCGCGCTCGCTCGCCGAACTCGGCCAGGCGATGCCGGAGGTCACGCTGATCCCGTTCCCGGTCAAGCGCACGGACCTCAATCTCGATACCTGGTACGTGCATCCGCGGACGCTGAAGCTTCTCACTGCCGAATACCTGAAGTATATGCTCGCCCGGCTTCGGCTGGGCGTGGAGACGATCGAGCGACCGGCCATGTCGAAGGCCTCGGCGGCGCCGGCCGGGTGATCACCCGGCGGGAACCCGCCGGCGCATCGCCTACCGACGCCCCCCTCTCCCGACGCCCCCCGCCCGACGCCCCTCTCCGACGCCTCGCGCTCACGATCCCGGCCCATGATCCTGCTGATCCGTTCGTTCGCCTTCAACCTCGTCTTCTATGCCGCGCTGATCCTCTGGCTCATCGCGCTGATCCCGACGCTGCTGCTGCCCGCGTCGGTCATGTGGGCGATGATCCGCGCCTTCTCGAAGACGACACGGTTCCTGCTGCGCGTAATCGCCGGCATTCGTGTCGAGGTGCGCCATCCGGAACGGCTGCCGCCGCGCGGCGTGCTGGTCGCATCCAAGCACCAGTCGATGTTCGAGACGCTCTGCCTGATCGACTATTTCGACGATCCCGCCTTCATCCTGAAGCGCGAGCTGATGTGGATCCCGGTGTTCGGCTGGCTGGCCGCCAAGGGCCGCAGCATCCCGGTCGATCGCGGCCGCGGCCGCGATGCGCTGCGCGCCATGGCCGAGCGCGCGCGCAAGGAGGCGGCAGTCGGTCGCCAAATCGTGATCTACCCGGAGGGCACCCGGCGCGCCCCCGGCGCCGAGCCGGCGTACAAGACCGGCATCATGCTGCTCTACCGCATTCTGGGCGTCCCGATCGTGCCGATGGCGCTCAACGCGGGCCTGTTCTGGCCGCGCCGGACCTTCCGCCGCTACCCCGGAACCATCGTGGTCGAGTTCCTGCAGCCGATCCCCGAAGCCCTTGCGCCAGATGAAGTTTTTCAGCGCATGCAGCGCGAGATCGAGACCGCGTCCGATCGCCTGCTGCTCGAAGCGGTCGCGGCCACGCCGGCGCTTCCGCTCGGCCCCGACGCCAGGGCGCGGATCGCGGCGCTGACGCAAGCCTCCTGATCACGGTCCACCCATTATCCACAGACCTGCGACAACTCGCCGCACCCTTGTGGCCACTTTGCGGCCGACCCGTTGCGTCACCACATCATTGTCATAGCGGAAGTCGGCACGAATCACGGTTTCGGCCTCGTTCAAATCGTGACCCGCGGCTTCCCCGACCGCCTTGCCCGCCATGGGCCTTGCGGCCGGATGCGATGATGTTCTATCTTTGTTCCAGTCATCCGATTGGAACGGGACGCCTGGAGAGGGCGATGCGCGGTTTGTTGCAGATGGTCGGTCAGCCCATGAGTGCCCGTTCGATCGGGCTCGGCGAACGTTTCCGCTACTGGAGCGGAGCGAGCGGCCGTCGCTATCTGTTTTCCTCGATGTCGACCGCGGCGCTCGACGACCTCACCAATGTCGTGGTGCTGCTCGTCGCCACCGACATGCGCGGCGAGCACCAGGTCGTCTGGCTCGGCGAGATCGATGGCGAGGGCGTCCGGTCCGGCCAGCCGGTCGGCCAGGCCAAGGACCGGCCGACCCGCGCCTATGTCCACCTGCTCGCGGGCTCCGACGACGAGCGCCGCGCCATC
Source organism: Ancalomicrobiaceae bacterium S20 (assembly GCA_040269895.1). Lineage (NCBI taxonomy): Bacteria > Pseudomonadati > Pseudomonadota > Alphaproteobacteria > Hyphomicrobiales > Ancalomicrobiaceae > Methyloraptor > Methyloraptor flagellatus. The sequence continues at coordinate 4,582,384 of CP158568.1, read as the reverse complement.
CTGCTCGACCTCACCGCCGGCCGCGCCTGATTCAGCCGAGGCCCTCACTCGATATCGTCGTGTTCGACGACCGGCGTCGCCTGTTCCCGCTCGAGCCGCGCCGCCAGCCGCGCCAGCGTCGGATCGGCGATGCCGAGCCCGACCAGATGCCGGGCCGTCGCCAGCACGTAATCCGGATTGATGCCCGACTTGCCGCGCGAGCGGCTGACCAGCCGGTGCACCTCGTCCTCGTCGAGCCGGCCGGCGTATTGGGGATGGCCGCGGTCGGCGACATAGGTGACCGCCTCGACCACCCGGCCGGAGCCGTCGTCGAGGCGCACTGGGCGGTGGATCTCGCGATAGACCGCCGTCACCTGCTCGCGTTCGCGCAAGTAGTCGATGACCGCCCCACGGTTCGCCGGCTCGACCCGGAACGCCAGCCCGCGACAGCTGCCGCCGCGATCGAGCCCGAGCACCAGCCCCGGCGCCTCCGGCGTGCCGCGGTGCACGGTCGAATAGATGCACAGCGCCCGGTGCCAGCCGGCGAGCCGCGCCGGCGCCTGCTCGGCGAAGGCAAAGCCCGGGTTCCACATCAGCGACCCGTATCCGAACACCCAGAGATCCTGCATCGGCGCGACTGTCCTCCGTCGTGCGCGGCGGCCGGCACCCGCCCAAGCCTTCGTTCTTAGAGCAAGGTCCGGTCGGAGTGAAACGCGCCGATCGGCGACGGACTGTGCAAGAACCGCAGCGGCCCGATGCTACGAGGCCGGCGTCGGCACGGCCTTGCTTCCCGGCCACGACCGGGGCACGTGCCGCCGCCTTCGAAACGCCGCATCTCGCGACCGTGATCGCGGCGCTGGACTGAAGTCGTCGCGCCCTCGTATCAGAGGGGCGAACCGGGAGGCCGCATGAGCAAGCGCGCGAAGATCATCAGCGCCGTCGTCGTTGTCGTCGCGATCGGCGTGTCCGTCGCCTGGAGCCAGATCCGGACGCGCGTGGTCGAGGAGATGGACCGGCAGATCGGCCTCATGGCCGCGCGCGGCGTCGCAGTCACCTGCAAGGACCGCACGGTCTACGGCTTCCCGTTCCGGATCGAGCTCGCCTGCGCCGATCCCGGCCTGACCGCAAAGGACGGCACCACGGTGTCGGCCAAGGCGCTGCGCGCGGTGACGCTGCTCTACAATCCGTTCCTGGTCATCGTTGAACTCGACGGCCCCTTCACCCTGCGCCGGCCCGACGGCGTTGCGGTCGATGCGTCCTGGAAGGTGCTGCAGGCGAGCATCCGGCTCGGCTCCAGCGGACCCGAGCGGGTCTCGATCGCGGCCGACGATCTCGACATCGCCGCAAGCGGCGGCGATCGCCCGCCGGTGAAGCTCGTCGCGGCCCATGGCGAGCTGCATGCCCGCCATGCGGCCGATGCGACCGGCCCCTTCGATGCCGACCTCGCCGCCCAGTTCGATCGCGCGACCCTGACCGAGGCCGCGAAGCCGCTCGGCCCCGAGAAACTCGACATCACGCTCGACGCGACCGTGCTCGGCGTGCCCGCGCCGGGCGCGCCGGAGCCGGGCAAAGCCTGGGCAGCAAACGGCGGCAAGGTCGAACTGCGCAACCTGTCGCTCGTCACGTCGAAGGAGATGAAAGTCGAGGGAACCGGCAGCTTCGGCCCGCGTCCGGACGGCCTGGTCGATGGCCGGATCCGGCTGACCGCATCGGGCCTCGAGCGGGTCGCGAGCGGCGGCAAGCTCTCGCCGGAACTGGCCGCGGTCGCCACGGGCTTCCTGTTCATGGGCGCGCCGGTCGAGACCGGCGACAAGCGCGGCCGGGCCCTCGATCTCGTCATCGAACAGGGCCGTCTGAAGCTCGGCAAGATGGCGCTCGGCACGCTGCCGGCGGTCTACAATCCCTAATATTGCAGTAAAGTCATAAAGCTAGCGTTAACCATTCAGCGCCACGATCGGAACACGGGTATCTCAGGAGATGGGCCGTGTTCGTAATGCCGGAAGCGCGGATTTTCGAAGGTGCGACACTCGATTTCCGCGACGAGCAGGAGATCGACTGGGACAACGTGCTGTCCCGGCTCGGCGTCCCGCAGCTTCAGCGCCTGCTCGACATCATGGATCAGGTCGACGCCGGCCATCACATGACCGAGACGGAGCGGCAGGAGATCATCGCCATGTTCGCCGCCGCCGACGTGTCGATCTCCTTCGCCGCCTGACGATTTTCGGGCGCGTGCGACCGCGCTGAACCGCGACCGGCGCGAAGCTCGGGGATGGCCGCACCGCCTCGCTTGACTTGCAGGGTCGAGCCCCCTTATATCGCCGCATTCCCGAGGCGCCCTTCGCGGGCGCCGCCGATGGTATCGGGCGCGTAGCTCAGCGGGAGAGCATTCGCTTCACACGCGAAGGGTCACAGGTTCAATCCCTGTCGCGCCCACCATTCGACCCAAGCCTCAAGCTGTCGTCCCACAGACCGTATCCGAGCGTGATCTGCGTCTGGCGCAAACACGAAAACGTCATGCTGCACCGCGGCATCAAATCGGATAAGGTCCGCCTCCCCGACCGACCTGTTGCGGCACATGATGCTCCCCGACGCGTCCTCCTATGAAGAGCTCATGGCACGGTTCCGCTGGGTCGTGCCCGAGCGATACAACATGGCCGTCGACGCCTGCGACAAGTGGGCGGCGATCGAGCCGGACCGCGTCGCGTTGATCCACCGCCGCGCCGACGGCCGCACCGACCGCTGGTCCTACGACCGGCTCGCGCGCGCCTCGAACCGGCTCGCCAATGCGTTGGTCGATCTGGGCGTCCGCCGTGGTGACCGCGTGGCGATCCTGCTGCCGCAGTCGCCCGAGACCGCGATCGCCCATTTCGCCGTCTACAAGCTCGGCGCCATCGCGCTGCCGCTCGCCAACCTCTTCGGCGTCGAGGCGCTCGCCTATCGGCTCGGCGATTCCGGCGCCACCACGGTCATCACCGACAAGGCGGGCGCCGCCAAGCTCGCCGCGATCCGCGACCGTGTCGCACCGCTGACCGTGCTCTCGGTCGACGGCGCGACCGACGGCGCGGCGGACTTCCACAAGCTGCTCGCCCGCGCCTCCGAGAGTTTCCGGCCGGTGCCGACCGGGCCGGACGATCCGGCGCTGATGATCTATACCTCGGGCACGACCGGCCCGCCGAAAGGCGCGCTGCACGGCCATCGCGTGTTGCTCGGCCATATCCCGGGCGTGCAGTTCGCACACGAATTCCTGCCCGTCGACGGCGACCTGATGTGGACGCCCTCCGATTGGGCCTGGGCGGGCGGCCTGCTCAACGCGCTCTTGCCGTCGCTCGCGCTCGGCGTGCCGGTGGTCGCCTGCCGGTTCGAGAAGTTCGATCCGGATCTCGCCTACTGGCTGATGGCACAATACGGCGTGCGCAACGCCTTCATCCCGCCGACGGCACTGAAGATCCTGCGCGGCGTGCCGAACGCGCGCGAAAAATACCCGCTGAACCTGCGCACGGTCGGTTCCGCCGGCGAAGCGCTCGGGCGCGAGACCTACGAGTGGGCGCGGGCCGAACTCGACATCGTCGTCAACGAGTTCTACGGCCAGACCGAGTGCAACATCGTGATCGGCTCCTGCGGCCGGCTCGGCGTCACGCGCGCCGGCGCGACGGGACGCACCACGCCGGGCCACGAGGTCGCGATCATCGCCGCCGACGGCACGGTCCTGCCGACCGGCTCGCTCGGCCAGATCGCCGTCGCCCGTCCCGACCCGGTCATGTTCCTGAACTACTGGAATCGCCCCGAAGCCACGGCGGAGAAGTTCGTCGGCCGCTGGATGACCACCGGCGACCAGGGCGTCATGGACGAGGACGGCTACATCCACTTCGTCGGCCGCGACGACGACGTGATCACCTCGTCGGGCTATCGCATCGGCCCGGCCGAGATCGAGGACTGCATCATCGGCCACCCGGCGGTCGCGCTCGCCGCCGTGGTCGGCAAGCCCGACCCGCTCAGGACCGAGATCGTCAAGGCCTTCGTGCGGCTGGTCGACGGCCACGAGCCGAGCGAGGCGCTCGCGGCCGAGATCCGCGACCACGTGCGGACGCGCCTCTCGGCGCACGAATATCCGCGCGAGATCGAGTTCGTCGACGAGATCCCGCTGACCACGACCGGCAAGGTCATCCGCCGGCATTTCCGCGAACGGGCGCAGACGGAAGCTGAGGTCACTGAGGCAGAGGTCCCCGAAGCCAAGGTGACCGGGGCGCCCGTCTCCGTCGGCTGAAGCGACACCCGCACCGGCCGAGCGACCGGCCTCAGCGGCGGTCGCCGAGCCGGCGCATTTCGCCGATGACACCCTTGGCCGCCTGTTTCAGCGCGGCCGCCGCGCCGAGCTCCGCCGCCGCGAGCCGCGCCCGATGCCCCGAGCGATCGAGCCCGACGATCACCGTGCCCATCGGCGCCCGCTCCTGCCAGCGGCTGCCGGCGAGCGGATGCGTCGCCACCGCGAGCGAGTCGGCCTCGGCGAAGCGGAGGTCGGCGAGCATGCGCTGCGTCGCCTGTTCGAACACGCGCACGCCGGGCGAGAACACGCTCTCGGCCTCGTCATAGGCGATCTTCCAGGCCACGAACTGCACCGGACCGCCGAGCCGGATCAGCATGGCGATCGGCCGTCCGTCGAGATCGATCCGGTCGATCGCGATCAGGCCGCGGCGCGCGAGCCCCTTGATCGCGGTCTCGGCGAAGGCGCGCACGCGCGGATCGTCGCGTAGCGCGGTGGCCCCCGCCCTTTCCAGCCGCTGCCCTCGAAGCGCGAGGAATTCATGGAAGGCGAGCAGCGCGCCCTCCCCCGTCGCCACGCCGCTCGTGACCACGCCGCGCTCGAGCAGCCGCCGCCAGAGCCGCGCATCCTCCTTGCGGCGATGGCGCGGGTGCGCGTTCCACCAGTCCGAGAAGCTGCGGCCGCCCGTCAGGACCGCCCGGCTCTCGCCGCGGGTCAGGAACAGCGAGCGCCCGTGCCGCCGCGCCGCGGCCTCCAGCGTCGCATAGACCGGGCCGTCGAGCCTCAGATGCGGCAGGACCAGCGCGGAGGCGGTCTCCGCGACCGCATCGAGCGCCATGGTCCAGAGATCCTCCGGCGCGCGGCGGTCGATCAGCGGCGTGCCGAGCGGCTGGAATTCATTGGCGAACACGGTCGGCACGCGCCCGCCGGCGAACAGGCCGGGCTGCCGGGCGAGCGGCAGCACCGCGTCGAGCCGACCGGTGCGGCGCACGGTCAGGATCTCGGCCTTGGGCGCGAAACAGCCGAGCGCCGGCAGCATGAATTCCGGCTCGCGGAACACGTTGTATTCGAGCGCACGCCCGGCGAGATCGGCGATCGCAGCCGCCTCGTCGGCGGCCGCTTCGAGGCCGAGGTGATGCACCTCGCCGCCGAGGCCCCCGGTCGAAACGACGAAGTCCGGACTCAACCGGCCCATGGTTCGGCCTCCCTGGCGAGCGAAACATGCGGCGCCACCCGGGCGCCGGCGAAGACGAAAACGTCGAGCCCGAGCGCGAACCGCGCCGCGACCGAGAAGGCGATCGCCTCGACGCCCATGCCGAGCGCCGCCGCGGTCGCCGCACCGACGATGCCGAACATCGGCGTCAACACGACCCCGAAGCCGAGCATGGTCGCGAGCGAACCCGCATAGACCAGCGCCGCCAGTCCCTGCCGACCGGACATGGTCAGCAGCGTCTCGGCCGGCCCGACCGAGGCGCGCGCCAGGAGCCCGAGCGCCAGCACGGCCATGACGATCTCGCCGCCGGCGAAATCGCGGCCGAACAGCGCCAGCATCCAGGGCGCCGCCGCCAGCGTCACGGCCGCGAAGCCGGCCGCCGGCCAGAACGTCCAGCGGCTCGCCCTGAGCGCGGCCGCCGCCAGCGCCGCGCGATCACCGTCGTGAACCCGGGTCGCGAACTCGCGCGCAGCCGCAGTGCGCACCGCGTATTGGACGAACTGCACCAGCGCGAGCGACTTCGCCGCCGCAAAATAGACCGCAACGTCGTTCGGCTCCGCTATGAGACCGACCATCAGCACGTCGGCGCCGGTGATCAGCACGAAGGCGATGTCGACCATCAGGATCGGCAGCGCCTCGCCCGTCCAGCGCACCATGCGCATCTCGGGCGTATAGGTCGGTGCGGTGACGTGAAGCCGACGACCGAGGAACAACAGCTGCAGACCGCCGGTGATCCAGGTCGCGCCGATCGCGGCGATCAGCGCGCTCTCGGTCGAGATCACGGAGCCCGCTGCCAGCGACATGACGACGAGGAGCAGAATCAGGAGCGGCCTGAGGATGTAGGTCGGGCCGAGCGCCAGATCCGGCCAGTCCTGCGCCCGCGCGGTGCCATCCTGGATCTCCGTCACCGCAAAGAGCGGCAGGCAGGCCGCGCCGAGCATGATCGGCACCCGCCAATCCGGATCGATCAGCGTCGGCAACGCCTGCACGACGACCACCGCGCCGAGCGCAAAGGCCGAGGCGACCGTGAAGGCGATGAGCCGCGCCGCGGTGATCATCCCGCGCAGCGAGGCGAAGGCGCGCGCGGCCATGAACTTCGGCGTCGAGCGGACGACCAGCGTTTCGAAACCGAGGCCGGAGACCGGGCCGATCAGCGTCACCGCCGTCCAGACGACGACATAGACGCCATAGTCGTGCCCCCCCATCGAGCGAGCGAGCACGACCTGCAGGCCATAGGCGAGCCCGGCTGCCGCAACGCGGACCGCGAAGGCAGCAAGCGCCATGCGCCGGGCCGGTTCGGCCCCGCCGTTCGCGGTCCTGTCGTCCTCGGCTGTCTCGCCCGGGATCGGCATCGATCCTCCCCTTCGGCCCTGACAGGGCCACGCACGGTCGGATCGTCGTCGATCAGTCGTAGACCACGATCCTGGCGTTGTTTAACCCGTGACTCCGCACGAGACCGTAAAGAACCGCGGCGTGCTGGGGCGCCAGCCGGACACAGCCGTGTGATGCCGGCCGGCCGAGATTGCGCGTCTCATAGGTTCCGTGGATCGCAACGCCGCCGGTGAAGAAGATCGAATGGGGCATCGGCGAATTGTGATACTTGCGCGAATAGTATTTCGCGTGCAGCGCCTGTGGCCTCCACGCCCCGCGCGGCGTGTCGTAGCCTCGCCGACCGGTCGAAACCGCCCATTCGTAAGTGGATCGACCGTCGACGACGACGCGCATACGCTGCGACGACACGTCGATCCGTGCTTCGACCGCCGCTTCCGCGGCGCGCGGCACCATGAACAACAATCCGAAAACGACAAGCAGAAGACCGAAAACGCGCATCTGAGCCCGCCTTCCACACATGGACTGAAACGAACGCGGTGTTCACCGCCTCAATACAGACGGACATTATCGACTGGAAAGTCGTGACAACGCCGTCATTGCGAGCTTAATAACGCTGACTGTGACGAATCACGAGAACAATCGAAAAGTAACCTTTATCGATGAAACCCCGATCCCCCATGCGCCTCCCCGTCGCCCTCGGCGCTCCGATCGTCGCCCTCGGCGTCCTGATCGTCGCTCTCGCGCCCCGTCCCGCCCGTGCCGAAGACATGCCGAAGGCACTGCTGCCCGAGCTGATCGCGACCGAACATGCGCTGTGCCGCACCTCGGTCGGCTACGGCCAGCGCTTCGTACAATTCGTCGACGTCCGCGGCGACGGCCGGCGCGGTGTGCTGCTCGATTATTCGGATGCCATGTGCGGGGGCGTGCCGCAGTCGTTCTGCGACGGATCGGGCTGCCTGATCCGGGTCTACGCCAATGACAAGGGCGCCTGGCGCAAGGTCTACGACGGCCACGCGCGCGGCTGGCGGGTCGAGAAGGCGGAAGGCAAGGCGGCGCTCACCATCGACGGCAAGCGCCTCGGCGGCTGATGGTCCTCGCTTGTCAGGTCGCGGCGGGCTTCAGACGCCCGCGCGACCCGAGACGCCGGCGAGCAGGCGGTAGAGATCGCGCACGCCGTAGGGCTTGGTCATCCAGTCCACGAACATGGGCGGCACCACCGGCGGCCGATCGCGGCCGGTGACCGCGACGATCGGCACGCCGCGCATGGTCGGCAGCCGGGCGATCTCCTCGGCCAGCCGGTCGCCCGGCCGGTCCGGCAGACCGAGATCGACCAGCACCACGTCATAGCGCCGCTGCGCCGCCGCCAGCATCGCCTCCTCCGCGGAGCCGACCACATCGACGTCGGCCCCCGTGCCGCTGACCATGGCTTTCAGGAGTGACCGCCCGACCTCGTGGTCGTCGACCGCGAGGACGCAGAGCCCGGTCAGCGGGGCGAGCCCGCCGACGCGCCTTGCCAGTCCCGCCGGCTCATATCCGCGCACCATACTCGACACTCCGTGATGCCCGCGCCCGCCCCGTCCAGGCCGGACGCGGCACGCTCCCGACTTTCCTATCGAACTCCCCTTAATCCTCGACTAAACAGGCGCCTTCTCCGGCCGGCGCCGCGCCGGCCGCAATCCCGGGCGCGCCGAGCCGGCATCGCCCGCCTTCCGGAGCCGCGCCTTGCCGATCGCGACCGTCGCCGAAATCGTCCTGCCGGTGTTCGGGCTGATCCTGCTCGGCTGGGTCGCCGGGCGGCTGCGCTGGTTCGGCGAGGGCGTCGGCGAGGCGCTGGGCGAATTCGTGTTCCAGCTGCCGATCCCGGTGCTGATGTTCCGGACCATCGGCACGGCACACCTACCGGAAGGCTCGCCGATCCCGCTCTGGCTCTCGTATTTCGCTGGCGCCGGCCTGGTCTGGGCGCTGGCGCAGATGATGACGACGCGCCTCGCCGGCCGCTCGCACGGCGAGGGCGTGATCGCCGGCCTCTCGGCCTCGTTCTCGAACCTGCTGGTGATCGGCGTGCCGCTGCTCACCACGGCCTATGGCGAGGCCGGCGTGGTCGTGCTGTTCGTGATCGTCTCGATCCATCTGCCGATCATGATGACCGCCGGCACGCTGATGACCGAGCATGCGGTCCGCCGCGATGCCGGCGACGCGACACCGTTGTCGATCGGCCGGCTGCTCGGTCGGATCGTGAAAAACCTCGCGACCAGTCCGATCGTGATCGCGGTCTTCGCCGGCGGGCTCTGGCGCATCTCGGGTCTCGAGTTCGGCCCGGTCGCCAAGGGCATGATCGACGGCCTCGCCGCCTCGGCGACGCCGCTGGCGCTGGTGTCGATGGGCATGGGCCTCGCGCGCTATTCGCTCCGCGGCGCGCTGCCGCTCGCGCTGATGAGCTCGACCCTGAAGCTCGCGGTCATGCCGCTGGCCGTGTGGGTCCTGACCGCCAAGGTCGCGCACCTGCCCGAGCTCTGGGTCAATGTCGCAACCATCTCGGCCGCCGCGCCGTCGGGCGCGAACAGCTACCTGTTCGCGGTCCGCTTCCGCGTCGGCCACGCGCTCGCGTCGAGCGCCATCGCCCTGTCGACGCTCATGGCCGTCGTCACCATCACGCTCTGGCTGGCGATCCTGCCGCACTGACCCGCAAGGTCCGCCACGCGCCTCAGCCCGGCGGCAGGCCGACCAGCTTGCGAATGTCCGCCGGCGTCGCGCCGCCGGCCCGGAGCGATTTCAGGCTCGTGTCGCCGAACGACTTCGACAGTTTGCGGCCGGTCTCGTCGAGCACCAGCCGGTGGTGATGATAGACCGGCGCCGGCAGGTCGAGCAGCACCTGCAACAGCCGGTGCACGCTGGTCGCGTGAAAGAGGTCGAGCCCGCGCACCACATGGGTCACGCCCTGGAGCGCGTCGTCGACCACCACCGACAGGTGATAGCTGGTCGGCACCTCCTTGCGCGCGATCACGACATCGCCCCAGCGCTCCGGCCGCGCCGCGATCGTGCCGGCCTCGCCGTCCGGCCCGACGCCCGTCTCGGTCCAGTCGAGCGGCCCGGCGAGCGCATTGGCGGCCGCGATCGCCTCGGCGATCTTGAGCCGGAAGGCATAGGGCTTGCCGGCGATCATGGCCGCCTCGACCGCCTTCTCGTCGAGCCCGCGATCGTCGCCCGGATAGAGCGGCGCGCCGTCCGGATCGCGCGGCCAGATCCGCCCCTGCGCCTCGGCCGCCTCGACCCGCGCCTTGATCTCGGTGCGGGTCAGGAACGACGGATAGACAAGCCCGCGCGCCCACAGCCGGTCCATCGCCTTGCGATAGGCGTCGAAATGCTCCGACTGCCGACGGATCGGACCGTCCCAGGTGATGCCGAGCCAGGCGAGATCCTCGACGATGCCGCGCTCGTACTCCGGCCGGCAGCGCGTGACGTCGATGTCCTCCATGCGCAACAGGAACAGCCCGCCCGCGGCGCGCGCCATGGCGTGGTCGACCAGCGCGGAGAGCGCGTGACCGAGGTGGAGATCGCCGTTCGGGCTCGGCGCGAAGCGGAAGACGGGACGGGGCTCGGCGGTCATCGACGACACTCGGCGGATCGACCGCGACGGGGCGGCGATCGATCTTCTGATTCCGGACGCGGGCGGACAAACCCGTTTCGACCGAAGCACTAGGCCGGCTCGGAGCGAAAGAGAACCCGTACCCTCGTCGAGCAGCCACCGCTCGCGCGAATGTGCCCGCGCGGAGCCACGAGCCCTCGTTCGTTTTCGGGATGCGCGTCGCGGCGCCCTGGTTCACACTCGCTTCGGGGAACCGCAGACCAGCAAGAAGAAGAGCACCTGAACCCATGCGACGGATCGACACCATCGACGACATCGAAGCCGGCATTGCGGCCCTGCGCGATCTGGACCCACGACTCGGGGCCGTGATCGAGGTCGCCGGCCCGGTACCGCTGCGCCGGCGCGAGCCCGGCTTCGAGGGACTGGCGCGCATCATCGTCGCCCAGCAGATCTCCGTCGCCGCGGCAGACGCGATCTGGGCGCGCTTCGCAGCCGCGATCGGCGCGATGACGCCCGCGGCCTATCTCGCGACCGCCCCGGAAGCCCTGAAGGCCGCCGGCCTCAGCCAGCCGAAGATCCGCACCCTGCAGGCGATCTCGGAGGCCTGCGCGAGCGGCGGGATCGATCTCCTCGCCGTCGCCGGCCTGACCGCCGAGGAGGCCCATGCGCAGATGACTGCGCTGAAGGGCGTCGGTCCCTGGACGGCCGACATCTTCCTCTTGTTCTGCGCCGGTCATCCCGACATCTGGCCCGGCGGCGACGTCGCGCTGCAGAACGCGATGCAGGACGCCTTCGGCCTCGAGACCCGGCCGGCGGAGAAACTGTGTCGCGCTCTCGCCGAGCCGTGGGCGCCGTGGCGCGGGGTCGCGGCCCGGTTGTTCTGGGCCTATTATCGCGTCCGCAAGGGCGGCCGCGAGGTTCTGCCCACCTGAATGGACGACGGCGAGACGGCGGCACCGCCTTGTCGTGTGCCGTCGCATCGTCACCCAGCCGCCAGTCCCGCGCAGAACGTCCCGCAAGCTCAGCCCCGCCCTCCCACATCGAGCAGCCGATGACCCTTCTCGACGGTCCCCGTGTCGCCCCGGCCTCCGGCCGCCCGCCCCGCAGCCTGGTGGTGCTGCTGCATGGCTACGGCGCCGATGGCCTCGATCTGATCGATCTCGCCCGCGCCTGGGCGCCGCGCCTGCCCGATACCGCTTTCGTCGCGCCGAATGCGCCCGAGCGCTGCGATGCCTCGGCCTTCGGCTATCAGTGGTTCCCGCTCAGCTTCCGCGATCCGCACGAGTATCGGCGCGGCGCCGAGGCCGCGACGCCGCTGCTCGATGCCTTCCTCGACGGCGAGCAGATGCGTCTCGGCCTCGACGACCGCGCGACGGCGCTGGTCGGCTTCAGCCAGGGCGCGATGATGGCGTTGCATGTCGGCCTGCGCCGCATCGGCGGCGTCGCCGGCATCGTCGGCTATTCGGGCCTGCTGCCCGGACCCGAGACGATCGAGGCCGAGGCCCTCGCGAGCCCGCCGGTCCTGCTCGTCCACGGCAGCGCCGACGATGTCGTCGATCCCGCGCATCTGCCGGCCGCGGTGGCGGCGCTGACGCGAATCGGTATCGCTGCGGAATGGCACACGCGCGATCGCCTCGGCCACGGCATCGACGACGTCGGCTTGGCGATCGCGGGACGCTTCCTCGAGCGCGTGTTGGCGTGACCCGTGACAAATCGGCCGCTTCGGGACGCAGAAAATCACCGGCTGCTGCGTACGACACCGGCTTCACAAGGCTGACACAGCGCCTATACAATATCCCTCGTGTTCGTGGTCGAGCGGTCCGCTGCGCCCGAACCGGTACGGAGAGGACCGCTCCAGCGCGTCCGGCATCCCCTGCAGGGAGCCGGGAACGAGGAGCGTACTCTTGACGATCCACGTTTCGCCGGAAGCTCATCCAGCCCTCGTACTCAATGCGGACTTCCGTCCCTTGAGCTACTACCCGCTGTCGATCTGGTCGTGGCAGGACGCGATCAAGGCGGTGTTCCTGGATCGGGTCAATATTGTCTCCGAATACGACTTCATGGTCCGCAGCCCGACCTTCGTGATGCGGCTGCCGTCGGTCGTATCGCTCAAGGCCTATGTGAAGCCGTCGCGCACGCCGGCCTTCACCCGCTTCAACGTGTTCCTGCGCGACCGCTTCCAGTGCCAGTATTGCGGCTCGCGCGAGGACCTGACCTTCGACCACCTGATCCCGCGCTCCAAGGGCGGCGCGACCACGTGGGAGAACGTGCTGACCGCCTGCTCGCCGTGCAATCTGCGCAAGGGCAACAAGTCGACCGACGAGATCGGCATGCATCCGTTCCAGATGCCCTACCGGCCGAGCGTCCACGACCTGCACAACAACGGCCGCATGTTCCCGCCGAACTTCCTGCACGAGAGCTGGCTCGACTATCTCTACTGGGATACCGAACTGGAGCCGTGAGGCGAACCGCAGGGCGCGCGGCGCGCCGGCCGGACCACGGAAATGCAAAGGCCGCCGCCCCTTGCCGGGACGGCGGCCTTGCCGTTCATGGCCGACCGATGCACCGATCGACCCGCCGTGCGATCAGTGGCAGTCCTTGTACTCGTAGGGCTTGCCGTACATGTCGTGCTTGATGATCGTCTTGCAGATCGCGCCCGGCACCTGCCGCTTCGGCGGCGGCGGACGGCGGACGATCACCTCTTCCTCTTCGTAGGTGTCGTCGTAGTAGCGCTGGTTCGCCTGGTTCTGCGTGATCGCGCTGCCGATGATGGCGCCGCCGATGATCGCCGCCGCGACGCCCGCACCGTCGTCGTCATAGCGGCGGTGATAATACGGGCGGCTGTTGTAGTAGGGGCGATTGTAGTAGGGCCCACCGCCATAATAGGGGCGGCTGCCATAGTTCGGGCGCGGATGATAGGTCTGCGCCGGCGGCACATAGGGGCGGTTCACCTGCGGCGGGCGGCGGTTCTGGTCTTGCGGCACCGGCAGCATGCGGTCCTGGTTGGTCGGCGTGCAGGACGGCGGGCACTTTTGCGCCGCCGCCGGCGAAACCATCGCCAGGCCCGCCGCCGCGACGACAAACGACGCGATGGCGGTCGAAACGATTTTCTTCATCGAATCCTCCAGTGAAATTTCCTGATCGCGATGTCGCGACCGGCCCTCCTCTGCCCGACCACCTTCGCAGGGGCCTTGTCCGGGGGCATGGTCCGGGGCCTTGTCCGGGATCCCGGTTCGGGGTCCCTGTCGCGAACGCGCGTCCAATCGGCGTGTTCCCAAGCGTTGGGCTCGCGCCGATATGACATGTAGGTAACGATTGAAGCAAAATCATTGCGTAGCATTCGCTACGCGATGCCACAGCCCTCCGGAGCCCGGATGATCAGCCGCGGCGCGGCAGCATCGCGGCCCGCAGGGCGCCCAACGCCACGATCGAGGCTGCGACCACGTTCCAGCCGGCGAAGCTGAGGCCGAGCAGGCGGAACTGCACCTTGGTGCAGTCGACGATCTTCACCTTGTCGAGGCTGCCGAGCAGATCGGTCGCCGAGCCCGGGATCGTACCGCCGCGCGTGGCGCCGCAATCGGTCGGCCCGGCCCAGAACCCCCACTCCGCCCCCGACTGGTACACCCCGAGACCGGCGCCATAGACGAGGATCGCCGCGCCGGCGACGAGCGCCACACGGGCGAGCCACGCCGGACCGCCGAACCGGTCGGCGATGATCGCGATCGCGATGAGCGGCAGCCCCCAATAATAGGGATCGCGCTGCTCGAGGCAGAGCTTGCATGGCACATAGCCGCCGATCAGCTCGAAGCCCCAGGCGCCGGCGATGGTCGCAAGCCCGATCAGCAGCACGAGCGACGCCAGCGTCGGCCGATCGCGAAACGCACGGGCAACGAAGCCGCCCATCGGAGTGCCCGAAAGGGGGGAGGACGCCATGGTCATCGGCTTCATGCCTTCTCGACGGGATCGGGGCGGATCACCCTGGCGGAGCGCCCGGATCGTTAGCTCTTCAGTGGGCGAGCTTAAGCCCGACGTAGATCAGAATTGCGGCGGCCGCAACGGCGCCGGCGATCACACCCAATCGCTTTTCGATGAACGCGCGGATCGGCTCGCCATAACGGCGGAGCAGGAAGGCGATCAGGAAGAAGCGCGCGCCGCGCGCCACGATCGCCGAGACGATGAACAGCCAGAGATCGACCTTCACCACGCCCGACAGGATCGTCACGACCTTGATCGGCGGCAGGTGCGCGAGGCCGGAGGTGATCAGCAGCAGGAGAACCGAGCTGCCCCACTCGTCCTTGAGCCGCTCGAACGCCGCCGCCTTGCCGTAGAAGTCGAGGATCGGCCGCGCCAGCGTGTCGAAGGCGTAGTAGCCGAGCATCCAGCCGGCGATGCCGCCGAGCACGGACGCGACGGTCGCGATCAGCGCATAGCGATAGGCGCGCTCCGGCCGCGCCAACGTCATCGGCAGCACGAGCACGTCGGCCGGGATCAGGAACACCGAGCTCTCCACGAAGGCGATCACGGCGAGCCAAACCTCGGCGGACTTGCGGGCGGCGAGCGAAAGGGTCCAGTCGTAGAGGCGTTTCAGCATGGGGCTCGATCTACAGGAGCGATCGGGCTGCGTCTACCGGGCGGCGATGACCCGACGATGTCGGTGCCCGCGAGCGACCGCCGGTCGCCACGGCGCCGGCGGAACGCCAGGGCGGCGGGACAGTCTACGGCGGCCGCGCGTCCGGATCGCGGGACGGTCCAAGGCGAACGATCTGCAGGCGTCGGGGAGGCAGAAAGGCAGGGCACCCGCGCCCCGACTTTCCGGTGGGCGGTCCGCGCGGACGCGTTGACGGGGCGCCGACCATCGATAAGATGCGCCCCGCTTTGCCAAAAGCCTCCGGTCGCCTTGCGCGATACCGGCCGGGCCCCAGTGGCGAAATGGTAGACGCGGCAGACTCAAAATCTGTTGTCGGCGACGACGTGCTGGTTCGAGTCCGGCCTGGGGCACCACACCACGATTTTCGACCAGTTCGGACATTTTGGAAATCCGGGGAACCGCCGAACCGCGGATCGCCCAGGTTCTCAATCATGCGCCTGCGACCATTTTTAATTTTAGAATTATTCTAATTTAAGATAAGTTTGCCGACAGGACGTCATCGCCCGGAGCGATGATGGTGTCGCTTCGCCGCCTTCAACCCTACGGATATCCCTAACAGCCTGGATCGTCTGATGAATCATCTGCACCCGGAGCGTCATCTCGTCGAGCGCATCGGCTGGCTTCGTGCGGCCGTCCTCGGCGCGAACGCTGGCTTCGTGCGGCCGTCCTCGGCGCGAACGACGGCATCATTTCCACGGCCAGCCTCATGGTCGGCGTGGCGTCGGCCTCGTCGTCGCTGAGCGAAATGCTGGTCGCCGGCGCCGCGGGCCTCGCCGCCGGCTCGATGGCGATGGCTGCCGGTGAATATGTTTCGGTCAGCTCGCAGGCCGACACCGAACAGGCCGATCTGGCCCGGGAACGGCAGGAGCTGGGGACCCAGCCCGAGTTCGAGACCCGGGAACTCGCCGACATCTATGTCGAGCGAGGCGTCGCTCCAGATCTCGCGCTGGAAGTGGCCAAGCAGCTCATGGCCAAGGATGCCTTGCAAGCGCATGCGCGCGATGAGCTCGGCATCAACGAAATCACCACGGCCCGGCCGATCCAGGCCGCGCTGACCTCCGCCTTGACCTTCGCGCTGGGAGCCACGATCCCGCTGCTGACGGCCATGGCGTCGCCGTCGCATGTGGCCGTTTATACCGTTCCCGGCACGTCACTGACCTTCCTGGCGCTGCTCGGCGCCGCCGGTGCCCGGGCGGGCGGCGCGGACATCCTGAAACCGACCGTACGCGTCGCGTTCTGGGGCGCCTTCGCGATGGGTGTCACAGCCGGGGTCGGAGCCCTGATCGGCAAGGCCACCTGACAAGCAACACAAGCCGGCGCGCGCCTCGGCCATCGAGATCACACCCGCAACTCGACGCTCTCGCAACGGGAAGAGCGCCGAGACACTGCGCCGTATTGCCCCGTTTCTCTCCCGCTTTCCAACGCGAAAACCCGATGATACTTTATATCTAAATTATGACGGAGGGGCACTGTCATGATGGCGGACAACGGCTTTTCGCATCGGCTCTCGACGTCTCCCGAAGCGTTCCAGGCGACCATGTCGAGCCTGCTGCGGCCGTGCCGTTTCGGGCGGAAACTCGGGCGCGACTACCGCACCGAGGTCTTCCACGCCCGCATGCCCTCGCTCGGGCTGACCTTCGTGCGCATGGGCGAGACCGCCCGGATCGGCGTCGATGCCCACGAGGACATGACGCTCCTGCAGATCCCGCTCGCCGGCGCCTTCGTCTCCCGCGAGCCGCGCGGCCGCGATCTCGTCTGCCGCGCCGGCGCCAGCGCCCAGCTCGTCAATGCCAACGCGCCGATCGATCTCGAATTCGAACCCGACACCAGCATGCTGATCCTCAATCTCGATCGACGCCAGATCGACATCCTGGGCGGCAAGACGCGCGTCGACGGCTTCACCCACACGAGCCGGCTGGTGACGCTCGACAGCGGCGTGGGCCGCGCCTTCTTCAAGCTCGCGGTCTTCGCCACGCGCGAGCTGGAGATCCGCAAACAGGGCTTTTTCGAAGGCGGCCTCGCCGAGCACCTCGAGGATACGCTGATCGCCTCGCTCGAAGCCGCGCTCGACATCGCCGCGCCTGTCGAGGGCCGGACGGGTGCCCATACGGGTGGCCGCATCGCCATCGCGCCGTCGATCATCCGGCGTGCCGAAGCCTTCATGGCCGAAAGCCTGACCCGGCCGGTCAAGCTGACAGACATCGTCGCCGCCTCCGGCGCCAGTGCCCGCACGCTGCACCGGATGTTCCGTGAGGTGCGCGGCGACACGCCGCTCGGGGTCCTCAAGACGATGCGGCTCGATGCCGTGCACGCCCGCCTGACGAGCGGCAAGGCCGGCAACGGCGACGTCACCCGCATCGCCACCGAATTGGGCTTCAACCACATGGGCCTGTTCGCCGCCGACTACCGCAGCCGCTTCGGCTTGCTGCCGTCGGACACCATCCGCCTCAGCCGCACCCACTGAAATGGCGCATCGAAATCGGGCATGCCGCTTTTTCTGGCGGCCCATCGATAGAGTGGCGGTCCGGCGATAGAGTTACGTATTTGCTCCTATAGCATCGGCCCATCGAAGCAAATCCCCATCGAACGAGGCCGGCATGCGCGTGGCAATCATCGGCGGAGGTATCGGCGGCCTGACGACGGCGCTGATGCTGCACGCCCGCGGAATAGACTGTCAGATCTTCGAGGCCGCACCGGAAGTCAAGGAGCTCGGCGTCGGCATCAACGTCCTGCCCCATGCAATCCGGGAACTGGTCGATATCGGGCTTTTGCCGGCGCTCGACGCGGTCGCCATTAGAACCCGCGAGCTGATCTACTCGACGCGCCGCGGTCAGGAGATCTGGCGCGAGCCACGCGGGGTCGACGCCGGCTATGACGTGCCGCAGTTCTCGATCCACCGCGGCCATCTGCAGAAGCTGCTCTACGATGCGGTCGTCGAGCGCCTCGGTCCGGGCGCGATCGCGACCGGTCAGCCTTGCGTCGGCTACGCGCAGGACGAGGGCCGCGCCGTCGCCCGCTTCGCCGACACCGCGCCCATCCGCAGCGCCGAGGCCGATATCCTGATCGGCGCCGACGGCATCCATTCGGTCATCCGCAAGCAGATGTTCCCGAACGAGCCGGGGCTCAAGTGGAACGGCGTCATGATGTGGCGTGGCGCGGTCGAGAGCGAGCCGTTCCTCGACGGCCGCACCATGATCGTCGCCGGCGGCTTCACCTACAAGCTCGTGCTCTATCCGATCGCCGCCGGCTCCACGCCCGGCAAGGTGCTGAACAACTGGGTCGTCACCTATCGCCCCGGCACCGAGAACACGCCGGCGCCGAAGCGCGAGGACTGGAACCGGCGCGGCACGATCGAGGAACTGATGCCGCATGTCGAGAAGTTCGGCATCGACATCGTCGACCTCGCCGGCCTCGTCCGCGCGACCGAGACCTTCTTCGAATATCCGATGTGCGATCGCGACCCGCTGCCGTGGTGGGTCGACGGCCGCGTCGGCCTGCTCGGCGACGCCGCGCATCCGATGTATCCGGTCGGCTCCAACGGCGCGAGCCAGGCGATCATCGACGCGCGCGTGCTCGCCGATTGCCTCGCCGGCGCCGAGCACGGCCGCGCCGGCCTCGCCGCCTATCAGGCGACGCGGCTGCCCATGACCGCGGAGATCGTGCGCCTCAATCGCAAGGGCGGCCCGGAGGGCGTCATCGACGAGGTCGAGCGGCGCGCGCCGGACGGCTGCGCCGATCTCGACGCGGTGATCTCGTTCGCCGAGCGCGAGGCGATCGTGCGCGGCTACGCCTCGACTGCCGGTTTCTCGACCACCCAGGTCAATCGGGCACGCGCCTGACCATCAATCGCGGCCTGCGATCCGAGCACGCGCTCCGATCGGGCCTTGATCCAACGGAGGGAAGACAATGACCATTCTCGAAGCCGGCGTGACGGCGCCCGGCCAGTCGGTCGACGGCATCGTCTGGCACATCCTCGGCCAGACCTATGTGCCGAAGCACGTCTGCGACAGCTCGATGTCCTGGCACGCGACCTTTCCGCCCGGCACCTTCGTGCCGCCCCACATCCACACGACGCAGGACGAGTTCATCTACATGCTGGAGGGCCGCTTCGACCTGCTGCTCGACGGCAAGGAGGTCGTCGCCGAGGCCGGCGCGCTGATCAAGCTGCCGCGCAACGTCTCGCACGGCATCTTCAACAAGTCCGATCAGCCGGTGAAGTGCATCTTCTGGGTCTCGCCGACCGCCAAGCTGTGGGATCTGTTCGTGAAGATCGACGGCGTGCCCGACCCGGCCGAGGTGGTCCGGCTCGCCGGCCTCCACGAGGTCGACTTCCTGCCGCCGCCGCAAGGCTGACTGCCCGTCCCGACACGCCCCGGCGTCGGATCCGGCCTCGACCGGAATCGAACGCGCCCCATCCTGCCGATCGAGGTGGAGTATCCGATGAAGACGACGACCAAAGCCCTGTTGGCGCTGCTCGCGACGAGCGCCCTCATGACCGGTGCCGCCGCGACCGGCGCAGACGCCCAGGACCGCAAGGTGAAGATCGGCCTAATCTACACGCTGAGCGGCCCCGCCGCCGTGCTCGGCGAGCAGGCCCGCGACGGCTTCCTGCTCGCCGCCGAGAAGCTCGGCAACAAGTTCGGCGGCCTCGACGCCGAGATCATCGTCGAGGACGACGAGCAGAAGCCCGATGTCGGCGTGACCAAGGTCAAGCGCATGCTGCAGCGCGACCAGGTCGACTTCGTCATCGGCCCGATCTTCTCCAACGTGCTCGGCGCCATCGTGAAGCCGGTCACCGGCGCCGACACGTTCATGATCAGCACCAACGCCGGCACCTCGAACCTCGCCGGCAAGGACTGCAACGCCAACCTGTTCGTGACGTCCTATCAAAACGACCAGATCCACGAGGTCTCGGGCAAGTATGCCGAGACGCAGGGCTACAAGCGCGTCGTCCTGATCGCGCCGAACTACCAGGCCGGCAAGGACGCGCTCGCCGGCTTCAAGCACTCCTACAAGGGCGAGGCGGTGCTGGAGACCTACGTGCCGCTCGGCCAGCTCGACTACTCGGCCGAACTGGTGCAGATCGCCGCCGCCAAGCCTGACGCGGTCTATGCCTTCCTGCCCGGCGGCATGGGCGTCAACTTCGTCAAGCAGTACCGCCAGGCGGGGCTGGAGACGATCCCGTTCCTGTCGGCCTTCACCGTCGACGAGACCACGCTGTCGGCGCAGCGCGACGCCGCCCTCGGCTTCATGGCCGGATCGAACTGGGCGCCGGATCTCGACACGCCCGACGCCAAGGCCTTCGTCACGGCCTATGAGAAGAAGTTCAACCGCGTGCCCGCGACCTTCGCGGTGCAGGCCTATGACGCGGCGATGATGATCGACGCGGCGCTGAAGAAGACCGGCGGTGACCTCAAGGACAAGAACGCCCTGCGCGCGGCGCTGAAGACCGCGTCCTTCACCTCGCCGCGCGGAAAATTCCGCTTCGGCGACAATCACTTCCCCATTCAGGACTTCTACCTGACCAAGGTGGTGAAGCGCCCCGATGGCCAGTTCGCGACGTCCTACGTGAAGACCATCTTCACCGAATACAAGGACAACTACGCGGCCGAATGCAAGATGTGAGTCCGGTCCCGCGCCGCCCCTGACGGCGCGGGATCACCTCGTCCGGCGGCGGGTGTCATCACCCGCCGCCGGACGGATGAGCCGGCTAACCAGATGCTCTGACGCTGCGGTCTTCACTCCGCTGCCGTGACTTCGGCGATGATCCGGTTCACCTCGCGCGGCACTTCGAGGTGCGGCATGTGACCGACGCCCGCGAACAGATGGACGCCGACGGTGCCGGGCACGCCGAGCGTCTGCCGGGTCGGCAGCACCCGATCCTGATTGCCCCAGATCAGCCGGACCGGATGTGGTAGGCCGGCCAGCGCTCCGAGGTCGAAACTCTTCTGCCGTTCGCCGTCGAGGATGGACTCCACGATACGGGCGAGCGTCGCAGTGACGCGCGGATCGCGCCGCCGCTCCGCCATCCGCTCGGCGACCGAGCGCGGGATCGGCCGTTCGAAGCCGAAGAACTGTTCCAGCAACGCCTGGATCTCGTGCGCCTCGGTCGCGGTCGCGAACCGGCGCAGCAGGCGATGGTTGATCTCGGCGCCGAAGCCGCCGGGCGCCACCAAGGTCAGGCTCGCCAGCCGGTCCGCCTCGGCGAGCTTCAGCGCGACGATGGTCGCGGTTGCGCCGCCCATCGAATGGCCGACCAGATGAAACCGCCCGACGCCCATCGCCGACAGCGAGCCGATGACGGCCTTGGCCGAGACCCCGGCATGGCCGATTTCCGGCCAGTCGATCGCTGCGCCATGGCCCGGCAGATCGAAGGCGATCACGCGCCGGCGCGCCTCGAAGGCGATGGTCTGGGCGAGCCAGCTCTCCCGATCGCCGGCGAAGCCGTGCAGGAACACGATCGGGGTCCGCCCCTCGGGGCCGGCGGAGAGATGCGGCAGGATCGTCGACATGAGGGCTCCGATGGCGCTGACGAACGGGACGGCGAAAACGGCGACGGGGGCCGCGAAGGCCCCCGTCGAGAGTTTTAGAACAAGGTGCGGCGTTGCGAAATGCTCCGGTCGTCGCCCCCGTCGAGGGTCGAGATCCGGCGTTCCGCGACCCCGCGCCCGATCAGACGACGTACTGCGCGCCGTTGATGGTCAGCGTCGAGCCGGTGACGAAGCCGGCGTCGTCCGAGGCGAGGAACACCACGCCGCGCGCGATCTCCTCCGGTTCGCCGAGGCGGCCGGCCGGGATCTGCGGCAGGATCTTCGCCTTCAGCACCTCTTCCGGCACGGCCTTGACCATGTCGGTGGCGATATAGCCCGGGCAGATCGCGTTGACGGTGACGCCCTTGGCCGCGTTCTCCTGCGCGAGCGCCTTGACGAAGCCGAGGTCGCCGGCCTTGGCGGCCGAGTAGTTGACCTGGCCGGCCTGGCCCTTCTGGCCGTTGATCGACGAAATGATGATGATGCGGCCGAAGCCCCGGTTGCGCATGCCCTCGATGACCGGACGGGTCATGTTGAACAGCGAGTCGAGGTTCGTGCGGATGACCGCCGACCACTGCTCCTTGGTCATCTTGTGGAAGAAGCCGTCGCGGGTGATGCCGGCATTGTTGACCAGGATCTCGATCGGACCGAGCTCGGCCTCGACGCGGGCGACACCGGCCGCGCAGGCGTCGAAATCACCGACGTCCCACTTGTAGGTCGGGATGCCGGTCTCGCCGGTGAACTTGGCCGCGGCCTCGTCGTTGCCGGCGTAGCTCGCCGCCACCTTGTACCCGGCCGCCTTCAGCGCCTTCGAGATCGCCGCGCCGATACCGCGCGAGCCGCCCGTCACGAGTGCAACCCTGCTCATACTGTTCTCCCTGGAGTTTTATGGCTTCTTTTGGCCACGCCGACGGTTGATGTCGAGCGAGACGATCGGTCTAGCGGGTTGCGCCGACGGGTAACCCACGTACCCGCGCGCACCCCGATGCGGGGGGAGCGCTGCCGCTCCCGCCGCGATGATGAGACGTCCGCCCCGCGCTCAGCGCTCGACGGTCAGCGCGATGCCCATGCCGCCGCCGATGCACAGCGTGGCGAGGCCCTTCTTGGCATCGCGACGCGCCATCTCGTGCAGCAGCGTGACGAGGATGCGCGCGCCCGAGGCGCCGATCGGATGGCCGATGGCGATCGCGCCGCCGTTGACGTTGACCTTCGAGGTGTCCCAGCCGAGGTCGCGGTTGACCGCGATCGCCTGCGCCGCGAAAGCCTCGTTGGCCTCGATCAGATCGAGGTCGTCGGCCTTCCAGCCGGCCTTCTCGAGCGCCTTGCGCGAGGCCGGGATCGGGCCCGAGCCCATGATCGCCGGATCGACGCCAGCGGTCGCCCAGGAGGCGATCCGCGCGAGCGGGGTCAGGCCGCGCTTGGCCGCCTCCTCGTCGGTCATCAGCACGAGCGCCGCGGCGCCGTCGTTGATGCCCGAGGCGTTGCCGGCGGTGACGGTGCCGTCCTTGGAGAAGGCCGGACGCAGCTTGGCGACC
Source organism: Ancalomicrobiaceae bacterium S20 (assembly GCA_040269895.1). NCBI lineage: Bacteria > Pseudomonadati > Pseudomonadota > Alphaproteobacteria > Hyphomicrobiales > Ancalomicrobiaceae > Methyloraptor > Methyloraptor flagellatus. The sequence goes on along the minus strand of CP158568.1, from coordinate 4,559,300 downwards.
GCGTCGATCGTCGCGCCGTGACGGATGTACTCGTCCTGGTCGACGACCTTGTCGCCCTTCTTGTCCTTGATGGTGACCGGCGCGATCTCGTCGGCGAAGCGACCGGCCTTCTGCGCGGCCTCGGCCTTGTTCTGCGAGGCGACCGCGAACTGGTCCTGCTCGTCACGGGTGATCTGCCACTTGGTGGCGACGTTCTCGGCGGTCGTGCCCATGTGGTAGCCGTTGAAGGCGTCCCAGAGGCCGTCCTTGATCATCGTGTCGATGAACTCGACGCTGCCCATCTTGGTGCCGGTGCGCATCTGCGCGGCGTGGGTCGACAGCGACATGCTCTCCTGGCCGCCGGCCACGATGATGTTCGCGTCGCCCGCCAGGATCTGCTGCATGCCGATCGCGACCGTGCGCAGGCCCGAGCCGCAGACCTGGTTCAGGAGCCACGCGGTCGAGCCTTCCGGCAGGCCGGCGGCGATCGCGGTCTGGCGGCCGGGGTTCTGGCCCTGCGCCGCGGTCAGCACCTGACCGAAGATCAGTTCGTCGACTTCCGCTGCCTCGACCTTGGCGCGCTCGAGCGCGGCCTTGACCGCGACGGCGCCGAGCTGGTGGGCCGGCAGGGTCGAGAGCGCCCCCGAGAAGCTTCCGACCGGCGTGCGCGCAGCGCCGACGATGACGATGTCCTTGGCCATGAATTCCTCCTCCGAACCCGTTCGTGCGCCGGATGGGCGAGCCACAGGACGAGCCCACCTGACGAGTATGGTGCCGATCGATCGCGCGATGGTCGCAAGCACCCGCGCGCGGTCGTCCTCTTCGGCGCGAATAGAGACGGGCCACACCCTAGTGTCAATGCGAGCAAGTGGCTTTGCGGCTCGTCAATCCGTCTGACGGCGCGCGACCGAACGCCCCTGCGGCAGGCTTGCCGCAGGGGGGATCCGCGCACGTTTCAGCGCGAAAACCGGGATCAGCTGGTGAGGCGGGCGGCCTGGACGGCCTTCTGGAACAGCGCGCTCATCGCCTGCGCGATACCGCCGCTCGGACTGACCTCGAAATAGAGGCCCGGCGAGGCGCAGGACTGCATGTTGGCGCCGATCTTCGACGCGAAAGGCGCAACCGTGGTGTTGTACCAGTCGTTGGACGGCAGCGGCAGATAGGTCGTATAGAGCACCGCGATCTTGATGCCCCGGTTCTTGATCGTGGTGCAGTTCGCGACCGTGATCGGTTCCTGGCAGCGACCGCCGCCGAGCGGGGCTTGCGAGCAGCTGTTGTTGTAGTGGTCGTTGAGGCCGTCCGAGACGATGAACAGCACCTTCTGCGGTGTCACCGAGCTCGACGCCCCCGACCCTGGCGTCGGGATCGCCTTGTTCGCCTGCACCATGACGCCGTCGAGATCGGTGGTCATGTCGTTGTTGTAGCCCTGATAGGGCATGGTCATCAGGTCGATCGTCGCCGCCGCGGTCTTCGCCTTGTCGAGATCCGAGGACAGCGCATAGATCGGGGTCAGGCCGAGCGTGTCCGCCGACGTCCCGAACGTGTAGATGCCCATCCGGAACTGACCCGTCACCACCGCCGTGCTCTTGGCCGTGTCCATGAGCTGCTGCGTCGCGGTCCGGAGCACGTCGATCCGGGTCGTGACGTTGTTCTTCTTGGCGATCGCGTAGTTGTCGTTGGTCGAACCGGTGATGTGGCAGGCGAAGGCGCAACCGCCGGTCAGCCCTTCCATCTTGGAGATGTCCGCCGTGGTCGCCGCCACGCCCATCGACGGCGTGTTGTCGAGCGCGAGATAGAAGTCGATGTAGGTCGGCATCGCGCCCGTCGCCGCAGCCGAGCCGCCGAGATTGAGCGTCTTCAGGCCGAAAATGCCGAGAAAGCTCGTCGTCCCGGTCGCCGTGTAGCTGACGGTGACGGAACGAATGCCGTTGGTGTCGGTCACCACCGCCGTCGCCGTTCCGACCGGCACGCTCGCATTTGCCGCCGCCTGCGCCTTGAAAACCTTGAGCGCCAGCGCCTGGGCGTCGGTGGCGGTCAACGCCAACGCGGTCCGGCTGACCGCCGCGAGCGAGGCCGAATCCGCAGCTTCGTCGAAACGCGCCTTCTGGCCGACGAACAGGAAATAGTCGGCGGTGCAGCCGACCGACACGGTCATCGGCACGACCGCGAGTGCGAAGATGACGGAGACGGTGGCCCGCCGGTCCGAAGCGGCCCGCCGCACCACCCCGCGCAGGCGCGCCGCCGCACGCCACCAAGGGGCGCGGTTGGGAACTGGGCTCGGACACTCGTTCATCGCGTTGCAACCGGCGACGGAGGGACTAGTCTTCGACTTTGGTTGTCGAACGATGCCGCAGGAATTGCAAATGTCTAATTATATCGCGCCTATGTTTTCGGAGATCAGCGTTTCCGAGAGGTAAATACGCAAATATCCGCGACATTACTTTCCGCAACGGTAGATACGGCGTCGATGCGACACCGTGACGGAGCCCTTCGCGGCCGCAAAAAAACATTTGTCGTCAGCCACTAAAACTCCCTAATCTCCCCCCGTCGGGAGAAAATGCGTCCGTCCCGGCTCGATGGCCCTGGAGCCCGAGCCGGCGGGCGGCGGCAAGGATCGGGATAAGATGGCGAAGACCGAAGAGCCCACGATCATCAAGAAATACGCGAACCGGCGCCTCTACAACACCGGAACGTCGACCTACGTCACCCTCGAAGACCTCGCCGAGATGGTCAAGAACGAAGAGGACTTCGTGGTCTTCGACGCCAAGTCCGGCGACGAGATCACCCGTTCGGTGCTGACGCAGATCATCTTCGAGCAGGAGAACAAGGGCCAGAACCTGCTGCCGATCGCCTTTCTGCGCCAGCTGATCCGCTTCTACGGCGACAGCATGCAGAATCTGGTGCCGAGCTATCTCGAATTCTCGATCGACAGCTTCAAGCGCGAACAGACCAAGCTGCGCGAGCAGATGAGCCAGGCCTTCGGCGCCACGCCCTTCGAGGCGATGGAAGAACAGGTGCGGCGCAATTCCGAGATGTTCGAGCGTGCGATGCGGATGTTCCTGCCGCCTTTCGGCGCCGGGGTCGACGCGGCCGCCCGCCCGAAGACCGAGGAAGGCGCCGGCGGCACCGAGCTCGACACGCTGAAGCAGCAGGTTGCCGAGATGCAGAAGCGCCTCGACGCGATCGCCAACAAGGGCTGAAGCCCGATCGGCGACCGGCATCGCGCCCGCTCCGCCGCCCGGCACGGGACGGCGGCAGTCGCGATCCGTCCCGCACATCGCTCCGATGCAGCACGGGGCCGGAATTCGCGAGCTTCCGGCGCGGTTTCGATTGACAGCGCGCCGATCCTCCTTATAACCGCACCATTCGCGAGAGCCGGGTCCAGCACCCGGCTTGTTGCGCTGTCCGAGGCAGCGGCGCCGGACGATCGGATCAGATCGCCGGTCTCAGCCGCGAAAGCCCGCCCGACGACACCCGCCAGCGGCTGTCGAGGTCCCTCCGGAGCGATCCGGAGCGTGGTCGTTTCGTGCGGCGCCGAAGGGCGCGTGGTATGGGTCGGCGGTGCCGGGCGGGAGCCTCGTGCCGTCATCCGAGAAGAACGGAAGAAGACGATGTTCGCGGTCATCAAGACCGGTGGCAAGCAGTACCGCGTTGCCGCCCAGCAGGTTATCACGATCGAGAAGCTCGAGGCCGAGGCCGGCCAGACGGTTTCCTTCGACGAAGTTCTCATGGTCGGCGAAGGCGCCGATGTGAAGGTCGGCGCGCCGACCCTCGCCGGTGCCGTGGTTTCGGCGGAAGTGGTCGAGCAGACCCGGGCGAAGAAGGTGATCATCTTCAAGAAGCGCCGCCGCAAGAACTCGCGCCGCAAGGAAGGCCATCGCCAGGACCTCACCAAGGTCCGCATCACCGAGATCCGCGCCTGAGCGGCACTCGGGGTTTGATCGAAGCACGGTTCGAAGCTAAGCTAGCCTCGAACAAGGTTTGAGAGCGCCCGCGCGGCCAGCCGGATCCTGATGTGATCCGCGCCCGCGGGCCATGAGTTCGAAGGAGCAGTTCCATGGCTCATAAGAAGGCAGGCGGTTCGTCCCGCAACGGCCGCGACTCCGACGGCCGTCGCCTCGGCGTCAAGAAGTTCGGCGGCGAAGCCGTCATCCCGGGCAACATCATCGTTCGTCAGCGCGGCACCAAGTGGCATCCGGGCGCGGGCGTCGGCATCGGCAAGGATCATACGATTTTTGCCGTCGTCGAGGGCCGTGTTCGCTTCGATGCGAAAGCGAACGGCCGTACGTATATCTCCGTAGCGCCGAATATGGCGGCGGCAGCGGAGTAAGCCGGCAAGATGAAAGATCTCATCGCCGGCGTCCCAGCGACCCGGCGGTGATGATCCGATCATCGCACTTCTCAGGCCCTCAAAGGGTCCGGCGAGAAAGGGGAGATGGGGCGCCATCTTCCCTTTCGGCGTTTTCGGCCGGAACTCAAGAGCACGGAGAAGTGCCCCATGACATCGCAGTCTTCCGGGACCAGTTTCCCGCCCATCTTGCCCACCGCCGCGGTCGCCGCGGCTGACGATCTCGCGACGCTCGTCATCGAGACACGCCGGCTGGTGCTGCGCCAGCCGACGCGTGACGATGCCGAGATGGTCGCGACGCTCGCCAACGACGCGGCGGTCGCGGAGAATCTCTCCACGCTCCCGCACCCGTATGGGCTCGACGACGCGCTCGCCTTCATCGACAACACCGAGATCACACCGTCCCGCGTGAACTTCGGCGTCTATCTGAAGGGCGAGGATCCGGCGTTCATCGGCACGATCAGCCTGATGCCGCGCGACGGTGAGAAGTTCTCGATCGGCTATTGGATCGGCCGGCCGTTCTGGGGCCGCGGCCTCGCCACCGAGGCCGCCCAGGCGATGGTCGACCTCGCCTTCGAGCGCTTCGAGGCGCCGTCGGTCGCCGGTGCCGCGCGGGTCACCAACGGCGCCTCCCGGCGCGTGCTGGAGAAGTGCGGCTTTCAGTATGTCGACCAGGGCATGGGGCCCTCGCTGTTCCATCGCGGCATGGTGCCGGTCGACCGGTTCCGGCTCGAGCGCTCGGTCTGGAAGTCGTTGCGGCTGTGGCGCGCCGCCGACGTGACCGAGACCGCCGGCCCGACGCTGACGCCGCCGGCACTCGTCGGGTGCGACGGATGACGAGCACGACCATCGCGGCGGCCTCGCCGGACGAGGCCGTCACGCTCCGGACGGCGCGGCTGACGCTGCGCCCCTACGAGCTGGACGATGCCGACGCGCTCGCCCGGGCGCTCGGCGACATCGAGGTCGCGCGCTGGCTGGCGCGCGTGCCGCATCCCTATACGCGCGACGACGCCACCGGCTTCGTCGAGGCGTCGCGGCAGGCGGGACCGGCATCGCCCGGCTTCGCGATCCTGTTCGGCGGCCGGCTCGTCGGCGGCATCGGCCTGCGCCAATCCGACGACACCACCGAGCTCGGCTATTGGCTCGATCGTGCTCATTGGGGCCGCGGGCTGATGACCGAGGCGGCCACGGCCGTGGTCGCCCATGGTTTCGGCGCGATGGGGCTGGCGGAGATCCGTTCCGGGGTCTTCGTCGGCAACGAGGCGTCGCTGGCGATCCAGAAGCGCCTCGGCTTCGAGATCGTCGGTCGGCACATGGTGCATTCCATTGCGCGCGGCGAGAGCGTGCTTCATATCGATACCCGGCTCGTCGCGAGCCGAAAACTCTGAGACCCACACGATGCGATTTCTCGACCAGGCCAAGATCTACATCCGCTCCGGCGATGGCGGCGCGGGGTGCGTCTCGTTCCGGCGCGAGAAATTCATCGAGTTCGGCGGCCCGGATGGCGGCGACGGCGGTCGCGGTGGCGATGTCTGGGCCGAATGCGTCGACGGTCTCAACACGCTGGTCGACTATCGCTACCAGCAGCACTTCAAGGCCAAGGCCGGCGGCCACGGCATGGGCCGCCAGCGCGCCGGCGGCAAGGCCGCCGACATCGTGCTGAAAGTGCCGGTCGGCACCGAGATCCTCGAAGAGGACGGCGAGACGCTGGTCGCCGACATGACCGAGATCGGCCAGCGCGTGCTGCTCGCCGAGGGCGGCAACGGCGGCTTCGGCAACGCCCACTTCAAATCGCCGACCAACCAGGCGCCGCGCCGTGCCAATCCCGGCCTCGAAGGCCGCGAGCGCTGGCTCTGGCTGCGCCTGAAGCTGATCGCCGACGCCGGCCTCGTCGGCCTGCCGAACGCCGGCAAGTCGACGTTCCTGGCGACCGTGACTTCGGCCAAACCGAAGATCGCCGACTATCCCTTCACGACGCTGCACCCCGGCCTCGGCGTCGTGCGCGTCGACACGCGCGAGTTCGTACTCGCCGACATTCCCGGCCTGATCGAGGGCGCCCACGAGGGCCACGGCCTCGGCGACCGCTTCCTCGGCCATGTCGAGCGCTGCCGCGTGCTGCTGCATCTGGTCGACGCCAACGAGGCCGACGTCGGCAAGACCTACAAGGTCGTGCGCAAGGAGCTGAAGCTCTACGGCAACGGCCTCGACGAGAAGCCCGAGATCGTCGCGCTGTCGAAGGCCGATACGCTGAGCGAGGAGGAGCGCGTCGAGAAGCTCGCCGCGCTGAAGAAGGCCGCCCGCAAGACGCCGATCGTGCTTTCCTCGGCGACCCGCGAGAACACCGACAAGGTGCTCAAGGCCCTGCTGCGCGCGATCGACAACGCCGACGCCGAGCTCGATCTCGACGTGCCGGCCGACAAGATCCAGCCCTGGCGGCCGTGAAGGCCGCCTGATCCGCGCGCTCAGCTGGCCGTGACGGCACCTGGGCGGCGGGTCTTCTCGATCCGCCGGAGCCAGAGAAAGCCACCGAGCGCGATCACGATCAGCACCGTGATCACAGCAAGCACGCTGCCGAGCCCGCCGCGATCGAGCAGCGCCGTGACGATCACCGGCGCCAGCGCATTGGCGAGGTTCTGCGGCAGCGACAGGCGGCTCGCGCGCCAGCCGTATTCCCCGGCCGAGAAGAACGACAGGGGCAGTACCGAGCGGGCGACCGTGGTGATGCCGGCGCCGAAGCCGTAGAGCACCACGAAGGCGACGAGCAGCCCGGTCTCTCCACGGGCAATGGCCAGGAACGGCAAGGCGATCAGGATCAGCGCCAGCCCCGCGGTCGCGGTCACGACCGGCGTCCCGCGCGCGCCGACCATCGCATCGGCGAAGCGCGCCATGATGCCGAGCACCGAACGCGCCGAACCGAGTTGCAGCGCCAGCCCGCCCGACGCCCCGGCCTGCCGGAACAGCTCGAGCAGCGACGGCGACAGACCGAAGGTCACGAAGCTGCACAGCGTCGTCACCACCGCGATGACGGCGAACACAATCGACTGATCCCGCGGAGACAGCTCGAGCGGCGGCACCGTGGTCGCCAGCGCCTCCGGACTGCCGGAGACGAGCGGCCGAGGCAGCGCGAACAGATTGAGCGGAACGCCGATCGCAAGATTGAGCAGGGCCGCGACGAGGCAGGTGTGCCGCCAGCCGATCGCCTGTTCGAGGGTCGCCAGGATCGGCCAGAAGATGCCCGCCGAAAGGCCGGTCAGCACCATCAGCAGTCCGATCGTGCGGCGCGCATCGACGCCCTGCCGCTCAACCACCGCGGCATAGCAGGCCGTCGACAGGCCGAGCCCGCCACCGACCCCGATCACACCCCAGGCGATGAGAAAGACGACGATGCCGCGGCTCTCGGCGAGCAGCACGAGCCCCGCGGCGAAGGCGAGCGACCCGGCGGCGAGAACCTTGGCCGCGCCATGGCTCACCAGCAGCCGCCCGACCGTCGGCCCGAGCAGCGCCGCGGTCAGCATCATGAGCGTCAGGCCGGAATAGACCAGTTCGTTGGCGACCCCGATGTCGCGCGCCATGATCCGGCCGAGCACGCCCGGCATCTCATAGGTGGTGCCCCAGGCGATCAGCTGGGTCACGGCCAGGACGGCGATGGTCCGGAAGCGCGGCGGCGCGAGGGAGACGGGCGAATGCAAGGGCGAACCGGCGGTGACGCGCCGCCGGAACGGCCGGCAGCGGAGCGCCCGTTATAGAGAAGCCGGTGCGGGTCCGGAATCGTCGATGCCGCCCGGAGCCATCCGAGCCGGCGGGACCTGCTCTGCGACGACCGTGCAGCTCGCGCCGTCGCCGGCCAGGAAGCCCCGACGGCGCCGCCGCGCCGTCGTCGATCTACCTCCGCGATCAGAACAGGAAGTAGCGCTGCGCCATCGGCAGTTCGGTCGCCGGTTCGCAGGTGAGCAGCTCGCCGTTGGCGCGGACTTCGTAGGTCTCCGGGTCGACCTCGATGTCCGGCGTCGCGTCGTTGAGGATCATCGCCTTCTTGCCGATGCCGCCGCGCGTGTTCTCGACCGGCAGCACGACCTTGTCGAGGCCGAGCTTCTCGGCGATGCCGGCCTCGTAGGCCGCCTTCGAGACGAAGGTGATCGCCGACTGCGACAAGGCCTTGCCGAAGGCGCCGAACATCGGCCGGTAGTGCACCGGCTGCGGCGTCGGGATCGAGGCGTTCGGATCGCCCATCGGCGCGGCCGCGATCGTGCCGAGCTTCAAGACCAGATCCGGCTTGATGCCGAAGAAGGCCGGCGACCACAGCACGAGGTCGGCGAACTTGCCGACCTCGACCGAGCCGACATACTTCGACAGGCCATGGGCGATCGCCGGATTGATCGTGACCTTGGCCATGTAGCGACGGACGCGGAAATTGTCGTTGTCGCCGGTCTCCTCCGGCAGCCGGCCGCGCTGCTGGCGCATCTTGTGCGCCGTCTGGAAGGTGCGGATCAGCACCTCGCCGACGCGGCCCATCGCCTGGCTGTCCGACGACACGACCGAGAAGGCGCCCATGTCGTGCAGGATATCCTCGGCCGCGATCGTCTCGCGCCGGATGCGGCTCTCGGCGAAGGCGACGTCCTCGGGGATCGACGGGTCGAGGTGGTGGCAGACCATGAGCATGTCGAGATGCTCGTCGAGCGTGTTGCGCGTATAGGGCCGGGTCGGGTTGGTCGACGACGGGATGACGTTGGCGAGACCGGCGACCTTGATGATGTCAGGCGCATGGCCGCCGCCCGCGCCCTCGGTGTGATAGGCGTGGATCGTGCGGCCCTTGAAGGCGGCGATCGTATCCTCGACGAAGCCCGACTCGTTCAGCGTGTCGGTGTGGATCATCACCTGCACGTCATAGTCGTCGGCTACCGCCAGACAGTTGTCGATCGTCGCCGGCGTCGTGCCCCAGTCCTCGTGGAGCTTCAGCGCGCAGGCGCCCGCGAGCACCTGCTCGGCGAGAGCGGCCGGCAGCGCGGCGTTTCCTTTGCCGGCAAAGGCAAGGTTCATCGGGAAGGCTTCCGCCGCCTGCAGCATGCGCTTCAGATGCCACGGGCCGGGCGTGCAGGTGGTCGCCGCCGTGCCGGTCGCCGGGCCGGTGCCGCCGCCGAGCATGGTCGTGACGCCGGAATAGAGCGCCTCGTCGATCTGCTGCGGGCAGATGTAGTGGATATGGGTGTCGAGCGCGCCGGCGGTCAGGATCTTGCCCTCGCCGGCGATCGCCTCGGTGCCCGGCCCGACGATGATGTCGACGCCCGGCTGGACGTCCGGATTGCCGGCCTTGCCGATGCCGACGATCTTGCCGTCCTTGAGGCCGACGTCGGCCTTCACGATCCCCCAATGGTCGACGATCAGCACGTTGGTGATGACCGTGTCGACCGCGCCCTCGGCGCGGGTCGTCTGCGCCTGGCCCATGCCGTCGCGGATGACCTTGCCGCCGCCGAACTTCACCTCCTCGCCGTAGGTGGTGAAATCCTTCTCGACCTCGATGATCAGATCGGTGTCGGCAAGCCGCACCTTGTCGCCGACGGTCGGCCCGAACATGTCGGCATAGGCGGCGCGGGAGATCTTGGTGGACATGGTGAGGCTAGCCCCGGAAGAAGATGGAAATGAAGCAGGAAACCAAACGGCGGCGGATCACAGTTTCCCCATCACCGCCTGCCGGAACCCGTAGACCTCGCGCTTGCCGCCGAACGGCACCAGCGTGACGCTGCGGGTCTGACCGGGCTCGAAGCGCACCGCCGTGCCGGCCGGGATGTCGAGCCGCATGCCGCGGGCCTGGGCACGGTCGAACGACAGGCCCGGGTTGGTCTCGAAGAAATGGTAGTGCGAGCCGACCTGGATCGGCCGGTCGCCGGTGTTGGCGACATCGAGCGTGACGGTCGGCAGGCCGGCGTTGAGCTCGATCTCGCCTTCGGCCGGAATGATTTCACCAGGGATCATGGGAAGGGCTCCGAAGCTTCGTTCAGCGGATCGGCTCATGGACGGTGACGAGTTTCACGCCGTCCGGAAAGGTCGCCTCGACCTGGACATCGTGGATCATCTCGGCGATGCCCGGCATCACCTGATCGCGGGTCACGACATGGGCACCGGCCTCCATCAGCTCGGCGACCGAGCGGCCGTCGCGCGCGCCTTCCATGACGAAGTCGGAGATCAGCGCGATCGCTTCCGGGTGGTTGAGCTTCACGCCGCGCTCGAGCCGCTTGCGCGCGACGATCGCGGCCATGGCGATGAGCAGCTTGTCCTTCTCTCGGGGCGTCAGGTTCATCGGATCTCTCGGAACTTTCGTCTATCGGGGAAGCGGAGGGAGTGGCGGTCGGAACCGGGCGGCGGGATCGTCAACAGAACCAGGGTCGCGGCAGCGGCCGGCCGCGCAGAGCTTCGAGCAGCGTCGCGAGCTCGGCCCGGAGCGTCCGGGCGGAAGCCGACACGAGGCGGACGGCGAGCAGGCCGCCCCAGGCGCTGACGCCGGCTTCCGTTTCGAAACTCTCGACGATTTCGCGGCACGCGTCGAGGCGGCTCTCGGCATCCGGCGCGATCAGGAGCACTGTCGAGGTCGCGATCGCGCCGCCGCCGGTCGCGGGGCCGGCGAGGATCGCGGCCGCATCGCCGTCGAGCCGGAGCACGTCGGCATAGACGAGCCGGCCGGCGCGGCGGATCTCGAACCGGTCGGCGAGAAAGCAGCGCTCGACCCGCTCGCCCATCGCGGCGCGGCCGAGGAACACCGTCTCCACCATCAGGAGCCGCGCGTCGGCGGCCATGTCGACGGAGAGACGCCGGTCGAGCCGCGCGCCGTCGAACAGGATCGTCTCCTGCGGCAGCCATTCGGCCGAGGCGCCGGCACCGACGACGATACGATTGTCGATCCGGCCGGTCTCGGCCGCTCCGGTCGCGCGATAGACCCGTTCGGCCGCCTGCGAAGTGACTGTGGCCGCCGCGCCGTCGTCCCAGATCGCCGAGAAGGCGAGCGCGTCGCCACCGGCGATGCCGCCGGCCGTATTCAGAAAGACGGCGGTCGGCGAGGTCTCATGGGTGCGCGGCATGCGGATCTTGGCCTGCCCCTCCTGATAGAGACGGCGCGCGCGGGTCGCGCCGTCGCGGACCGCGAAGGCGACCTCGGCGGTGCCGCGTGCGCGTTCGAGCCGCGTGGCGCACCCGAAGCCGGCCCGGCCCACGCCCCCTACGCCCACGCTCGCGCTCCCGACCTTCGCGCTCCCGACGTCTGCGATGCCCAGATCCATCCTCGCCCCTGATACTGCCCGGCTCCGCTCGACCGCATCCACGCGGCGCGATCGGCGGCCGCCGACACGGCCCGTTATCCCCGGATCAGTACGGAGCAAGACGGGGGCCAAATCGGTTCGCCGCAATGTCGACCGTTTCATGGTGATCTTCGCCGCCGCTCTCCGTTCTGACGAGAGGGCGAATGCCCATTTTCTGAGCAGCGATGCCGGCGTGGCCGGAGCCGTCGTTGCGCAGACCAGGGCTTGCGCCGATCGTGCCGCCACTTGGACGAAACCGGGCAAATCGGTTATCTGAAGAGGCTCGGACACCACCGGGCCATCCGCGGCACCTGCGGGAGACATCGAGATCGTGATCAAGCCGTCGCAGCGCGCCCGGTCCACTGCCGCCCGCCTCTCTGCCACCCGCCTCTCTGTCGCCCGTCCGGCCAACCTCCCGGACCCTGCGCCCACGTCGCCGATCGGCCGTACGGCACTCCGGTTCGCGCGCCGCGCAACGATGACGCTGGCGGCGTTGGCCACCCTGCTGCCGCTCGCGAGCGCGCCGGCCGGCGCGGCCCCGGGCGCGGGTGCCTACCTGATCTTCGACGTCCGCTCCGGCGAGGTGCTGTCGAAGCACAATGCCGATCAGGCCTGGTATCCGGCCTCGATCACCAAGCTGATGACGACCTACGTCACGCTGCAGGCGATGCGCGCGGGCCGGATCCGGCCGACCTCGCCGGTGGTGATGTCGGCGGTGGCCGCCAAGCTGCCGCCGAGCAAGATGGGCTTTCCGGTCGGCACGGTGGTGACGATCGAGAACGCGCTCAAGATGATCATGGTCAAGTCGGCGAACGACATGGCCTGGGCGCTCGGTGAATCGGTCTCCGGCTCCAAGGAGGCTTTCGTCGCCGAGATGAACGCCACCGCGCGCCGGCTCGGCATGTCGGCGACGCGTTGGAACAACCCGAACGGCCTGCCGGACCCGAACCAGTGGACCACCGCGCGCGACCTCGGCGTGCTCGCCCGCGCGCTGTTGCGCGACTTCCCCGAGCGCACCGATCTCTACCGCATCCCCGGCATCCAGATCGGCAACGAGATCATCAAGAACCACAATCACCTGCTCGACCGCTTCCCCGGCACGGACGGCATGAAGACCGGCTTCATCTGCTCGTCGGGCTTCAACGTCGTTGCCACCGTCACGCGCGGCGACCGCAAGCTGGTCGGCGTGGTGCTCGGCTCGCCCTCGGCGAGAGCGCGCGCGGAACTCGCCGCGCAGCTCTTCACGCAGGCCTTCGACAAGCCGACCGGCGGCGGGCTCTTCGGCGGTCTGGCCGACGGCGAGACCATCGATCGGATGCCGCGCGGCCCCGAGGCCGGCCAGCCGGTCAAGGACATCAAGGAAGAGATCTGCGGCAAGAAGCGCAAGAAGACGCCGGACGTCGAGGATATCGGCGAGGATCCCGTGCTGCGCGTCGAGGCCCGCGCCGGCGCCAAGCAGGGCGACATCGTCCGTCCCGGCCAGGCCGGGCGCACGACGCCGACGCGCGTGTCCTACCTGACCGCCCCGTTCAATATCGGCCCGGTCGTTCAGGTCTGGACCGGCGGCGCGGACCCGTTGCCGAACCAGCCGACCACCGCGCTCGCCATGGCGCCGACCGCGCCGGTGCCCGGCCTTCCGGGCCAGGCACTTTCCGGCCAGGCCCAGCCGCGCAACTCCGTCGCCGCCGCCACCGAAGCCGCGCCGGCCGCCGGCGCGATCCGGCCCGGCGAGACTCCCGAGATCGATCCCGGTCGCGGCAGCGTCGCCGCGCGCGCCTTCTCGCTGTTCCAGTCGACCCCGGAGGGCGCCAGCATCCCGGTCGTGAACAACAATTCGAGCGCCGGCGTCGCGGCGAGCCTGCCGCCCTCGGACGGCCGGCCGCTGCGGATCACCGAGCTCGGCGGCGCCCCCGCCGCGGCCACGCCGACACAGGCCGCACAGCCGATCGCCGAGGGCCTGCCGATCCCGCGGCCGAAGCCGTCCGATCTCGCCGCGGCCCCGGCCAAGTCGCTCGCCACGCCGCACAAGCGGCAGCGCAAGAACACCGACGGCTGAGCGCCAGCGACTGAGCGCCAGCGACTGGGCCGACACCCGAGCGACGCCGAAAAGCCGGCGCTCGGCGGCAGCGAACCATCCGACGGCTGCGATGCCGTCCTCACCGGCCGTCATGGGGCACGGCCCAATTCCGGAGAACCACCCGTGTCCGACCGCGCCCCGCCCACGATACCGCCCGCGCCGATCCCGCTGACCGTCCTCACCGGCTTCCTCGGCGCCGGCAAGACCACGCTGTTGAACCGGCTGCTCAAGGATCCGGCGCTCGCCGGCACCGCCGTGATCATCAACGAGTTCGGCGAGGTCGGCGTCGACCACGTGCTGGTCGAAAAGGCCGACGACGGTATCGTCGAGCTCTCCTCCGGCTGCCTGTGCTGCACGATCCGCGGCGACCTTGTGCGCACACTCGAGGATCTCCTGCGCGCGCGGGACAACGGCCGGATCGACGCCCTGAACCGCGTGGTGATCGAGACGACCGGCCTCGCCGATCCCGCGCCGATCCTGCACACGATCATGCGCCACCCCTACCTGCTGCAGCGCTACCGGCTCGACGGCGTCGTCACGCTGGTCGACGCCGTCAACGGCATGGCGACGCTCGACGCGCAGGAGGAGGCGGTCAAGCAGGCCGCGGTCGCCGACCGCATCGTGCTGACCAAGACCGATCTCGTCCCCGACACCGACCGGGCCAGGCTCGTCGTGCTCGCCACCCGGCTGAAGATCCTCAATCCGGCCGCGCCGATCCTCGACGCCGCCAGGGGCGAGGCAACCGCGACCGCGCTGATCGAGGCCGGTCTCTGGAACGCCGACGCCAAGTCGGCCGACGTCAAGCGCTGGCTGGCGGAAGAAGCCTATCGTGACCGCGAGAGCGAGCGCCGGCGGCTGGAGGCGCGTCTCTCCGGCGGCGGTCATCTCGCCGGCACGCATGTGCACGACGATCATGACCATGACCACCATCACGACCACGACCATCATGATCATGACCACGATCACGACCATCACCACCACGATCCGAACCGGCACGATCAGCGCATCCGCGCCTTCTGCCTGACCACGGATCAACCGGTGGCGACCGGAGCGCTGGACCTGTTCCTCGACCTGCTCCGCTCCGCGCACGGCCCGAAGCTCCTGCGCATGAAGGGCGTGGTGAAGCTCCTGGAAGATCCCGAGCGGCCGCTGGTGCTGCATCTGGTCCAGCATGTGATGCATCCGCCGGCGCAGCTCGCCGGCTGGCCGGACGAGGACCACCGCACGCGGCTGGTCTTCATCACCAAGGATCTCGACGAGGGCTTCGTGAAGCGCATGTTCGACGCCTTCGTCGGCGCGCTGGCGCCCGACACGCCGGATACCGCCGCGATGGTCGACAATCCGCTGCGGATCTCGGGTTTCTCCGGCACGTTCGGCTGAGACCCGCCTCAATCGGCCGAGGCGGCGCCCTCTGGGTCTCGCGCCGGACCGGCCGCGATCTCGAAGCGCAGCACGCGCTCCGCGCGTGTCTGCGACAGCAGTTCGTGGCCGTCCTCGTGGCACATGTGCGGGATGTCGATCGCCGCCATCGGATCGGTCGCCTCGACCACCAGCCGCTCGCCCGGCAGCATCCCGGCCAAGGCCTTGCGGGCGCGCAGCACCGGCAACGGGCATTTCAGCCCGCGCAGGTCGAGTTCGCGGGGCGGCGGAGCGTCGTTCGTCGCGTCTTGCATGGTCGGCGGCCTCTTGTCGGCCCCTCCCCTGCCAGCTATCCCCGAGATCGGCAAGCCGCCCGGCCGATCCGGCCGTAAGGACCCTTCCGCAGAGGATCGCCCCTGCCACCGATCAGCCTGCCACGCGCCGGTCCGTCCACTGGCTCATCCCTCCCGACCCGGCTCGCGCGCGAATGGCGCGCGTTCCGGATGCGCCGCCGGATGGCAGCGGCGATCCGGCCGGTCCTCGCCGATCGGACGCGCACGTTGCGCGAGGAGATCGAGGCGCTTGCGGCCGAGCGACCGGAAGCGCCGGCCTGGATCGTGGGCGACGCCGAGGCTCATGCGCCGGTCTGGACGCTCGCCGACATCGCCGGGCTCGCCCATCGCTATGCCCGCTTCGCCATCGTCGCCGGCGCGGCCGCCGACCAGGGTCGGCGCGGCGCGCGCGTGGCCGTCGTCATGCCGGCCGGTCCGCAGAGAACCGCCGCGCTCCTCGGCCTCGCCATGGCCGGCGCCGCGGCCGCGCCGGTGCCGGAAACCGCAACGCCGGACGCGCTCGGCCGCTGGCTGACCGCGCTCGCCGCACCGCATGTGCTGCTCGCGCCCGCCTGGCTCGACGGGTTCGAGGCCGCCGTGCCTCATCTCCGATCGCCGGCGCAGGTCTGGGTCGACGGCACGCCGCACCTCGCCTACATGCGCATCGACGAGGCGCTCGCGGGCTTCTCCGAGACGCCGCTCGAACGCCTCGATCGCCGACCGCTCCGCCCCGACACCACCGCGCTCGTCGTCCCCTGTGGCCCGGTCGAAGCACCGGCCGCGGTCCGGATCTCCCATCGCCGGGTGCTCGCCCTCGGCCATGCGCTCGCCACCGGCCTCGATCTCGCGGATGGCGACCGTCTCGCTCTGCCACCCGGCGCGAGCGCCCTCGATACGCTCGTCGCAGCCCTCGCGGTCTGGACCGCAGGCGGCGCGATCGCCGAACCGGTCGGAAGCGAAGACCTCGCAATCCAGCCGGCCGCACCGCGCCCGCTGCGCCGCGACCGCTGGCACCTGCCGCTCATCGATGGGTTGCCGCTGATCGGCCGCGGCGAGGCCGAGGGCGCGCTCGGCCGCCCGCCTCGGCCATCCTTGCCCGTCTCGCCCTTCGCGTGCCGTCTCGCGCTCCGGCCGGCCGGCGAGGGTCAGATAACGATCGCCGAACGGCTCGACGACAAGGGCGCGAAGCGCATTCTCCACGCCGGTGCCGCAATCACCGGCGACCAATGGCTCCTGACCGGTCCGAACGCGCATCTATCGCCCGATGGCGCCTGGGAGCCGTCTGTGCCGTCCGATCTTGCGCCGCCGCCCCGTCGGAACGCCGTCCCCCCTTGACGGCGCCCCCCAAAACGGGACATTCGGCCGCAATCCTCGTCGGCGCGGTGACGGGGCCGGTCAGACACCAAGCCGCTCGGCGAGCGGCGCCCACCGATACGACTTCAATCGCTTTCTCTTTCCAAGGTCAGGATTTCCCATGTTCCCGAAGCCGAAGCCGCAG
The DNA here is from genome assembly GCA_040269895.1 of Ancalomicrobiaceae bacterium S20. Classification (NCBI taxonomy): domain Bacteria; kingdom Pseudomonadati; phylum Pseudomonadota; class Alphaproteobacteria; order Hyphomicrobiales; family Ancalomicrobiaceae; genus Methyloraptor; species Methyloraptor flagellatus. Next base: position 4,542,421 of record CP158568.1, on the reverse strand, counting down.
CTCGTACCGAACACCTACGCCTACGAGTCGGAGCCGATGGTCAAGGCGACCGGCTTCCGCGAGTACGATGCGCGCTGGCTGTTCGGCAAGGAAATCAACCTGATGGGCGTGCAGGCGCTCGGCATGGGCCTCGGCACGCTGCTCGGCGAGATGGGCGTCAAGCGCGAGATCGTCACCGGCCATGATTTCCGCGGCTACTCGGCCTCGATCAAGATGGCGCTGGTCTCCGGCCTGATGGCCGCCGGCGTGCGCGTGCACGACATCGGCCTCGCGGTCACGCCGATGGCCTATTTCGGCCAGTTCGCCCTCGACGTGCCGGCCGTGGCGATGGTCACCGCCTCGCACAACGAGAACGGCTGGACCGGCGTCAAGATGGGCGCCAACCGCCCGCTGACCTTCGGCCCGGACGAGATGAGCCGGCTGAAGGAGATCGTGCTCGGCGCGAATTTCGACCTGATCGGCGGCGGCTCCTACGTGTTCGAGAACGGCTTCGCCGAGCGCTACATGGCGGATCTCACCAACCGCCCGAAGATCAAGCGCAAGCTCAAGGTCGTGGTCGCCTGCGGCAACGGCACGGCCGGCGCCTTCTCGCCCCAGGTCATCGAGGCGCTCGGCTGCGAGGTCGTGCCGCTCGACGTCGAGCTCGACCACACCTTCCCGCGCTACAATCCGAACCCCGAAGACCTCGAGATGCTGCATGCGATCCGCGACAAGGTCCTGGAGACCGGCGCGGACATCGGCCTCGGCTTCGACGGCGACGGCGACCGCTGCGGCGTGATCGACAACACCGGCGACGAGATCTTTGCCGACAAGGTCGGCGTCATGCTCGCCCGCGACCTGTCGAAGCTGGTGCCGAACGCGACCTTCGTCGTCGACGTCAAGTCGACCGGCCTGTTCGCCTCCGACCCGGTCCTGAAGGCCAACGGCGTCCACGCCGACTACTGGAAGACCGGCCACTCCTACATCAAGCGGCGCGTCAACCAGCTCGGCGCCGTCGCCGGCTTCGAGAAGTCCGGCCACTACTTCTTCAACGCCCCCGTCGGCCGTGGCTACGACGACGGCCTCGTCTCGGCGATCGCGATCATCGACATGCTCGACCGCAACCCGGACAAGTCGATGGCCGACCTCAAGAACGCGCTGCCGAAGACCTGGGGTTCGCCGACCATGTCGCCGCATTGCGCCGACGAGGTGAAGTACGAGGTCGTCAAGCGCGTCGTCGCCCGGTTCGAGAAGCTCAAGGCCGAGGGCGGCAGTGTCGGCGGCCAGCCGATCACCGACCTCGTCACCGTCAACGGCGTGCGCATCGTCACCGCCGACGGCACCTGGGGCCTCGTCCGCGCCTCGTCGAACAAGCCGGAGCTCGTCGTCGTGGTCGAGAGCCCGGTCTCCGAGGCGCGCCTGCACGAGATGTTCAAGGGTGTCGACGCGGTGCTGCGCGAAAACCCGGAAGTCGGCGCCTACAACCAGACGATCTGATCCGATCCGGACCGATCGGCCGTCGAGGCCGTGCGCGCGCGCCCCACGCGCGGCCTCGATCGTCTCAGGAGAACGACAATGGCGAATGCAGGCGCGGCCAAGGCCGAGGCGCCCCCGATGAAGGTCTACGGCTTCTGCTGGTTCAAGCGCGACCAGTACGTGGCCGCGCGCGCGATGATGATCGACCCGCAGGACCTGTTCGACACCTATGACGAATGGCTGCACGAGGCCCGTGCGATCGAAGCCAAGGCGCAGTCGGAAGGCGTCCGCGTGATGCGCATCCGCTTCGACCCGGTCAGCTTCGCCTGGTTCTGCCGCGTCCAGGGCATCCTGCCCGACAACCAGGCCCGCGCCGCCTGGGCTGCGTCGGAGGCGAAGGAGCGTTACGACGGCAAGAAGTGATGGCGGGCGCGGCGCCCGATCACACGGGGCCGTTTGCGCCGCTTAAGCCTTGCTCGATCACCCGGCCTTCGCTTTCACCTGGCCCAGCAGCTCCTCGACCTTCGGCAGGATGCGCTCGACGATGATCTTCACGCCGGCCGCGTTCGGATGGATGCCGTCAGGCTGGTTGAGCGTGCGGTCACCGGCGACGCCGTCAAGGAAGAACGGGTAGAGCAGTGCCCCGTGCTTCTCGGCAATGGCCGCGAACAGCGGATCGAAGGCCTTGGCATAGGGCTCGCCCAGATTGCGCGGCGCATACATGCCGGCGACCAGCACGGGCAGCTTCTTCGCCCGGAGCCGGCCGACGATCGCATCCATATTGTCCCGCGCCGCCGCCGGCGGCAGGCCGCGCAGCGCATCGTTGGCGCCGAGTTCGACGATCACCGCGTCGGCGTCGTCCGGGACCGACCAGTCGAGCCGTGCGAGGCCCATGTCGGTCGTATCGCCCGAGACGCCGGCATTGACGACCTCGACCGCATGCCCCTTCGCCCGCAAGGCCGCCTCGAGCCGGCTCGTGAAGCCGTCGGGGTCGGGCAGGCCGTAACCGGCGGTCAGGCTGTCGCCGAAGGCGACGAGCTTGACCGGTCGGCCCGCCGCCCTTGCGCCACGGCTCACGACCGCAGCCCCGACAAGACCGGCGAGGCTCGCCAGAACGATGCGGCGGGACGGGAAGAGGGGCGCGTCGGGCGTCACGATGATCTCCGTCTGAAATCGAACCTGGCTGTTTGGAAACGGGCCGAACCGAAACCGGACTGGATCGGAACCGGGTGCCGCACCATGTGAGCATCGGATGCGGCCGGAGCAAGGCCGACGGCCGGGCGCCGCCGCATCGACCGACGCCGGCTGCCATGATGCCGCCGTGTGTCTTCGATGCTAATGCCCGGTCCCTAATGCCCCGCCCCGCCGTTCGGATCCACACAAGCAGGTGCCCCTTGCCCTCAACAGCCGCCGCCCCGCTCGCGATCGACCTCGACGACGTCCACCTCAGCCTCGGCCAGGGCGCCGTCCGCGTCGACATCCTGCGCGGCGCGAGCCTCAAGGTCGCGACCGGCCAGTCGATCGGCGTGGTCGGCCCGTCCGGCTCCGGCAAGTCGACGCTCCTGATGGTGCTCGCCGGGCTGGAGCGGCCCGATCGCGGTCGGGTGGTCGTCGCGGATCAGGATCTGACCCCGCTCGACGAGGACGGCCGGGCGCTGTTCCGCGGCCGTTCGGTCGGCATCGTGTTCCAGTCGTTCCATCTGGTGCCGACCATGACCGCGCTTCGAGAATGTCGCGGTGCCGCTCGAACTGGCGGGCCGCCGCGACGCCTTCGAGCGCGCCCGCGCCGAGCTGACCGCCGTCGGCCTCGGCGCCCGGGTGAACCACTATCCCTCCGAAATGTCCGGCGGCGAGCAGCAGCGCGTCGCCATCGCCCGCGCACTCGCGACCGACCCGACGATCCTGGTCGCCGACGAGCCGACCGGCAATCTCGATCAGGCGACCGGCAAGCAGATCGCCGACCTGATCTTCGAGCAGCAGCGCAAGCGCGGCACCACGCTGGTGCTGGTCACCCATGATCCGGCGCTCGCCGCGCGCTGCGACCGCGTCGCCCACGTCGCCGACGGCCGGGTCGCCGTCGCCGAACCCGCCTGACCGGCCGACCGCGCCGCTCCCCTGACGCCCCTCCCGCACGAGATCGCGCCCGATGCCGAGTTTCGCCCCGCCGCCGGTGACGCCCCCCGGCCTCGCGCTCGCCTTCCGCTTCGCGCTGCGCGAGCTGCGCGGCGGCGTCGCCGGCTTCCGCATCTTCATCGCCTGCATCGCGCTCGGCGTCATGGCGATCGCCGGCGTGCTGTCGATCGGCCGGGCGCTGACCACCACCATCGCCGAGGAAGGCCAGACCCTGCTCGGCGGCGACATCGCCTTCTCGCTCCTGCATGTGCCACCCGACGCCGACCAGCGCGCCTTTCTCGCCAAATTGGGGACCGCGTCCGAAGTCGCGACGCTGCGCGCCATGGCGCGCAAGCCGGAAACCCTCGACCAGGCGCTCGCCGAGGTGAAGGCGGTCGACGCCGCCTATCCGCTCTATGGCCGGCTCGAGGTCGAAGGCGGCGGCGACTGGAAGGCGCTGACCGCGAAACAGCCGGACGGCTCGTTCGGCGCGTTGGCCGAACAGGCGCTGCTCGTCCGGCTCGATCTCAAGGTCGGCGACCGCATCGCGCTCGGCGCTGCGACGCTGACGCTCACCGGCGTGATCACGGCCGAGCCCGACAAGGCGGCCGGCGGCATCGGTTTCGGCCCGCGGCTGCTGATCACGCGCGACGCGCTCGCCGCGACCGATCTCGTCCAGCCCGGCAGCCTGATCCGCTTCACCACCCGCGTCCGCGTCGACGGCCCGGCCGACGAGGCCCGGCTTTCCGCCATCGAAAAACAGGCCGAAGTCGCCTTCCCCAAGGCCGGCTGGGAGGTCCGCTCGCGCGCCAATGCCGCGCCGGGCCTGAAGGCGAACATCGAGCGCTTCACCCAGTTCCTGACCCTGGTCGGGCTGACCGCGCTGGTCATCGGCGGCGTCGGCGTCGCCAACGCGGTCAGGAGCTATCTCGACCGCAAGCGCGAGGTGATCGCGACCTGGAAGTGCCTCGGCGCGACCGGCGGCTTCGTGTTCAAGGTCTACGCGCTGGAAGTCATGATGCTCGCCGGCATCGGCATCGCGATCGGGCTGGCGCTCGGCTCGGTGCTGCCGATCGCGATCGGCGCCTATCTCGCCGACATCGTGCCGATCGGCGCCCGCGCCGCCGTCTACCCGCGCGAGCTCCTGCTCGCGGTCGCCTATGGCTTCCTGACCGCGGCAGCCTTCGCGCTGCCGGTCATCGGCCGCGCCCATGACGTGCCGCCGACGGCACTGTTTCGCGGTGCGGTCGAGACCGCGCGCCGCTGGCCACGGCGGCGCTACCTGATCATGACGGCGGTCGTGCTTGCCGCGCTGGTCGGGCTCGTGCTGACGCTCTCCGACGATCCGCGCATCACCGTGCCTTATCTGGGCGCTCTGATCGGCGCCTTCGTCGTGCTGCGCGGCGTCGGGCTCGGCATCATGGCGCTCGCCCGCCGCATGCCGCATCTCCACTCGACCGAATGGCGCCTCGCCATCGCGGCGATCCACCGGCCGGGCGCCCTGACGCCCTCGGTCGTGCTGTCGCTCGGCCTCGGCCTGACGCTGCTGGTCGCGCTCGCCGGCATCGACTACGGCCTGCGCGCCGAACTGACGTCCAGCTGCCGAAACAGGCGCCGAGCTTCTTCTTCCTCGACGTGCCGAGCCGCGACGCGGCCGCCTTCCGCGACCTGATCGGCCGCGAGGCCCGCGGCGCGACGATCGAGGAAGTGCCGATGCTGCGCGGCCGCATCGTCGCGCTGAAGGGCGCGCCGGCGGCCGAGACCGACGTCGAGCCCAACGCGCGCTGGGTGCTCTCGGGCGATCGCGGCATCACCTTCTCCGAGACGCTGCCGGAGCATTCGACGCTGGTCGGCGGGCAATGGTGGGCCAAGGACTACGCCGGCCCGCCGCTCGTCTCGTTCGACTCCGAGCTCGCCAAGGGTCTTCATCTCGGCCTCGGCGACAAGCTGACCGTCAACGTGCTCGGCCGCGAATTCGAGGTGACGATCGCGAGCCTGCGCAAGGTCGAGTGGGACAGTCTGGCGATCAATTTCGTGATGGTGTTCTCGCCGAACACCTTCAAGGGCGCGCCGGTCACGCGGCTCGCGACCGTCACCTGGCCCGGCGGCGGCACAGCCGAGCAGGAACTGGCGCTGCTCCGGACCGTGACCAGGACCTATCCGGCGATCACCTCGCTCCGGGTCAAGGACGCGCTCCAGTCGGTCGAGGAGATGATCACGAAACTCTCGCTCGGCGTGCGTGTCGCGGCCGGCGTGACCGTGATCGCCAGCGTGCTGGTGCTCGCCGGCGCCTTGGCGAGCGGCCAGCGCCGCCGGCTCTATGATGCGGTGATCCTGAAGACGCTCGGCGCCACCCGGCGCCGGCTCGTCAGCGCCTTCGGGCTCGAATTCGCGCTCCTCGGCGCCGCGACCGCGGTGTTCGGCCTCGCGGCCGGCACCGGCGCCGCATGGTACGTGCTGACCAAGGTCATGCGGCTCTCCTTCGCCTTCTCGCCCACGACCGCGGTCGTCACGATCCTGGCGGCGCTCGTCGCCACCGTCGGCTTCGGCCTCATCGGCACGTGGCGGGCGCTGCGGGAGAAGCCGACCATCCTGCTGCGCGACCCCTGAGGGCTCGCGCTCCGTTTACCTTGCGCCATGCGATCAGGACAATTGCTGACATTTTCCTGACCATCGGACGATCGCCGCCTTGCGAACGTCACGGTCCCGAACCATATTCCCATTGCCGTCAATGTGACGGCGATCCGAGGATGGACCCTTCGAGAGGATTTCGACGATGTCGAACTACACCAACCCGCAGGCGCGGTTCGGCTCGACCGCGACGCGGAGCGACCTGGGGATCGACCAGGGCCTGCGCGCGTACATGATTTCGATCTACAACTATATGGCGATCGGCGTTGCGATCACCGGCCTCGCGGCCATGATCGTCTACAGCCTGTCGGTCACCACGCCTGGCGCCGCCGACGCGGTCGCCAACGTCGGCCGCGGCATGGCGCTGACGCAGGTCGGCTACGCCCTGTTCGTCAGCCCGCTGAAGTACGTGATCATGCTGGCCCCGATCGGCCTCGTGTTCCTGCTCGGCTTCCGCGTCGACCGCATGCAGCCGACCACGGCCCAGGGCGTGTTCTGGCTCTACGCGGCGCTCGTCGGTGTGTCGCTCGCGACGATCTTCCTGGTCTACACCCATGCGTCGATCGCCCGCGTGTTCTTCATCTCCGCCGCGTCCTTCGCGGGTCTGTCGCTCTACGGCTACACGACCCAGCGCTCGCTGTCGGGCATGGGCTCGTTCCTGATGATGGGCCTGATCGGCATCATCATCGCCGGTCTCGTGAACATCTTCTTGGCCTCGAGCGCGCTGCAGTTCGCGATCTCGGTGATCGGCGTTCTCGTGTTCGCGGGCCTCACCGCCTACGACACGCAGCGCCTGAAGGAAGAGTACATCTACGCCATCCAGGGCGCCGACGAGGCGACCATCGGCCGCTCGGCCGTGATGGGTGCGCTGTCGCTGTACCTGAACTTCATCAACCTGTTCATGATGCTGCTGCAGCTGTTCGGCCAGAAGCAGGAGTGATCCTCGGCCGGTCAGGACAAGGTCCTCGGATTGAGGCGCGGGCGCGAGCCCGCGCCTCTTCCGTTTCAGGGCTTCGGTTTCAGGTTCTTCGGTTTCAGGCGCACCCGGTCTGCGACCGGCTTGCCACCGGACCGGGATCGACCGGGCGATCTCCGCGCGCGGCATAGGTCATGATCCGTTTGCGATCGTTGTCGGCATTGGCGGGACCGTCTAGACCGAGAGAATGATCAGTCGTCCGGTCCTGCTCGCCTTCGTTCCCGCCGTCTTCGTGTTCCTGTGGTCGACAGGCTGGGTCGTCGCACGCGTCGCCGCGCCCCATGCCGAGCCGCTGACCTTCCTGCTCGTGCGATTCTCGATCGCCGGCGTGCTGCTCGCCGGCATCTCCGTCGCGAGCGGTGCGCCCTGGCCGCGCGATCCGAAGACGCTCGGCCATGCGATGCTCTCCGGCGTCCTGATCCACGCGCTCTATCTGGCCGGCGTCTGGTGGGCGGTGGCACAGGGCGTGCCGGCGGGGCTCTCGGCCCTGATCGCGGCCCTGCAGCCGCTGTTCACCGCCTGCCTCGCCCCCGCACTCGCCGGCGAGACGATCTCGCGCAAGCGCTGGGCCGGCCTCGGCCTCGGCCTCGCCGGCATCCTGCTCGCGCTCGAGCCGAAACTCGCCACCATCAATGCCGCGAACCTCGCCCCCGTCGCCGGCCCGCTCGCCGTCAACGTCGTCTCGATGGTGGCGGTGACCGTCGGCACCTTCCATCAGAAGCGCCATGTCGCGACCGCCGACCTGCGCGTGGTCGCGACGCTGCAATATGCCGGCGCGGTGCTGATGATGATCCCGCTCGCGCTCGGCTTCGAGCACCTGCGCATCGACTGGACCCCGGCCGCGATCGGCGCCATGGCCTGGTCGGTGCTGGCCCTGTCGATCGGCGCCATCGGCCTCCTGCTGCTGCTGATCCGCACCGGCGAGGTCAGCCGCGCCGCGACGCTGATCTACCTCGTCCCCCCGACCGCGGCCGTGCAGGCCTATCTCCTGGTCGGCGAGACCCTGGTGCCGATCCAGATCGTCGGCATGGCGGTGACGGCGTTGGGCGTGGCGCTGGCCAGCCGGGGGTGATGGGTCTAAACTGGCCGAAGCCAACCCTCGGAGGCGGATCATGCCCCTCGCGCCGCGCCACCGGAATGACGATCGCTATCGCGACGAACTCGACGAAGCATTGCGCTCGATCGAAAGCGGTGTCGGCCATTCCTCCGAGCAGGTGTTCGACTGGCTCCGCAGTTGGGGAACCGCCGACGAGAAGCCGTCACCGCAACCGGATCTCGGCCCGAAGCGCTGACATCCAATGCGGATCGTGTTCAGCCGGCCAGCGAAGCGCGACCTCGACGATCTTCGGGTCCACCTTGGTTCTATCAGCCCACGTGGGCTCGCGAATGTCGCGGCTGCGCTCGAGCGACGGATCCTTAATCTCGGCGACGAGCCGATGTCGGGGCGAGCGACGCCGCATCCACTGGTCCGGGAAGTGGTCGAACCGCGTTATGGGTTTGTGATCCCATATACGATCCGGGACGAGGCGCTATACATCCTTCGGATCTACAGCACGCGTCGCCAGCCTCTCGACTACGACGAGATCGAGCTGCCCTGAACCTCGCGTCCCTGCGCTGTTTCGCCTCCTTAAGGCGCATTGCGAAAAACCGACGCGTACCTATTCTCCCGCGCTGCAACAGATTGAATGACCGGTCGCCGGACCGCTGCCCCGGGAGGAAAACCATGTCGCTCGCCGCCGCTCGCCCCACCGCCGCGTTCGAACCGCTCGCCGCCTATCCGGCGATCGTCGCCGCCGTCGACGGCCTCGTCGCCAAGGCGAAGGATCGCGTGCGGGCGAAGGTCACCAAGGACGGCAAGATCTCCTCCGCGCTCGTCGATGCCGAGCAGCGCGCCGCCCACGGCCTCGCCTGGCTCGCGACCTATGCGGAATCGCTGCGCGAGATGGCGGCCTATGCCGAACGCATGTCCGGCCTCGGCCGCTATGGCGAGATCGAGCGGCTGATCACCGAAATCGCCTTCGGCGAATATCTCGGCCAGATCTTCGGCGGCATCCCGATGAGCCAGGGCGAGATCGTCCGCCTGTCGGATCTCGGCCTGACGGCGGAAGACGCCGCCGCCGCGCGCATCGCCGACGTCGAGGCGATGATCGCGAGCGGCAACACCGCCGCCAACCGCGCCGGCCTCGTCGCGGCGATGAAGTCGCTCGACGGCGCCATCACCATCGGCGACACCGGCCTTGAGGAGACCTACGAGCAGTTCCGCGAGGAAATGCGCAAGTTCGCCCTCGACGAGGTGATCCCGCACGCCCACGAGTGGCACCTGGAGAACGCCTATATCCCGCTCGAGGTGATCGGCAAGCTCGCCGAGCTCGGCGTGTTCGGCCTGACCATCCCGGAGGAATTCGGCGGCCTCGGCCTCGGCAAGGAGTCGATGTGCGTCGTCTCCGAGGAGTTGTCCCGCGGCTATATCGGCGTCGGCTCGCTCGGCACGCGCTCCGAGATCGCGGCCGAGCTGATCCTGTGCGGCGGTACCGAGGCGCAGAAGGCCGAATGGCTGCCGAAGATCGCCTCCGGCGAAGTGCTGCCGACCGCCGTGTTCACCGAGCCGAACACCGGCTCGGACCTCGGCTCGCTGCGCACGCGTGCGGTGAAGAAGGGCGAGACCTATGAGATCACCGGCAACAAGACCTGGATCACCCATCCGGTCCGCGCCGACGTGATGACCGTGCTCGCCCGCACCAACCCGGACACCACCGACTGGCGCGGCCTGTCGATGTTCCTCGCCCCGAAGCCGCGCGGCACGGACGAGAACCCGTTCCCGGCCAAGGGCATGACCGGCGGCGAGATCGAGGTGCTCGGCTATCGCGGCATGAAGGAATACGAAATCGGCTTCGACGGCTTCGAGGTGCCGGCGGCGAATCTGCTCGGCGGTGTCGAGGGCCAGGGCTTCAAGCAGCTCATGCAGACCTTCGAGAGCGCCCGCATCCAGACCGCCGCCCGCGCGGTCGGCGTGGCCCAGTCCGCACTCGACCTCGGCCTGCGCTATGCGCAGGAGCGCGTGCAGTTCGGCAAGCCGCTGATCGACTTCCCGCGCATCGCCGACAAGCTCGCCATGATGGCGGTCGAGGTGATGATCGCCCGGCAGCTGACCTATTTCTCGGCCCGTCAGAAGGACCACGACAAGCGCTGCGACGTCGAGGCCGGTATGGCCAAGCTGCTCGGCGCCCGCGTCGCTTGGGCTGCGGCTGACAACGCGCTGCAGATCCACGGCGGCAACGGTTTCGCGCTCGAATACCCGGTGAGCCGCGTGCTCTGCGATGCGCGCATCCTCAACATCTTCGAGGGCGCGGCCGAGATTCAGGCGCAGGTGATTGCGCGCCGCCTGCTGGATAGCGGCAACTGACGCGAGCACCGGCCGCAGAGGTAGCCTCAGGCGAGCCGCAACGGACAGTCGCCCCCTGAAAATCCAGGGGTTGGCATTATTGCTGCAAAAGCGATGATGGCGTCACGGTTCGGGTTCAGGGGATCCCGTCCGTTACCTTCTCTCAAGCCGGTCGAGCTCTCGCTCGACCGGCCTTTTTCTTTTCAACGCTGGCGCGAGCGACGCAAGAACTGCGTCGAGCGACGGGTCGCGGCGTGGTTAACGACGTTAACGTCCCCGCACCGCCTGCGTTTACCTTCCGATGCACTATCGCTTGTCAGCTTGCCGTGACTTTGGCAATGTCCAGACACACACGGTCATCGCATACTCCATTTCAAACCGGCCGACGGAAACGTCGGCCGGTTTTGATTCATGACCCCGGTTTCCCTGGCCAAAGGCTCCCGTGCCACCGTCTCCCGTGCTAGAGGCGTAGCCGACCGCAGGCCGACGCCGGCGCGGACCGCGTCTCAGCGCCAGGAGATCCCGATGACCGCCGCCGTGCCTCGCAGCATCCTGATCACGGGCGCCTCCTCCGGGATCGGCCACGCCGCCGCGATCGGGCTCCGGGCGCGCGGCTACCGCGTCTTCGCCACCGCCCGCCGGGACGAGGATCTCCGCGCCCTCGAGGCCGCGGGCGTCGAGGCCCTGTTCCTCGACTATCGCGACGGCGCCAGCATCGCCGCTGCCGCCGAGACCGTGCTCGCCCGCACCGACGGCCGTCTCTACGGCCTGTTCAACAACGGCGCCTATGGCCAACCGGGCGCAGTCGAGGACCTGACCACCGACGTGCTGCGCATGCAGTTCGAGGCCAATCTCTTCGGCTGGCACGACCTGACCCGCCGCGTGATCCCGGCCATGCGCGCCGCCGGCGAGGGCCGTATCGTGCAGTGCTCGTCGGTTCTCGGCATCATCGCGATGAAGTACCGCGGCGCCTACAACGCCTCGAAACACGCGCTCGAAGGCCTGACCGACACGCTCAGGCTGGAACTCGACGGCACCGGCATCAAGGTCGTCTCGATCCGTCCCGGCCCGATCGCGACCCGCTTCGTGCCCAATGCGATGGCGATGTTCCACGCCAACATCGACATTGATGCCTCCGCTCATCGCGACATATACCGGCGCCGGCTGGAGCGCATGGCGCGCGGCGGCGCGAGCCGCTTCAAGCTCGGACCGGAAGCCGTGGTCGCCAAACTCGTCGTCGCGCTGGAACACCCGAACCCGGCCCCGGCTTATGCCGTGACCCTGCCGACGCACGTGATGGGCCTCGCCCGCCGATTCCTGCCGGAGCGCTGGCGCTCGGCCCTGCTCGGCCGGCTGTCCGACGCCGAGGCATGAGCGCTCGACGAAAGTGATGCGGCACGACCTTTCTGAGCCGGCATCGCCGCGCTAGGTTCCGCTGCGCCGTTTCGGCCCATGATCCCTCCGCCCCTTCGCGCAACCGAGTGCACTCCGATGGCCGGCTTCTTCTACCACCTCGTTCCCTTCGCCATCGGCGCGGTCATCATCGTGCTCGCCATGGGCCTGTTCAATCTGCTGCGCGGCGGCAGCGCCAACACCAGCCAGACGCTGATGCGCTGGCGCATCGGCCTGCAGGCGATCGCGCTGGTCATCATCATGATCGCGATCGCGCTGATGGACCGCTGAGCCGCCGGCGCGGCCGTTAGCGCCGGCCCGACCGAGCCCGCCGCGACGATCGGTCCGCCCCTTGCCCTTTTCTGTGCGAGCGGGATCGGCGATGGTCCGAGCCTCGGCCGGCCTCGTAAGACGCGGGCCCGCAAAATCGATCCGACGAGAACTGATCCGACGAGAACCCCGATGGTCGTCCTCAATCGCATCTACACCCGCACCGGCGACGACGGCACCACCGCGCTGTCGACCGGCGAGCGCCGCCCGAAGTTCGACCTGCGCATCGAGGCCTATGGCACGGTCGACGAGACCAACGCCGCAGTGGGTCTAGCACGGCTGCACACGGCGACGGCCCATCCCGCGGTCGATGCCATGCTCGGCCGGATCCAGAACGACCTGTTCGATCTCGGCGCCGATCTCGCCACGCCCGAGGGCAAGGAACTCGCCTGGACGCCGATCCGCGTCACCATGGCGCAGGTCGAGCGCGTCGAGGCCGACATCGACACGCTCAACGCCGATCTGAAGCCGCTGCGCTCCTTCGTCCTGCCCGGCGGCAGCCCGGCCGCCGCCTACCTGCACCTCGCCCGCACGGTCTCGCGCCGCGCCGAGCGTCTGATGGTGGCGCTCGCCAAATCCGAGGACGAGATTGTCGGCGAGGCCGCGCTCAAGTACATGAACCGGCTGTCGGATTTCTTCTTCGTCGCCAGCCGCTGGGTCAACGGCTGCGGCGCGGCCGACGTGCTCTGGGTGCCCGGCCAGAACCGCTGAGCCTCGCGCGGCGAGACCGGCCGAACGCGCAGGCATAGACCCGACCGGTCCGGTCGGGCCCCGGCGCTGCGCTGCTGCGCGCAAGCCGACCTCGACGGTCGTGCTGAAGCATGGTTGGCTCAGGCTGAACCACGGCGCCCACGAATCGAGGTCGGCGCCGGATCGGACGGGGCTCGCCGATGTTCGTTCCACTCTATGATTTCAATCCCTTGCGCCATATCCGGGTGCCCTTCGTCACCTGGACGATCATCGCGCTCAACCTGATCGTCTACGGCATCGGCTTCACCGGCTGGGTCTATGGCGGACAGCAGGGGATCGAAGTGTCGTTCGGCGTGATTCCGAGCGTCATCGAGGGCACGCGCCGGCTGCCGAAGATCTACGATCTGGTCGCGCCGCACTGGACGCTGGCGACCTACGCCTTCGTCCACGGCGGCTTCATGCATCTGCTGGGCAACCTGCTGTTCCTGTTCGTGTTCGGCGACAATGTCGAGGATGCGATGGGCCATGTGCGCTTCGCGCTGTTCTTCCTGCTATCGGCGGCCTTCGCCGGCCTCGCCCATGTGATCGCGCACCCGGCCTCCGACCTGCCGCTGGTCGGCGCCTCCGGTGCCGTCGCCGCGGTGGTCTCGGCCTACCTCCTGCTGCATCCGCGCGTGAAGGTCTGGGTGCTGGCGCTCGGCCGGCTTCCGCTGCCGCTCGCCGCCTGGATGGTGCTCGGCTTCTGGGCCCTGATGCAGGTCTACATGGTCGCGGTGCAGACCGAGGACGACGTCGCCTGGTGGGCGCATGTCGGCGGCCTCATCTCCGGCGCCGTGCTGGTGGTGCTGTTCCGCCGCGCCGGCGTACCGCTGTTCGACCGGGGGCTGGATCTCGCCCGCGCCGAAGAACTCACGCGGGCCGAGGCGTGAGCCGGGCGGCGCACCGGCGGGAGCCCCGCGGCCATCGGACCGCGCGCCGATGCCGCACCGCAAAATTTGCGCCTTTCGGGCGAATTGACTCGCCCCCTCTTCGTCATTAGCGTCCGCGCCACCTTCAACGTGTCGCGCTCGGAAAAGTGTTGCCCAATAGGGTAGGCTACGAGCGTCGATCGCGAACGATAGCCGGCCGAACCGGCTTCTCCACGGAGACCTCGCCCATGAAGATCCTGGTGCCCGTGAAACGGGTGGTCGACTACAACGTCAAGATTCGCGTCAAGCCGGACGGCTCGGGCGTCGATCTCGCCAACGTCAAGATGTCCATGAACCCCTTCGACGAAATCGCCGTCGAAGAGGCGATCCGCCTGAAGGAAAAGGGCGTCGCGACCGAGATCGTGGTCGTGTCGATCGGCCCGGCGCAGGCCGCCGAGACGCTGCGCACCGGCCTCGCCATGGGTGCCGACCGCGGCATCCTGGTCAAGACCGACGAAACCACCGAGCCGCTCGCCGTCGCCAAGATCCTCAAGGGCGTCGTCGAGGCCGAGGCCCCGGGCCTCGTCATCCTCGGCAAGCAGGCGATCGACGACGACATGGGCCAGACCGGCCAGATGCTCGCCGCGCTGCTCGGCTGGGCCCAGGGCACCTTCGCCTCCAAGCTGACCGTCGAGGGCGAGACGCTCGCCATCACCCGTGAGGTCGACGGCGGCCTGCAGTCGATCGCGCTGAAGCTGCCGGCGATCGTGACGACCGACCTGCGCCTCAACGAGCCGCGCTACGCGTCGCTGCCGAACATCATGAAGGCGAAGAAGAAGCCGATCGACGAGAAGACCCCGGCGGACTTCGGCGTCGATGTGGCGCCGCGCCTCAAGGTGCTCAAGACCGTCGAGCCGCCGGCGCGCAAGGCCGGCGTCAAGGTCGGCTCGGTCGCCGATCTGGTCGGCAAGCTCAAGAACGAAGCCGGCGTGATCTGAGAAGGAAGGATTTGACCACCATGACCGTTCTTCTCATCGCTGAACACGACAACGCCACCCTGCGCGACGCCACCAACAAGGCGCTGACCGCGGCGCTGGCGATCGGCGGCGACGTGCATGTGCTCGTCGCCGGCAAGAACGCCCGCGGCGCGGCCGAAGCCGCCGCCAAGCTCTCGGGCGTCTCGAAGGTCCTCCTCGCCGAGGCCGACGAGCTCGAGCAGCGCCTGGCCGAGCCCTATGCGGCGCTGATCGTGTCGCTCGCCGGTGGCTACGACGCCATCGTCGGCCCGGCCACCTCGGCGGCCAAGAACGTCCTGCCGCGCGTCGCCGCGCTCATCGACGTCATGCAGATCTCCGACGTGACCAAGGTTGTCTCCGCCGACACGTTCGAGCGGCCGATCTACGCCGGCAACGCGATCCAGACCGTGCAGTCGACCGATCCGAAGAAGATCGTCACCGTCCGCACCGCCGCCTTCCAGGCGACCGGCGAGGGTGGCTCGGCCGCGATCGAGACCGTCTCGGCCGCCGCCAATCCGGGCCTGTCGACCTTCGTCGGCGAGGAGCTGTCGAAGTCCGACCGTCCGGAACTGACCTCGGCCAAGATCATCGTCTCCGGTGGTCGCGCGATGCAGAGCCGCGAGAACTTCACGACCTACATCGAGCCGGTCGCCGACAAGCTCGGCGCCGCCATCGGTGCCTCGCGCGCCGCGGTCGATGCGGGCTACGCCCCGAACGACTGGCAGGTCGGCCAGACCGGCAAGGTCGTCGCCCCCGAGCTCTACGTCGCGGTCGGCATTTCCGGCGCGATCCAGCATCTCGCGGGCATGAAGGACAGCAAGGTCATCGTCGCGATCAACAAGGACGAAGAGGCGCCGATCTTCCAGGTCGCCGACTACGGCCTGGTCGCCGACCTCTACACCGCCCTGCCCGAGCTCGCGGCCGAGCTCGGCAAGCTCGGCCGCTGAGCCGAGACCACGCGATCGGGATCGCGCCCGGCCATCGGGCGCGATCTCCCTCGACGCGACGTCGATGCGACATCGGCGGCGCGAGCTTGGCCTCCCGATCTCGGCGGCCGACCGCAGCAACAAGGGCTTGCCGAACACCTCTGTTGCTGCGATGCAATGCCCTTATCGGATGATCGCGCGACACTTGCCGTTCGCTGACGCCCGAGGAAGAATGCGCCCGCTCGCTCAGCCGGAATGTCCGGGGACGAGAGGGTGATCGAGAGCGCTGATCCGCGTCGTGTCCGGCTGGACCGCGCGGTGCTCAGGCTCTGAGAGATTTGTCGGTTGGAACGGAGACCGGAACCGTCATGGCGTTCGAGATCAAGAAAGTCGGCGTGATCGGTGCCGGTCAGATGGGCAACGGCATTGCCCATGTCTGTTCGGTCGCCGGCTATGACGTCGCGCTCAACGACATCTCGCCCGAGCGGATCCAATCGGGTCTGGCGACCATCAACGGCAACATGGCCCGGCAGGTGAATCGGGGCGCCCTCAGCGACGCCGAACGCGTCGCGGCGCTGACCCGGATCAAGGCGGCCGAGAATCTCGATGCCCTCTCCGACTGCGACCTCGTGATCGAGGCCGCGACCGAGAACGAGCAGATCAAGCGCAAGATCCTGCAGCAGCTCTGCCCGGTGCTGAAGCCCGAGGCGCTGCTCGCCACCAACACCTCGTCGATCTCGATCACGCGGCTCGCCGCCGCGACCGATCGGCCGGAGAAGTTCGTCGGCGTTCACTTCATGAACCCTGTGCCGCTGATGCAGCTCGTCGAGCTGGTCCGGGGCATCGCCACCGACGACCACACCTTCGACCTCTGCAAGCGCTTCGTCGCCCGCCTCGGCAAGACCTCGACGGTCGCCGAGGACTTCCCGGCCTTCATCGTCAACCGCATCCTGCTGCCGATGATCAACGAGGCGATCTACACGCTCTACGAGGGTGTCGGATCGGTCGACGCGATCGACACCGCGATGCGGCTCGGCGCCAATCACCCGATGGGCCCGCTGCAGCTCGCCGACTTCATCGGCCTCGACACCTGCCTGTCGATCATGCAGGTGCTCTACGAAGGCTTGGCGGATTCGAAGTACCGCCCCTGCCCGCTCCTGGTGAAATACGTCGAGGCCGGCTGGCTCGGCCGCAAGACCCAGCGCGGCTTCTACGACTATCGCGGCGAGCGCCCGGTCCCGACCCGCTGAGCCGATCCGCGCGGCGGCGGATCGATGCTGCTTCGCACGATCCCGGTAACGATTGAGCAATCGTTACCGGACGGCGCGGCCCGATATTAACCAATCGTTGACGCTACCGGCCGACAGTGATCCTGCATCACCGCGTCGTGCGCCGGAGCAGTCATGGCCGTCGGGTCGCTCTACAACTATTACCGAGCCCAGAACGCTCGCCTGCGCGCCTACAACAAGCAGGTGCTGGACAGCTATGACAGCCAGGTCGCGGGCCTCGGCTTGGCGTTGTTCGGCACGCTGCAGAATGCCGGCGCGTCTTCGGTTTCCAACGGCTGGAAGGTCGCCCAGAAGCGCATCGCGGCCGAGCAGCAGAAGAAGATCGATGCAGCGCTCAAGGATCTGCAGGGCACGCAGGCGCTGATCAACGCGCCGACGACGCCATCGAGCTCCAGCGTTTCCGTGTCGAGCTCGACCGATGTGGCCAGTTCCTCTTCCACGACGGCAACCTCCGCGAGTTCCTCGGCCACCGCCGCCAGTTCCACCACCGCCACGGGGGCTTCCACGACGGTGACGCCGGCAGCAGCGACCGACACCTCGTCGACGACCGCCAGTGCGACGAGCTCGGCCGCGACGACCACGCCCCCTGCAGCGCCCGGCAGCTCGGTGAACGTCGTCGCCTGAGCGCGCCGCGAAAGCGCCCCGAGGCCACGACATCCGCAACCGCGACCAAGGTGCGACTGGCCGAGCCCGTGTCGTCCGGGCATGATCCCGGCCATGAATGCACCCGCACTGTCGGAAATCCCGAGCCGCTTCAATCTCGCCCGCCACTGTCTCGCGCACGCCGAGGCGCGCCGCGACAAGCCCGCGCTCGTGGTCGTCGAGGGCCCCGCGGCCCGCGTGGTCGAGACATGGAGCCATGGCGCGGTCGCCGGAGCCGTCCGCCGGGTCGCCGGTGGCCTGCGTGAGACGGGCCTGCGACCGGGCGAACGCGTGCTGCTCCGGGTCGGCAACACCTCGACCTTCCCGCTCTTGTTCTTCGGCGCGATCGCCGCCGGCCTCGCGCCGATCCCGACCTCGACGCAGCTCACCGAACGCGAGGTCGACCTGATCCTCGCCGATTCCGGTGCGCGGCTCGTGCTCGGCGACGGCTCCGGCGCGATGCCCTCCGACCCCGGGATAGCAACGGTCTTCGGCCCGGCCGAGATCGAGTGGCTGTTCGCGGCCGCGGCCGCGGACTTCGCCGACACGGGGGCCGACGACCTGGCTTTCCTGGTCTATACCTCGGGCACCAGCGGTCGGCCGAAGGGCGTCGCCCATGCGCAACGTGCGATCCTCGGCCGCCGGCCGATGATCGACGGCTGGTACGGCCTGCTGCCCGAAGACCGGCTGTTCCACGCCGGCGCCTTCAACTGGACCTACACGCTCGGCGCCGGCCTGATGGACCCCTGGGCCATGGGCGCGACCAGCATCGTGCATCTGGGCGACCGGCCACCCGAGGCATGGCCGGATATTCTCGAGGCGACCGACGCGACGCTGTTCGCCGCCGTGCCGGGGCTCTATCGGCGCATCCTGAAGTATGGCGCGATCACGCCCGACCGCTTCCCCGCGCTCCGCCATGGTCTGACCGCCGGCGAGGCGCTGAAGCCCGCCCTGCATCGCGATTGGCTCGAGGCGACCGGCCGGCCGCTCTATGAGGCGCTCGGCATGAGCGAGATCTCGACCTATGTCTCGTCCGGCCCGCAAGTGCCGACCCGCCCCGGCAGTCCCGGCAAGCCCCAGGCCGGCCGCCGCGTGGCGGTGCTGCCGGGGATGAGGAGGCGCCGGACGCGGCGACGCCGCTGCCCGCGGGCGAGACGGGGTGCTGGCCGTGCATCGCTCTGACCCCGGCCTGATGCTCGGTTATTGGCATTTGCCCGAAGAGACCGCGGCGGCGTTTCGCGGCGACTGGTTCCTGACCGGCGACCTCGCCCGTTTCGACGCCGACGGCTACCTCTGGTACGAGGGCCGCGCCGACGACCAGATGAACGCCTTCGGCTATCGGGTCGCGCCGGAAGAGGTCGAGCGCGCTTTGGCCGAGCACCCGGACGTCGCCGAGGTCGCGGTCGTCGAGACCCGCGCCGGCGAGGTCTCGATCGTCACCGCCTTCGTGGTGCCGCGCGCCGACGCGACGCCCGACCCCGCCGGGCTCGAGGCGCTCGCCGCCGATCGCCTCGCCGACTACAAGCGCCCGCGCCGCTACGTCTTCGTCGAGGAACTGCCGCGCACCGGCTCCGGCAAGGTGCTCCGCCGCGCACTTCGGGCCTGATCAACGGGGCGCCCGGCCACGCTCCGGGCGATGCTTCACGCCGCTCGCCGCGGCCGGAGCCAGGTCACGATGCGTGGGCCGAACACGTTGATCGCCACGCCGGCAAGCACGATGGCGCAGCCGACGAACACGCCCGGCCCGAACCGTTCGCCGAGGAAGATCATGCCGCCGGAAATGCCGAAGACCGGCACGAGCAGCGCGAAGGGCGACACCATCGCAGCCGGATAGCGCGACAAGAGCACCGCCGACATGCCGAAGCCGAAGTCGGTCGCGATCCAGCCGAGGCTCGCGATCGCGATCACCGTGCCCATGGACGTGTGTGTCAGCGCGTCTGCGAAGGCCTGCGGTCCGTCGAGCAGCAGCGACAGGGCAATGAGCGGGATCGGCGGGATCAGGCTCGACCAGATCACGAACGGGATCATCTCGATGCGGCCGGCCCGCTTGGTGACGAGATTGCCGAAGGCCCAGCCGACCGCGGCGAGCACCGTCATCAGGAACGGCACCAGCGGCACGTGGCCGCCGCGCGCGAAGGCCAGCACGACGATGCCCGCGATGGCGACGCCGCAGCCGATATATTGCAGCCGGGTCGGGCGCTCGCCGAGGAACAAGCCGGCGAGCAGCATCGTGAAGGCGACCTGGATCTGGATCACCACCGAGGCGAGCCCCGCCGGCATGCCCTGCCGGATCGCCACGAACAGGAACCCGAACTGCACGACGCCGATCGCAAACCCATAGCCGAACAGCGTGCGGAACGGCGTCTTCGGGCGCGGCACGAAGAAGACGGCCGGCACCGCGGCGAGGAAGAAGCGCCCCGCCGAGGCGAGCAGCGGCGGCATGCCCTCGCCGCCGAGCTTCACGGCAACGAAGCTCAGCCCCCACACGGCGGCGATCACGACGGCGAGGATGACATCGCGGGGCGACATGCCGGGCTCCGGATGAGGGCCGCGCGCGGGAGCGCGGCGAACGTGGACGGGATCGGGACCGCGACCGTAGCCGGCTGCCCAATCCATAGCCATCCTGCCCTCGCGCGGAGCACCCGCGCAATTTCACATACGTGGCGCCCTTGAAACATCGACGGGCATCCATGGTTCCGCTATGGAACGGCCGTATCGCGCCCCGCCTCGCCAACGACAATTCCGACCCGAGCAACCTCCACCCATGACGCCCCGCACCCTCGCGACCCTCATAGGCCTGTCGGCAGTCGGCATGTGGTCCCTGCTCGGCCTGATGGCCGCCGCCTCCGGCACGGTCCCGGCCTTCCAGATGAACGCGATGGCCTTCGGCATCTCCGGCATCACCGCGACCGCGATCCTGGTCGCGACCGGCCGGGCCGGCGCCTTGCGGCAGCCCTGGCCCGTCTGGGCGCTCGGCGTCGGCGGCCTGTTCGGCTTCCACTTCCTCTATTTCACCTCGCTGCGCCTCGCCCCGCCGGTCGAGGCCAATCTGGTGAACTACACCTGGCCGCTGCTGATCGTGCTGTTCTCCGGCTTCCTGCCCGGCGAGCGGCTGAAGCCGCACCATGTGATCGGCGCGCTGCTCGGCCTCGCCGGCGCGGCGCTGATCGTCACCAAGGGCAAGAGCCTGTCGATCGCACCGGAACATGCGCTCGGCTATGTCGCGGCGATCGGTTCGGCGCTGACCTGGTCGAGCTACTCGGTCGCCTCGCGCCGGTTCGGCTCGGTGCCGACCGCCGCCGTCGCCGGCTTCTGTCTCGCCACCTCCGCGCTGTCGCTGGTCTGCCACCTCGCCTGGGAGACGACCGTCTGGCCGCAGGGCGCGGTGCAATGGGCGGCGGTGGTCGGGCTCGGCCTGTTCCCGGTCGGCCTCGCCTTCTTCGTCTGGGACCATGGCGTCAAGCGCGGCGACATCCAGATCCTGGGCGCGGCGAGCTATCTGTCGCCGCTCCTGTCGACGCTGTTCCTGATCCTCGCCGGCTACGGCGCCTTCACCTCGATCATCGTCGCGGCCGCCGTGCTGATCACCGGCGGCGCGCTCGTCGCCTCGAAGGATCTGCTGTTCAAGCGATCCTGACGATCAGTCGGACCGGCCGGCGCGCGGCCGCGGCCGCCAGTCCGGCGGCGCCAGTTCAAAACCCTCGAACCGGAACGCCGGCGCCACCGTGCAGCCGACCAGCGTCCAGGCCCCGAGGCTCTCGGCGGTCTGCCAGGCGTTCTTCGGCACGATCGCCTGCGGCCGCTCGCCGCCGAGGAGATTGCCGCCGAGCCGGACCGACCACGCATCGTGGCCGTTCTCCGAGACCGTCAGCGCCAGCGGCGCGCCGGCATACCAGTGCCAGGTCTCGACCGCATCGACCCGATGCCACGCCGAGACCTCGCCGGCCGGCAGCAGGAAATAGATCGCCGTCGAGTGGCTGCGCCCATCGACGCCGTCGGGATCGCGATAGGTCTCGCGGAAATAGCCGCCCTCCGGATGGCGGGCGAGCCCGAGCATGTCGACGATCTGCGCCGCACTGAGATCCTGCATCGCCGCCCTCACCGGAACGAGTTGCGCTTCTCGCGCAGCACCGCGAACACCTGGACCGGATCCGCATCGGCGCCGAAACCCGCTGCCGCGCGGAACGCCGGATCGGCGGCCCGCAGGAACGGGTTGATCGCGATCTCGCGCTCGACGGTGGTCACGGCGAAAAAGCCGCCGGGACCCGCCGCCTTCTTCTCGGCCAGGATCGCCTCGAGCTGCGGATCGTGCGGCGTCACCGACAGCGCGAAGCGCACGTTGGTCATGCCGTAGTCGTGTCCGACGTGCAGCCGCGTCTCCGCCGGCAGGCCGCGGAGCTTGCCGAGCGAGGCCCACATCTCCGCGGGCGTGCCCTCGAACAGCCGGCCGCAGCCCATCTCGAACAGCGTATCGCCGACAAAGGCGGCCTTCGCCGACGGGATATGGAAGCTGATGTGCCCGACCGTGTGGCCGGGCGTCTCGAGCACGGTGACGGCATCGCCGCCGAAATCGAAGCTCTCGCCTTCCGCGACCAGGAGATCGAGATCGGCGATCCGGTGTGCATCGGCGCGGGCGCCGATCACGCGGGCGCCGTAGCGGGCCTTCAGCGCCGGAATGCCCTCGACGTGGTCGCCGTGGTGATGCGTCACGAAGATGTCGGTGAGCCGGAGCCCGGCCTTGTCGAGCCGCGCCGCCACCGCCTCGGCGTCCGGCGCATCGATCGTTGCGACCCGTCCGCTCGCCTTCGAGCGCAGGATCACCCCGGCATTGTCCTCGCGCAGCCGGAAGACCTCGATCGCGATGGGGGATGACGCCTCGTTTTCCTCGAGCATCGTGTCTGGTCTCCACGGGTTTGGTGATTACGTAACATCGCGGTACGAACATGGCCATCATGGCAGCGCCCCGCGGCTGAATCACGACGACGCGGCAGGCGTTCCGAGCAAGACAGATTTTCGTCGGGCCCCGGTTTCGACGAGACGAACATCCGAAGGCACAGGGAACAACAGCCCCCATGTATCTGGACGTCGTCGATCTGAGGAACTTTTACGGCGAGCCGCTCGGCCGGCTGGTCCGCCGCGTGCTGCGCGCCCGGCTGACCGCCATGTGGCCGAAGGTCGCCGGCGACCGCGTCATGGGTCTCGGCTACGCCACGCCCTATCTCCGGCCGTTCCGCGACCAGGCCGAGCGCGTCATCGGCTTGATGCCGGCGCCGCAGGGCGTCGTGAACTGGCCCTCCGAAGGGCCCTCCGCCACCGCGCTCGTCCACGAGGATGCGCTGCCGCTGCCCGATTCCTCGATCGACCGCGCGCTGCTCGTCCATTGCCTGGAGATGGCCGAAAACCCTCCGACGTGCTGCGCGAGGTCTGGCGGGTGCTGGCGCCCGGCGGCCGGCTGATCGCCGTGGTGCCGAACCGCTCGGGATTGTGGGCCCGCATGGAAACGACGCCGTTCGGCCACGGCCGGCCGTTCTCGCGCGGCCAGCTCGACCGGCTGCTCAAGGAGACGCTCTATTCGCCGATCGACTGGACCGGCGCGCTCTACATGGCGCCGTTCGAACGGTCGTTCCTGATCCGCTCCGGCGTCGCCTTCGAGCGTGTCGGCGGCCGGCTCTGGCCGGCCCTGTCGGGCGTGGTGATCGTCGAGGCGACCAAGCAGCTCTACCAGGGCCTGCCGGCACGCGCGCGAACCCGTGCAAGGCTTTTGCCGCTGTTTCGGCCGGTGCCGGTGCTGGTCCCGAACGGCATCTCGCCGACGCCGGTCGGCCGTGCGGCCCGGCCCGACCCCGACACGACGCCGCCGGCGACGTGCTGACCTGCATATACCCAAGCGGAAGCACCGAATTTCGAAGATGACGTCAATGATTTAGTGAATTTTCGATGGCAAGACTCCGCCAGGCGACCAAGCGGATCATACCAGGTGCTTGTCATCAGAAACATCGTGAAAAGATTGTGGCGGTCCGAACGCGGCAATGTTGCCGTCACATTCGGATTGCTGGCCCTGCCGCTGATCATGGTCGGTGGCTTGGCCATCGACTACACGCGTATGACCTCGGCGCAGACCCGGCTCGACAAGGCCGCGGACAGCGCCGCGCTGGCCGCCGTCGCCCAGAATGCCGGCACGAGTCCGACCCTCGCCACCCGAAAGTCGACCGGCGAGCAGACCTTCGTTCAGAATGCCACCGTCGGCAATAACGCAACGTACACCTACAGCGTGGTCGTCACCCAGGCCAATCTGACCCTGACCGCCAAGGCGACATACACCGCGACCGTGCCGTTGATCTTCGGCAATCTCATCGGCATGGCCTCGACCACGATTTCGGGCTCGTCCTCCGCGACCTCGAGCCTGCCCCCCTACATCGACGTCTACCTGATGATCGATACCTCCGGCTCGATGGCCCTGGGCGCGAGCCAGGCCGACATCGACCAGTTGATGAGCAAGACCGGCTGCGCCTTCGCCTGCCACGACGGTTCGTCGTCCTATTGGGTGAACGGCAAGTGGACCGACAGCTACGGCTACGCGATTGCCAACAATATCTCGCTGCGGTTCCAGATCGTGAACCAGGGCATCCAGAACCTGATCCAGGTCGCCACCCAGTCGAACTCGCCGACACCGAAAATCCGGTTGGCGCTCTACGGTTTCGACGTCAACCTCAACCAGCTCGCGACGATCACCTATAACTTCACGCAGATCCAGAACAACTACCCCTCGACGCCATCGTCCTCGGGCGAGAGCGACGGCGCGACCCATTTCAACGAAAACATCACGGCGATGCTCAACGCGGTCGGCACCGGCGGTGACGGCTCGACGCAGGCCACCGCGAAGAAGCTGCTGATCATCGCGACCGACGGCGTCCAGGATCCGGGCCGTTTCTGGACCTGGAACCTGCCCTATCGGGCGCAGGTCGACGTCCTCGACACGAGCTTCTGCAAGACCGCCGCGAGCAAGAACGTCTCGGTCGGCTTTGTGCACACGCCGTATCTGCCGATGGCCTGGGACTGGGGCTACAACGCCACCCTCGGCATGCCGAGCCAGCACGGCGGCAGTGGCACCCGCGACGACGACGTCGAGCCGATGCTGCGCGCCTGCGCCGGCAATCTCTATCTGAAGGCCAGCGACACGCAGGGCATCAAGGACGCCTTCGTGAAGATCTTCCAGAACTTCTCGTCGCCGCGCATCACGAACTGATCCGGGCGATGCGTCAGCGCGAGCGGGCCGCGGCGCCCGCCCGTCAGCGCTGAAGAGCGTCGCGGCTCACGCCTTGCGGCGCCGGAGCACGAACACGGCCTGCTCGCCGAACAGGTTCCAGAACCACCACGGCGCGTTGATCGAGATCTTCTGCCCGGCGCCATTGAGCGCGATCGCCTTCTCCATCACCGCATCGACGTCGGGCTCCTTGGTGAGCTCGACGAAGTCGCGGATCGTGCAGAAGTGGATGTTCGGCGTCTCGTACCAGGCGACCGGCAGGTTGTCCGTCACCGGCATGCGGCCCCGAAACAGGATCTGCAGCCGCATCGGCCAGTGCCCGAAGTTCGGCAGCGACACGATCGCATGCTTGCCGATGCGCAGGAGGTGCTTCAGCACCTCCTTCGGGCGCTGGGTCGCCTGCAGCGTCTGGCTCAGGATCACCGTGTCGAAGGCATCGTCCGGGTAATAGACGAGGTCGCTGTCGGCGTCGCCCTGGATCACCGACAGACCACGCCCGACGCATTCGTTGACGCCGGCCTGGCTGAGCTCGATGCCGCGGCCGTCGACGCGCTTCTCGCGCGCCAGCAGTTCGAGCAGCGCGCCGTCGCCGCAGCCGATGTCGAGCACGCGGCTGCCGGGCGCGACCAGATCGGCGATCGCGCGCAGGTCGCCGCGCGCAGCGGCACGGGCGGCGACGGTCGCCGAGACGGGGTCGAGGGCGAGGTCGGTCATCGCGCGCCCTCCTTCAGGCCCCGCGCCCGCGCGGCCGAGGCAATGAAACCGTTGACGATCTTGAACATCTCCGGCTCGTCGAGCAGGAACGCGTCGTGGCCGCGGTCGGTGACGATCTCCGCGAAGGAGACGCTCGCCCCGCCGGCATTGAGCGCATGCACGACCGAGCGGCTCTCGGTGGTCGGGAACAGCCAGTCGGAGGTGAAGCTCATCACGCAGAAGCGCGTCTTCGTGCCCTTGAAGGCGTTGGCGAGCACGCCGCCATGGTCGGCGGCGAGATCGAAATAATCCATCGCCCGGGTCATGTAGAGGTAGGAGTTGGCGTCGAAACGGTCGACGAAGGTCATGCCCTGGTGGCGCAGGTAGCTCTCGATCTGGAAATCGCTGTCGAAGCCGAAGGTCGGCTTGTCGCGATCCTGCAGCCGCCGGCCGAACTTGCGATGCAGCACCGCCTCCGACAGGTAGGTGATGTGCGCCGCCATGCGCGCGACCGCGAGCCCCTTGCGCGGGCTGACGTCGAAGTCGAGATAGCGCCCGCCGCGCCAGTCCGGATCGGCCATGACCGCCTGCCGGCCGACCTCGTGGAAGGCGATGTTCTGCGAGGAATGCCGCGGGCCGGTGGCGATCGGCAGGCAGGCGAACACGCGCTCCGGATAGGAGGCGGCCCATTGCAGCACCTGCATGCCGCCCATCGAGCCGCCGATCACCAGGAACAGCTCGCCGATGCCGAAACTGTCGACCAGCGCGGCCTGCGCGCGCACCATGTCGCGAATGGTGATCACCGGCAGGTCGAGACCGTAGGGCTTACCCGTCGCGGGATTGGTCGAGGCTGGACCGGTGGTGCCGAGGCAGCCGCCGAGCACGTTCGCGCAGATCACGAAGTAGCGGTCGGTATCGATCGGCTTGCCCGGGCCGATCATCGAGGTCCACCAGCCCGGCTTGCCGGTGACCGGATGGGTATTGCCGACATGCTGGTCGCCGGTCAGCGCATGGCAGACGAGCACGGCGTTCGACTTGTCGGCATTGAGCGCGCCGTAGGTCTGGTACGCGATCTGCCAGGGCGCGATGGCGACGCCGGCGTCGAGCATCAGTGCGCGGTCCGTGCCGAAGCGCGCGACCGGGCTCGACGGATCGTCGGCTTCGCGGCGCCGCGCCAGGGAAACGGTGTCTTCGGTCGGCCTAAGTTCGGTCATCGCCGGCATCCCGTTCCGCGCCGGTCGCCTGGATCGGATCCGCGACAGCACCTGTCGTGGACGCGTCGCCGCGCGGGGCGATCAGCTATTCGCCGCCTCGGCGCCGTGTCAATGTTTTCTTTGATTTCCTCGGCCCCCGATCCTATGAAGAGGCCCTTCCGAGCGGTTCGATCGCGGGGCGTGGATCCCTCCCGTCCCATGAAGCCGAACCACTCACAATCAGACGTGTGATCGATCACTCCCGCGAATGGATCAGGCATCCGAGGGGTTGATGGACCACCAGACCGCGTGTCACTGCGGAGAGCCCCATGAACAGCGTCGTTCGTCCCGTCCCGAGGTCCGGCATTCTCGACATCGCCCCGTATGTTCCGGGCAAGTCGACAGCGACGGGCGGCACGAAGCTGCATAAGCTCTCCTCCAACGAGACGCCGCTCGGTGCCAGTCCGAAGGCGATCGAGGCCTATCGCGACCTCGCCGCCAAGCTCGAGTTCTATCCCGACGGTTCGGCGACCCGGCTGCGCGAGGCGATCGCCCGCGCCCATGGCCTCGGCGCCGACCGCATCGTCTGCGGCAACGGCTCCGACGAGATCCTGCATCTCCTGACCTCGATCTATGTAGGACCGGGCGACGAGGGCGTTTATTCCGAGTACGGTTTCCTGGTCTATCCGATCGCGATCACCGGCGCCGGCGGCACGCCGGTCAAGGTGCCCGAGAAGAACTTCACGGCCGACGTCGACGCGCTGCTGGCCGCCGTGACGCCGAAGACCAAGATCATGTTCCTGGCCAACCCGAACAACCCGACCGGCTCCTATCTGCCGTTCGACGAGGTCAAGCGCCTGCACGCCGGCCTGCCGCCGCACGTGCTGCTCGTGCTCGACGCGGCCTATGCCGAATACGTCCGGCGCAACGACTACGAGAGCGGCATCGAGCTCGTCTCGCAGTCGAACAATGTCGTGATGGCGCGCACCTTCTCCAAGATCTACGGCCTCGCCGGCCTACGGATCGGCTGGATGTACGGCCCCGAGCACGTCGTCGATGCGCTGAACCGCTATCGCGGGCCGTTCAACATGAACGCCGCCGCGATCGCCGCCGGGGCGGCCGCGATCGAGGATCGCGAATTCGCCGCCCGTGCCGGCGATCACAACGAGACCTGGCTGCCGAAGGTGACCGAGGCGCTGAGCGCCATCGGCCTGACCGTGACGCCGTCGGTCGGCAACTTCGTGCTGGTCCATTTCCCCGACCGCGACGGACGGCGCGCGCCGGACGCCGACGCGTTCCTGCAGTCGCAGGGCATCATCGTGCGCCGCATGGACGCCTACGGCCTGCCCAATGCGTTGCGCATCACCATCGGCTCGGCCGAGGCGAACGAGGACGTGATCGCCGCGCTGACGGAGTTCCTGAAGTGACGGAACCCGTCTTCGGCAAGCTGGCGCTCATCGGCATCGGCCTGATCGGCTCGTCGATCGCCCGCGCCGCGCGCGCCTACGGGCTGGTCGGCGAGATCGCGATCTCGACCCGCCGGCCCGAGACGCTCGCCCGCGCTCGCGAGCTCGGCCTCGGCGATCTCTATTCCGCCGATCCGGCCGAGGCGGTGCGCGGCGCCGACTGCGTGATCGTTTCGGTGCCGGTCGGCGCTTCGGGCGCGGTGGCCGAAGCGATCGCCCCGGCGCTGAAGCCGGGCGCGATCGTCTCCGACGTCGGTTCGGTCAAGGGCGACGTCGTCAAGCAGATGGCGCCGTTCATTCCGGAAGGCGTGCATTTCGTGCCGGCGCATCCGGTCGCGGGCACCGAGCATTCCGGCCCGGACGCCGGCTTCGCCGAGCTGTTCCGCGGCCGCTGGTGCATCCTGACCCCGGTGCCGGGCACGGAAGAGGCCGCGACCGAGCGGCTCGCCCGGTTCTGGGCCGCGATGGGCTCGAAGGTCGAGACCATGACGCCGGAGCACCACGACATGGTGCTGGCGATCACAAGCCACATCCCGCATCTGATCGCCTACAACATCGTCGGCACCGCCGCCGACCTGGAGAAGGTGACCGAGTCGGAGGTCATCAAGTTCTCCGCCGGCGGCTTCCGCGACTTCACCCGCATCGCGGCGTCCGATCCGACCATGTGGCGCGACGTGTTCCTGCACAACAAGGACGCGGTGCTCGAGATGCTCGGCCGCTTCATCGAGGATCTGTTCGTGCTCCAGCGCGCGATCCGCTACGCCGACGGCGACGCGCTCTACGACCTCTTCGCCCGCACCCGCGCAATCCGCCGCTCGATCATCGACGTCGGCCAGGACACCGCCGCCCCGGACTTCGGCCGGCAGGTGGTGGAAAAGGTCACAGCAGAAGCAGACGCGGCGGCGCCCTGAGCGCCGCCGCGAGGGCCGCAAGGCGCCCCCTCACCGCAACCCGAACACCGTCAGCACACCGCCCATTGCGGTGTAGCTCGAGAGGCTCTGGTAGGCGCCGACCGCGCCGGAGCCGTCTTGCGGGTCGGTGAGGCCGGCGGCGATGCCGATGCCGGCCCAGCCGCCGACGCCGGAGAGCACGGCGACATACTGCCGGCCCTTGTGCGTGTAGGTCATCGGATTGCCGACAATGCCGGACGGCGTCTTGAACCGCCAGAGTTCCGCTCCGGTCTTGGCATCGACGGCTTTCAGATAGCCCTCCAGCGTGCCGTAGAACACGAGCCCACCCGCGGTCGCGAGTGCGCCCGACCACACCGAGAACGGCTCTTCCTTCGCCCAGACGATCTTGCCGGTCTTCGGATCCCAGGCGATGAAACGCCCGGTCCGGCCGTCGGCCTCCTTCGGCCCGTAGAGCGTCAGCGTCGCGCCGACGTAAGGTTGCCCCGGCGTGTAGGTGACGCGGAACGGCTCGTAGTCCATGCAGAGCCGGTTGACCGGCACGTAGTTGAGGCCGGTCAGCGGCGAATAGGCCGAGGGCGCCTGGTTCTTCGCGCCCGGCGCGCCCGGGCAGATGCCCTGCGTGGTCTCGTCCTCGCCCTTGGTCTCGGTCGAGTAGCGCTTGTCGACCAGCGGCCGGCCATAGGTCGGGCTCGCCTTGTCCATGTCGACCCTGGTCGCCCAGTTGACGGTCGGCTCGAACTTCTCGGCGACCAGCAGTTCGCCGGTCACCCGGTCGAGCGTATAGCCGAAGCCGTTGCGGTCGAAGTGGCTGAGCACCTTGCGCGACCGACCGTCGATCGTCTGCTCCGACAGCACCATCTCGTTGACGCCGTCATAGTCCCATTCGTCGTGCGGGGTCATCTGATAGACCCACTTCGCCGTGCCGGTCTCGGGCGAACGGGCGAATATGGTCATCGCCCATTTGTTGTCGCCCGGCCGCTGCATCGGGTTCCAGGTCGAGGGATTGCCGGCGCCGTAGTAGAAGAGGTCGAGCTCCGGATCGTAGGAGAACCAGCCCCAGGTGCAGCCGCCGCCGAGTCTCCACTGGTCGCCCGACCAGGTCTTCAGGCTGGAATCCCTGCCGATCGGCTTGCCGAGCTCGGTGGTCTTGTCGGGATCGACGAGCAGATCCTCGTCCGGCCCGACCGAATAGGCGCGCCAGAGCCGCTTGCCGGTCGCGGCCTCATAGGCCGTGATGTGGCAGCGCGCGCCATATTCGCCGCCGGCGATGCCGACGATGATCTTGTCCCGGATCGGCAGCACCGTCGCCGAATTGGTCTCGCCGCGCGCGATGTCGCCGTTCTTGACGCTCCAGAGCACCTTGCCCGTCTTGGCGTCGAGCGCCACCACCGTCGTGTCGGCCTGATGCAGGAACACCCGGCCGTCGGCATAGGCGAGGCCGCGATAGACCGTGTCGCAGCACATGATCGCGATCGTCTGCGGATCCTGCCGCGGGGTGTAGCTCCAGAGCACGCGGCCGTCGTGGTCGAGATCGAGCGCGTAGATCATGTTGGGGAACGGCGCATGGACATACATGACGTCGTCGACGACCAGCGGCCCGCCCTCATGGCCACGGA
This sequence comes from Ancalomicrobiaceae bacterium S20, assembly GCA_040269895.1. Classification (NCBI taxonomy): domain Bacteria; kingdom Pseudomonadati; phylum Pseudomonadota; class Alphaproteobacteria; order Hyphomicrobiales; family Ancalomicrobiaceae; genus Methyloraptor; species Methyloraptor flagellatus. Next base: position 4,511,529 of record CP158568.1, on the reverse strand, counting down.
GCGCGCCGGTCGAGAACGACCACACCGGTGTGAGATCCTTCACATTGGCCGTGGTGATCTGGTCGAGCCTCGAGAATCGCGTCGCCGCATAGTCGCCGGTCTGGATCGCCCATTGGCCGGGATCGGCGAGCTTTGCCGGCAGGTCGCCGGCCGCGCCGGGCGATGCGCCTTCGAGGCAGAGCGTTGCGGCGAGGGCCAAAATAAAGGCGCACAGGCGGTTCAAGGCAGCTCTCCCCACGACCGTTCGAGCGTGGCCGGATCGGCGACCAACACGTGGCCGTTTAATAAGGCGCCGGAACGACATGGAGAAGCATGTCCAACGCCGGGCCGCTGCGATGCCGCCTCGCTTGCGCCGCGGCCCGATCGCGCCTAAGCGTGGCGTCCCCGGCCCATGCGCTCTCTCGCGAGAGCCCCGACCCATCCGAAGACTGCCTCTGCCATGATCCGCCGCCTCGAAGACTACCGCCGCATCGTCGTGAAGATCGGATCGGCCCTGCTGGTCGACCGTGCGACCGGCGAGCTCAAGGCGCCATGGCTGGCGAGCCTCGCGGCGGATGTCGCCGCGCTGATGAAGGATGGCCGCGAGGTGCTGCTGGTCTCCTCCGGCGCGATCGCACTGGGCCGCGGCAAGCTCGGCCTGCGCAAGGGCCCGCTCGAGCTCGAGGAGAGCCAGGCCGCCGCCGCCGTCGGCCAGATCGCGCTCGCGCGCGCCTATTCGGAGGTGCTCGGCGCCCATGGCTATATCGCCGCGCAGGTGCTGCTCACCCTCGACGACACCGAGAACCGCCGCCGCTATCTGAACGCCCGCGCGACGCTCGGCACACTGCTCGAGCGCCGCGCGATCCCGGTCATCAACGAGAACGACACGGTCGCGACCTCCGAGATCCGCTACGGCGACAACGACCGCCTCGGCGCCCGCGTCGCGACCATGGTCGGCGCCGATTGCCTCGTGCTGCTCTCCGACATCGACGGGCTCTACACCGCCCCGCCGAACGACGACCCGAACGCGACGCTGATCCCGGTGGTCGAGAAGATCACCCCCGAGATCGAGGCGATCGCCGGCGGCGCCGGCTCGGAACTGTCGCGTGGCGGCATGAAGACCAAGATCGAGGCCGGCAAGATCGCCACCGGCGCCGGCACCTCGATGGTGATCTCGCTCGGCAAGCGCATGAACCCGCTCGCCGCCATCTCGAAGGGCGAGCCGTCGACCTGGTTCCTCGCCGAGGAGAACCCGGTCACGGCGCGCAAGAAATGGATCGCCGGCAGCCTCGACGATCGCGGCGCCGTCGTGGTCGATGCCGGTGCGGTGCGCGCGCTCAGGCAGGGCAAGAGCCTGCTGCCGGCCGGCTGCGTGCGGGTCGAAGGCCGCTTCGCCCGCGGCGACACGGTGATGATCCAGGGCCCGGAGGGCGAACTCCTCGGCCGCGGCCTCGTTGCCTTCGATGCCGACGACGCCGGCGCGATCCTGGGTCGCAAGACCCATGAAATCGAGGCGATCTTGGGATATACGGGTCGGATGGAGATGATCCATCGCGACGACATGGTTCTGAGGGGCGAGTGATGGCGGATGCAGCCCGCGTGATCGACGGCAGCGGCCTGAACGACAGCGGCCTGAACGGCAGCGGTTCGGTCGAGACCGTCATGCGTGAGATCGGCCAGCGCGCCCGCGCGGCCGCGCGCGTGCTCGCGGTCGCCCCGCGCGCGCAGAAGGACGCCGCGCTGAAGGCCATGGCTGTGGCGATCCGCGCCCGCGCCGCGGCCATCCTGGCCGCCAATGCCGAAGACGTCGCCGATGCCAAGCGCGAGGGCATGGCCGCTTCCTTCGTCGACCGCCTGACCCTGACGCCGGCGCGCCTCGACGCGGTCGCGACCGGCATCGAGGAGGTCGCCAGCCTCGAAGATCCGGTCGGCCGCATCCTCGCCGAATGGACCCGGCCGAACGGCCTGCGCATCCGCCGCGTCGCGACGCCGCTCGGCGTGATCGGCATCATCTACGAGAGCCGTCCGAACGTGACCGCCGATGCCGGCGCGCTCTGCCTGAAGAGCGGCAACGCCGCGATCCTGCGCGGCGGCTCGGACAGCTTCCGCTCCTCCGCCGCGATCGTCGAGGCGATGCGCGCCGGCCTCGGCGAGGCCGGCCTCGCGCCCGACGCGATCCAGCTGGTGCCGACCCGCGACCGCGCGGCGGTCGGCCAGATGCTGGCGGGGCTCGACGGCAATATCGACGTGATCGTGCCGCGCGGCGGCAAGAGCCTGGTCGCGCGCGTCCAGACCGAGGCACGCGTGCCGGTGTTCTCGCACCTGGAAGGCATCTGCCACGTCTATGTCCATGCCGGCGCCGATCTCGACATGGCGCGCCAGATCGTGCTGAACGCCAAGATGCGCCGCACCGGCGTCTGCGGCTCGGCCGAGACCCTGCTGGTCGACCGCGCGGTCGCCGTGACCCATCTCGGGCCGATCCTGCAAGATCTCGCCGCCGCCGGCTGCGAGATCCGCGGCGACGGCGCCGTCGCGGCCGCGCTCGCCGGCGTCGTGCCGGCGACCGAGGCCGACTGGTCGACCGAATACCTCGACGCGATCATCTCGGTCCGCGTGGTCGACGGTCTCGATGCCGCCATCGCACATATCGAGACCTACGGCTCGCACCACACCGAAGCGATCGTCACCGAGGACGAGGCGGCCGCGACCGCCTTCATGAACCGCGTCGACAGCGCCATCGTCGCCTGGAACGCCTCCACCCAGTTCGCCGACGGCGGCGAATTCGGCTTCGGCGGCGAGATCGGCATCGCGACCGGCAAGATGCACGCGCGCGGGCCGGTCGGTGTCGACCAGCTCGTTTCGTTCAAATATTGCGTCTACGGTGACGGCCAGACCCGCCCCTGAGGCGCGTTTCGAGCTCTTTCCTTGCGCCACACCGGCCGCCCTCCGACCGAGACCGCTCCGACTTGGCCATGTCCGCCACCCCGCCCTCCGACAGGCCCGGCGCTCCCCCGACGGGAGCGACGGCAGCCGCGCTTTATTCCGGCGATGCCGGGGCGGCCGACCTGCGCATCCCGCCGACGACGCCCGGCATGCGGATCGGGCTGTTCGGCGGCTCGTTCAACCCGCCCCATGCCGGCCACGTGCATGTCGCGGAGACCGCGCTCGCCCGCCTCGGCCTCGATCGGGTCTGGATGATGGTGACGCCCGGCAACCCGCTCAAGGATCGCGGCGCGCTCGCCCCGCTCGGCCGCCGCATCGCCGCGGCGCGGACACTGACGCACAATCCCCGCGTCGTCGTGACCGCGTTCGAAGCCTCGCTCGGCGCGACCTATTCATGGCAGACCGTCGCCCGTCTGGTCCGCGCGCATCCGCAGGTGCGCTTCGTCTGGGTCATGGGCGCCGACAATCTGGCGAGCTTCCACCGCTGGCAGCATTGGCGCCGCATCGCGAGCGCCATGCCGATCGCGATCGTCGATCGCCCGGGCTCGACGCTCGCCGCGCTGTCCTGCCGGGCCGGCCGCGCGCTCGACCGCTATCGCCTCGCGGAGGCCGATGCCCGTTCGCTCGCCGACCACGCCGCGCCGGCCTGGGTCTTCGTGCATGCCCCGCGCGTGCCGATCTCGTCCTCGGCGCTGCGCGCCGACGGCCACAGGCTCTGAAGCCTTACCGCCAGCGGCGGATCACCCCGCGAACCGCGCCAGCGACGACACCGGCACGAGCACTAGGCCGCGGCTGTCGAGCGACTTCGCCCATTCCGCGAGCTTCTTGACCGTGATCGGCAACGCGCTCGCGACGCCGATCGCCGAGCCGTTGGTCCGCGCGAGCTGCTCGAGCTGGGCGAGGCGCGCGTCGATACCAGCGTCGGTCGCGACCTGATCGACGACCACATCGGCGCGCGCGAACGGCGTCCGCGTCTTGCGCGACACCTGGACGGCGACCGACCGGCTCGACGTGCCGTCGTCGAGGTACATGAGGCCGCGCGTACCGATCTCCTTCAGGAACGGCTCCAGCGCCGTTTCCGTCGCCGTGTACTTGCCGCCCATGTAGTTCATCACGCCGACGTAGTTGGTCACGCGCGACAGGAGCCACTGGACCTTGTCGGGGTTCTGCTCGACCGGCCCGCCGGCGAGCAGCGTGTGCGGGCCCGGATCGTTGTCGGGATAGTCGAACGGCTCCATCGGGATCTGCAGCAGCAGTTCGTGGCCGTCCTGGCGCGCGCGCGCGACCCAGCGATCGAGGCTGCCGCCGTAGGGCGCAAAGCCGAGCGTGATGCCGCCGGGCAGCTGGCGCAGCGCCTCCTGCGTCGCGGTCTGGCTGAGACCCAGGCCGCCGACGATCATGACCACCTTCGGCTGCGACGACGGCCGGCGCGGCGCCGGCCTCGCGTAGACTTCGAGCGGCCGCGTGCCGTCCGCCGCGACCTTGGGCAGGATACCGTAGCGGCCCTTGTCGCTGACGCGGGCGACCGGCGTCGTGGTCAGCGGCTGGCCTTCGACCACCTCCGGCGCCCGCCGGGCCGCGTCTTCCGGATCGAGCGCGAGTTGCCCGGACGGCGCGCCCGCCTCGGCCTTGGCCTCCGCGCCGGCCGGCGCTGCGGCATGCTCGCCACCGGTCGCCTCCGACGCCGTCTCGGCGCCGCCATGCGCGGCCGCGGCCGGCTTGCGCGTGCGATCGGGCATGTCCTTGACGCCGACGTCGCTCGGCCCTATCCCGGTCCGGCCGCGATCGACCCGGACGACCGCCATCGGCTCGCCGCCGAGCGGATCCTTGACCAGCGCGATCCAGACGCCACCGATCATCGCCACCAGTGCCACGATCGACAGGCCGATGACGCCGTAGGGAACGCGTTTCCACCCGCTGAATCGCTTCGCCGTGCCGAGCGGCTCGTTGAGATCGCGTGCCATGCGCTCCAGATCTGCCCCAGGTCTGTTCCAGTTTCGCCGCCGAGCCGACGCCGACGTCTCACGGACGCCGGCCCCCGCGCTGCCGACCGCGGCGCCGCACGGAAGCGCGCGCCCCGCTCCGAACGGCATCGACGATCGGCGGGCATCCGGTCCCGGCGACCCGCGCCCTCCTCGCGCGGTCGGCCGATCCCGACGCCCGGCCTCGAAAGTCCCGGAATCAAAGGACCGCCGACCCGTTCCCGGCCCGGCGGTCCCGATTATCGTGCGAGGCTCCGAACGATCAGTTCGGAATCGCCGTCTTCGGATTGGGCGGGAAGGCGCTGTTGACCTTGATTCCCTTCAGGAGATCGTAAGCGTAGTTGAGCGCCTTGTCGTCCTTTTCGTCCTTCGGCACGTAGGCCTGCGAACCGGACTTCTCCTCGACCGCGTCGGCGGGGTTCTTCAGGTGGCCCTTCAGACCGGCCTCGCCCTTCGTGTCGTCCTTGCCCTTGAGGTCGGCAGGGCTGTCCTGCATCACCTCGATGTCCGGCTCGATGCCCTTGGCCTGGATCGACCGGCCCGACGGCGTGTAGTAGCGCGCCGTGGTCAGGCGGATCGCGCCGTTCTGGCCGAGCGGGATGATCGTCTGCACCGAGCCCTTGCCGAACGAGCGCGTACCGACCACCGTCGCGCGACGATGATCCTGCAGCGCGCCGGAGACGATCTCTGAGGCCGAGGCCGAACCGCCGTTGATCAGCACGATCAGCGGCTTGCCCTTGGTCAGATCGCCGGAGCGGGCGTTGTAGCGCTGCGTCTCGTCGGCGTTGCGGCCGCGGGTCGAGACGATCTCGCCGCGCTCCAGGAACGCGTCGGACACCGCGATCGCCTGATCGAGCAGGCCGCCGGGGTTGTTACGCAGGTCGAGCACATAGCCCTTGACCTTGTCCGCGCCGCCGACGTCCTTGTTGATCTTGTCGATGCCGTCCTTGAGACCGTCGAAGGTCTGCTCGGTGAACTGGGTGATCCGGATATAACCGATGTCGCCCTCGTTCTTGGCCTTCACCGACTTGATCTTGATCGTGTCGCGCACGATCTTGACCTCGACCGGTTCGTTGACGCCCTCGCGCTTGAGGCTGAGCGTAATCGCCGAATTGACCGGGCCGCGCATCTTGTCGACGGCCTGGTTCAGGGTCAGGCCCTGCACCGGATCGCCGTCGAGCGACAGGATGATGTCGCCGGCGCGCACGCCGGCGCGGGCCGCCGGAGTGTCGTCGATCGGGGTCACGACCTTGAGGACGTTGTCCTCCATCGTCACCTCGATGCCGAGACCACCGAACTCGCCGCGCGTCTGCACCTGCATGTCGCGGAAGCTCTTCGGCGGCAGGTAGCTCGAATGCGGGTCGAGCGACGACAGCATGCCGTTGATCGCCGCCTCGATGACCTTCTGCTCATCCGGCGGCTCGACGTAGTCGGCCCGGATCCGGTCGAACACTTCGCCGAACAGGTTGAGCTGGCGATAGATATCAGCATTGGCAGCGCTCGCGGTGCCGGCGATCAGGCTCTTGCCTTGGCTGACGCCGATCACGGCACCGGCACCGATCGCGACCCCCACGAACAACATCGACAGCTTGCGCATTATCCGCGAACCTTTTCGTCTCGCGAGCGAGCCCACCACGGAGCGGGGTCGATCGAGGTATTGTCTTTCCTGAACTCGACGTAGAGAACCGGCTGAGTGGAGCCCTGCTGGGTGGCGCCCGGCTGGGTCGTCCTGTCACCGTCCGGTGACCCGGACGTCGATACTGCTGCTCCGGCGGCGTGCCGCTGCCCCATCACGCCCACCGGTTCGCCGGCGAGGACGAACTGTCCGTTTTCCACGTCGATCCGGTCCATTCCAGCCAGAACGATATGATATCCACCGCCGCCGTTGATAATCAAGACTTTGCCGTAGGACCGGAACGGTCCAGCGAACACGATCCAGCCATCGCAAGGTGAAGTCACGCGCGATTCGGGCCGCGCCGCGATGGAAATTCCTCTGACCGTGCCGCCGGTTCCGTCGTCGTCCCCGAAATTCTTCAGGATCGCCCCGCCGACGGGCAACGGCAGCAGACCCTTTGCATCCGGGAAAGGTACGGCGGGTTGAAGGCGGGCCGCGTCGCCGAGCGACGCTGTCACGGTCTTTTGATCGGGTTTTCCGTCGCCCTTGGCCAGCCGGTCGGCATCGGCCTTCCTGGCCGCTTCCGCAGCCTTGCGGCTCGAATCGATATCGGTCTCGAGCTTGCCGATCAGCTCCTTGAGCGATCCGGCCTTGGCGGCCAGTTCCTCGGCGCGGCGGCGCTCGTCGGCGAGCTTCTGCTCCTGCTCGCCGCGCGCCTTCCGGCGCTCCTCCATCAGCGTCTCCAGCCGCGCGCGCTCCTCGGCGAGCGAGGTCGCATCGGCGCGAAACTTGTCGCGCTCGGCGACCGCCTTCTCGCGGATCTTGGTATAGTTCTCGAGGTCCGCGACCAGCGCCTCGGCCTCGTGGCGCAGTTCCGGCAACACCGCGCCGATCAGGATCGCGCTGCGCACCGAGGCGAGCGCGTCTTCGGGTCGCACCACCACCGCCGGCGGCGGCTTGCGCCCGATGCGCTGCAGGGCCGCCAGCACGTCGGCCAGCACGGCGCGCCGCTTGGCGAGCGACGCCCTGACCTTGGCCTCGTCGTCGGCGATCGCCTTGATGCGCGTCTCGCGGGCGCCGAGATCGCTGTCGAGCGCCTTCAGCCGCGCCGCCGCAGCGAGCACCTGCTCGTTGAGCCGCGTGCGATCCTTCTCCAATGCCTCGATTTCGAGCCGGATCTGCGCCTCGCGCTCCTTGCCGAGCGCGCTGTCGCGCGTGATCCGCTCGAGCTCCGTTTCGACCGCCTGCCGGCGCGCTTGAGCCTCGGACGCGGGGGATGCCGCCGGGGGCGGGCTAGTGTTGGACTTGGGATCGCCCGGCGTCGGATCCGTGGGCGCGACACTGTCGCGAAGCGGCAAGCGGTCCGACGGCTTGGCGCCGGTCTGGGCCAGGGCCGCCGGCCCGAGCGCCTGCACGGCGATCAGCGCGATGCCGAGCCGGCGCGCCCATCGCGCCCGCCTCGCCGTCGCCGCTCGCCGCTGCCGCATGCCGGAAACCTCGCCGATCGCGCCCGTCCATCCGGCCGAAACTCGGCCCGAACGCGTTAAGATTCCGTCAACCATACGCATCCCGGCCAGAGCCCGCACGAAGCGGTCACGAGCGATGATAGGGATGGCCGGACAGGATCGTGATCGCGCGATAGGCCTGCTCGGCGAGCAGCAGTCTCACGAGCTGGTGCGGCCAGGTCATGGTGCCGAAGGCGATGGTGAGATCCGCGCGCGTCCTGAGCGCCGCGCCATGGCCGTCCGCGCCGCCGATCGCGAACACGAGCGCCGGAACGCCGGCATCCCGGCGGCGGCCGATCTCGGCGGCAAATTCCTCCGACGACGGATTGCGGCCGTTCTCGTCGAGCAGCACGAGGGTCGCCTTGTCCGGCACCGCCGAGAGCAGAAGACGCGCTTCCTCGTCGCGCCGGTCGTCGGCGCGGGGCGCGCGCGATTCGGAGAACTCGCGAACCTCGACCGGCCCCAGCCCGATCACGCGACCGGACTTGGTCGCGCGTTCGACGTAGCGGTCGACCAGCTCGCGTTCCGGTCCCGCTTTCATACGGCCGATGGCGACGACGAGGATACGCAAGTGAAAAACGTCCTATCGCCGTCGCACGACCTTGTCCGGCGACGGTCTCAGGCCTGGGAACGCGGCGCCGCCGGCTCGGCGGACCACATCTTTTCCAGGTTGTAGAAGCCGCGGACTTCCGGGCGGAACACGTGCACCAGCACGTCGCCCGCGTCGACCAGCACCCAGTCGCAATGCGGCAGACCTTCCACGCGCATGTCGTGGAGGCCCTTCTCCTTCAGATCCTGTAGGAGACGGTCCGCGATCGCGCCAACGTGGCGGTGCGACCGGCCGGACGCCACCACCATGGCGTCGCCGAGCGACGACTTGCCCTGGATGTCGATGGAGACGATGTCCTCGGCCTTCGAGTCTTCGAGGCTCGCGAGGACGGCTTTCAAAACGGTCGCCGAATCGAGCATCTCGCCCGGGGACCGCGAAGGATCGACGAGACCCGCGACGGGTCGCACGTCCTCCGACCTGATTGCCATGGTCAGCTGAGTGACCTCCTTCATGGGCGGCATCCGCCTCGACCGGAACGATCCGGTCTCGCGAAGCCGATCGGATCGCTCCGACCGTCACAGAATAGCGACTGAGGCGCCATGGTTTCAAGACGCTCTCGCGACGGCAGGCGACCGACCAAGTCGTTTTTTCGCCAGTAATGCGCGGAAACCACGCTCTCTGTCACACGATCTGGCATGGCCGAGGCTTTCAGGTGACCCGCGCCGGCGGATCGGCTAGACGAGATCGCGACCCGCGGAGGCCCTCGACAAGGCCGCCGACGGAAGCCGAAACCCGCAAGACCGGAGCCAACGATGACCGAGATCGCCTTCGAGGATCTGCCCTATCGCCCCTGCGTCGGCGTCATGCTCTTGAACGCGCAAGGTCTGGTCTGGGTCGGCCGCCGCTTCGACGAAGGCCAGGTCGAGCATGTCGCGCCCGGCCACGAATGGCAGATGCCGCAGGGCGGCATCGATCCGGGGGAGGATCCGCTGGAGGCGGCGCGGCGCGAGCTCTGGGAGGAGACCAACGTCCGCTCCGCGACCCTGCTCGCCGAAGCGCCCGACTGGTATGCCTACGACATCCCGCGCTCGGTGGTCGGCGAGCGCTGGAAGCACAAGTGGCGCGGCCAGACGCAGAAATGGTACGCGTTCCGCTTCGAGGGCGACGAGCGCGAGATCGACATCGCCAACCCGCCGGCCGGCGACGTCGAATTCGCGGAATGGCGCTGGGAGCGCATGGAGCGCCTGCCCGACCTGATCATCCCGTTCAAGCGCCCGGTCTATGAGAAGGTCGTCGACGCGTTCCGGGGCTTCGCGGCGCCCTGAGCACGGCGGCACCAAGACGCCGGCCGGCAGGGGGCGTCCTCACGTGGTGAAGCTTCTGTTCAGCCGCGCGTCATCTTGATGGCATCATGGTGTCGGCACGTTTTGTCGAACCCTGGAGCATTGCAGATGAAGTCGTTCGTTTCCGGCGGTCGCCGTGCCGCACGCGTCGCCGCGCTCGTTCTCGCCGTCTCCGCCGCGTCGGCCTTCGCCAAGGATGTCGCCGGCTCGAAGGACCATCCGCTGGTCGGCCGCTATGCCGGCGCCGAAATCACCAGCTACACGTCGTCGGACTTCGACGAGCAGCAATTCCTGATCGGCCCCGTCGACCTGAAAGCCGATGGCGAGAAATTCACCGACGCCAACGCCATCAAGGTCGAGGGCAAGGTCGTCCGTATCCGCTATGACGCGCCGAAGGATCGCTCCGCGCTCGAGATCATGCGCAACTACGAAACCTCGCTCAAGGCGAAAGGCTTCGAGCCGATCTTCGCCTGCGCCGACGCGACCTGCTTCAAGGGTGTCGGCAGCTCTTTCCGGATGGCCTCCTTCGCAGGCGACGGCAACGTCAACTATCGGTACGGCGACGGCGTGCGCTACCTTCTCGCCAAGGCGAGCCGGCCCGCCGGCGACGTCTACGCCGCCGTCTTCGTCGGCACCTCGAAGACCGGACCGCTGGTGCGCGTGACCGCCGCCGACCTGAAGCCGATGCAGGGCGACCAGATCCAGTTCATCGACGCCGGCGCGATGGCGCAGTCGATCGCCGCGACCGGCCATATCGGGCTCTATGGGATCCAGTTCGACTTCGACAAGGCGGAACTGAAGCCCGAGTCGCGCCCGACGCTCGACGAGATCGCCAAGGTGCTGAAGGCCGATCCCGCCCTCGCCCTGGTCGTCGCCGGTCATACCGACGCCAAGGGCGGCTTCGACTACAACGTCGACCTGTCGAAGCGCCGCGCCGCCGCCGTCGTCGCCGACCTGACCGGTCGCCACGGCATTGCCGCGCAGCGCCTGACCCCGTTCGGCGCCGGCATGGCCGCGCCGATCGCCTCCAACGACGACGAGACCGGTCGGTCGAAGAACCGCCGGGTCGAGCTGGTCAAGCGCTGATCCACATCGGCTCTGCCCACGGCCGAAGTCCGATCGGCCCGAAGACGGGCGGCATGCCCGTTCGGCTTTGACCACTGGCGTCCCATCCGCGAAAGTGGCATTCCCGAAGCCCCGGCCTGTGCGTCCGGCCGGGCGCCCTCTCGTCGCCGGAAGGAAGCCGATGAGCATCGCCAACGATTTCGCATCCCGTCTCGACCGCCTCGCCGAGGTGGCCGTCCACGTCGGCCTCGGTTCGATCAAGGGCCAGGAACTGCTGATGACCGCGCCGCTCGAGGCGATCGGCCTCGTCCGCCGCATCACCGAGCACGCCTACAAGGCCGGCGCGACCGTCGTGACCACGCTGTTCACCGACGACGAGACCACGCTCGCCCGCTTCCGCTTCGGCCACGACGACAGCTTCGACCACGCGACCAAGTGGCTCTACGACGGCATGGCGAGCGCGTTCCGTTCCGGCGCGGCCCGCCTCGCCATCGTCGGCGACGACCCCTCGCTCCTGTCGGCGCAGGATCCCGCCAAGGTCTCGCGGGCCAACCGCGCGCGCTCGACCGCCTATCGCCCGGCGCTCGAGCTGATCGCCGGCTCGGCGATCAACTGGACGATCGTTTCCGCCGCCACCCCCGCCTGGGCGCGGCAGGTGTTCCCCGGTCTCCCCGACGATCAGGCGGTCGCAAAACTCTGGGACGCGATCTTCAAGGCGAGCCGCATCGACGGCGACGACCCGATCGCCGGCTGGCACAAGCACAACGGCGACCTGCACGCCCGGGCCAAGATCATGAACGACAAGCGCTTCGCGGCGCTGCGCTTCAAGGGCCCCGGCACCGACCTCGAGGTCGGGCTCTGCGACGGCCACCGCTGGGCCGGCGGCTCGGGCAAGGCCGAGAACGGCATCACCTACAACGCCAACATCCCGACCGAAGAGGTCTTCACCACGCCGCACCGCGAGCGCGTGAACGGCACGGTCTCGGCGACCAAGCCGCTCAGCTACCAGGGCACGCTCATCCGCGACATCTCGGTCCGCTTCGAGGCGGGCGCCATCGTCGAGGCGCATGCTTCGGCCGGCGAGGACGTGCTGAAGCGGATCCTCGAAACCGACGAAGGCTCGTACCGGCTCGGCGAGGTCGCGCTCGTGCCGCATGCCTCGCCGATCTCGCAGAGCGGGCTCCTGTTCTTCAACACGCTCTACGACGAGAATGCCGCGAGCCACATCGCGCTCGGCCAGGCCTACGCCAAGACCGTCGAAGGCGCCTCCGAGATGGACACGGCCGCCCAGCTCGCCCGCGGCGTCAACCAGAGCCTGATCCACATCGACTGGATGATCGGTTCCGACCAGATCGACGTCGACGGCGTCCATGCCGACGGCACCGTCGAGCCGGTCATGCGCAAGGGCGCCTGGGTCTGATGTCGTCGCCGATCACGCTCGACGACCGCGGCGCGCTCGTCCTGTTTTCCGGCGGGCAGGATTCCACCACCTGCCTCGCCTGGGCGCTGACGCGCTTCGGTCGCGTCGAGACGATCGGCTTCGACTACGGCCAACGTCACGCCGTCGAGATGGAGCAGCGGCTGGTCGTGCGCGACCGGCTGCGCGAACGCCCGGACTGGACCGACCGGCTCGGCGACGACCATGTCCTCGACCTGCGCACGCTCGGCCGCATTTCCGAGACCAGCCTGACCGCCGACGTCGCCCTGGCGATGTCGGCGACCGGCCTGCCGAACACCTTCGTGCCGGGCCGCAACCTGTTGTTCCTGACCTACGCCGCGGCGATCGCCTACCGGCGCGGCCTCAGGCATATCGTGACCGGCGTCTGCGAGACCGACTACTCCGGCTATCCGGACTGCCGGGACGATACGGTGAAGGCCCTGCAGGTCGCGCTCAATCTCGGCATGGAGGCGCGCTTCGTGCTCCATACGCCGCTCATGTGGATAGACAAGGCGGCGACCTGGGCGCTCGCCGCCGAGCTCGGTGGCGACGACCTGATCGAGATCATCCGCCGCGATACCCACACCTGCTATCTCGGCGACCGCACGCCGCACGCCTGGGGCCCCGGCTGCGGCCGCTGCCCCGCCTGCGCGCTACGCATGGTCGGATACCAGAGCTGGATCGCGCGCTGAGCAGCCGCCCCCGGCGCGCGCCCCGCGACCATTGGCGGATCGGGCGATCGCGGTCTCCCCCGAAACCGCCAGCCCGTCGACTTGTTTCCGAAACATGGATGCTGCCCAATTCCGCTCCCCTACGGAATGGAGCCCGTCCATGTCGCAAGCCACGCGCCAAGCCATCCTCGCCGCCTTCGCCGGCCTTGCGCTATGCGCATCGATCGCCCCGGCCAGCGCCGCCGCCCGAACCTATATCGGCGAAATCACCGGCCTCGATTGCGTCTCCAACCAGGCCGCGACGCTGGTCGAGTCGACCGACCCGGGCGCCAGGACCGTCGGCAAGCTGCCGGAGGACACGCCCGTCAAGGTCCTCGGCGGCAAGGTGATCGGCAAGCCGGTCGCCTTCCCGAACACCGACGACGAATGGAACCGGACCTGGATCCGCGTCCGTTTCAACGGCAAGACCGGCTGGGTCAACGCCGGCAAGGTCAATTGCGGCGGGTGAGGTCGGCGCAACCGGACGGTTCGGCCGCCCGACCGCGTCCGCATCCGTTTCGGCCCGAGCCGGCGCGGACCACGCCCCCCGGGGCGCCGCGGGAGATGCCTCGCCTCGACCCTAGACAATAAAAAACCCGGCAGAAGCCGGGTTTTCAACGCGAGAACAGCGCGTCGGATCAATGGGCGGTCGCGCCCGGACCGGTGCCGACGGCCGCGAACACCTGCTTCAGCTGCTCGAGCTTGAAGGACGCGGCCGCCTTGGCCTCGTCGGTCGTCGCATCAGCGACGTCTTCCTCGGCGTTCTTGATCTCGGCCGCGAGGTGCTCCGGCTTGATCTCCTCGACCGGGATCGCCTTCTCGGCGAGGATCGTCAGACCGGCCGGCGAGGCGTCGGCGAAGCCGCCGCGCACGAAGATCCGGCTCTGCTTGCCGTCGGCGCCGGTCACGGCGATGACGCCCGGACGGATCGTCGTCATGAACGGCGCATGGCCCTTGAGCATGGTGAACTCGCCCGCGGAACCGGGCACCACGACCTGCGCGACCTCGGCGGAGATCACGAGACGCTCGGGGGAAACCAGCTCGAACTTGAACGCTTCAGCCATGGCAGCCTCTCAGGCACGGGAATTCCAGGAAAACGGCCGCGCGGGGACTTGGATCCCGCCGCGCGGCCGCCGTTCGTCCGATGATCAGGCCGCCGAAGCCGCCAGGCGCTTGGCCTTCTCGACCGCCTCTTCGATCGAGCCGACCATGTAGAACGCCGCTTCCGGCAGATGGTCGTACTCGCCCTCGACGAGGCCCTTGAAGCCGCGGATGGTGTCCTTGAGGTCGACGAGCTTGCCCGGCGAACCCGTGAACACTTCGGCGACATGGAACGGCTGCGACAGGAAGCGCTCGATCTTGCGGGCGCGGGCGACGGTGAGCTTGTCCTCTTCCGAGAGCTCGTCCATGCCCAGGATCGCGATGATGTCCTGGAGCGCCTTGTAGCGCTGCAGGATCGCCTGCACGCGGCGAGCGACGTTGTAGTGCTCCTCGCCGACAATCGCCGGCGACAGCATGCGCGATGTCGAGTCGAGCGGGTCCACCGCCGGGTAGATGCCCTTCTCGGCGATCGAGCGCGACAGAACCGTCGTGGCGTCCAAGTGGGCGAACGAGGTCGCCGGCGCCGGGTCGGTCAGGTCGTCGGCGGGCACGTAGATCGCCTGCACCGAGGTGATCGAGCCCTTGGTCGTGGTCGTGATGCGCTCCTGCAGCGCGCCCATCTCGGTGGCGAGCGTCGGCTGATAGCCGACCGCCGACGGGATACGGCCGAGCAGCGCCGACACTTCCGAACCCGCCTGGGTGAAGCGGAAGATGTTGTCGACGAAGAACAGCACGTCCTGGCCCTGGTCGCGGAAGTACTCGGCGACCGTCAGACCGGAGAGCGCGACGCGGGCGCGGGCGCCCGGCGGCTCGTTCATCTGGCCGTAGACGAGCGCGCACTTCGAACCGGCGGCCGAGCCACCGTTCTCGTGCGGGTCGACGTTGACCTTCGACTCGATCATCTCGTGATAGAGGTCGTTGCCCTCGCGGGTACGCTCGCCGACGCCGGCGAACACGGAGTAGCCGCCGTGCGCCTTCGCGACGTTGTTGATCAGCTCCATGATCAGCACGGTCTTGCCGACGCCGGCGCCGCCGAACAGGCCGATCTTGCCGCCCTTGGCGTACGGGGCGAGCAGGTCGACGACCTTGATGCCCGTCACCAGGATCTCGGCTTCCGTCGACTGCTCGACGTACTCCGGCGCGGTGGCGTGGATCGGGCGCGTGTCGCTATGGACGATCGGGCCGAGCTCGTCGACCGGCTCGCCGATGACGTTCATGATGCGGCCGAGCGTGCCGTCGCCGACCGGCACGCGGATCGCGGCGCCGGTGTCGGTGACTTCCTGACCGCGGGCGAGACCCTCGGTGGAGTCCATCGCGATCGTGCGGACGGTGTTCTCGCCGAGGTGCTGGGCGACCTCGAGGACGAGACGCGTGCCGCGGTTGTCGGTCTCGAGCGAGTTCAGGATCGCGGGCAGATGATCATCGAACTGCACGTCGACGACGGCGCCCATCACCTGCCGAATACGACCGATCTTATTCTCAGCCATCGTTCAAACCCTCGTAAGTCCGGTCTCAGACAGCGTCGGCGCCCGAGATGATTTCGATCAGTTCCTTGGTGATCATCGCCTGACGCGAACGGTTGTAGTTCGTGGTCAGCTTCTTGATCATCTCGCCGGCGTTCCGCGTGGCGCTGTCCATCGCGGACATGCGCGCGCCCTGTTCGGACGCGGCGTTCTCGAGCAGGGCCCGGAACACCTGGATCGACACGTTGCGCGGCAGCAGATCCTCCAGGATCGCGGCCTCGTCCGGCTCGTATTCGTAGATGGCGCCGGCAACCGACGCCGTCTGGGCCTCCGCCGGGATCTCGGCGGGGATCAGGCGCTGCGCGGTCGGGATCTGCTGGATCACCGAACGGAAGCGCGAATAGAACAGGGTGGCCACGTCGAACTGGCCATCCTCGAACATCTTGATGATCTTGCGGCCGATCGGATCGGCGTGCTCGAAGCCGAGCGCGCGCACGCCCTTCAGCTCGATCACCTCGATGATCTTGTCGGCGAACAGGCGGCGGAGCTGGTCCGCGCCCTTGCGGCCGACGCACAGGATCTTGACCGTCTTGCCCTCGGCCAGAAGCCGATTGGCATGATCGCGGGCGAGACGCGCGATCGAGGAATTGAACGCGCCGCACAGGCCGCGCTCGGCCGTGCAGACGACGAGCAGGTGCACCTGATCGCGGCCGTTGCCGGCGAGCAGCACCGGGGCGTCCGGCTGACCTTCGAAGGCGCCGACCATATTGGCCAGCACGGTCTGCATCCGCTCGGCGAAGGGACGCGCGGCCTCGGCAGCGGTCTGCGCGCGGCGGAGCTTGGCCGCGGCGACCATCTGCATGGCCTTCGTGATCTTCTGCGTCGCCTTCACCGAGGCGATACGATTGCGCAGATCCTTCAAGCTCGGCATCGGGCCGTCCTGCTTTCGTAACGGAGGAAGTCGCTCGCGGTCCGCCCCGCCCCGGCTTCACCGGGGCGGAACGGGCGCGCCATCAGGCGAAGGTCTTCGCGAAGCCCTCGACGACGGACTTCAGCTTGGCGCCGAGTTCGTCGGTGAGTTCCTTCTTGTCGCGAATGCCGTTGAGGAGATCCACGTGCTGCGTGCGCAGCAGGGTCAGCAGACCGTCCTCGAAGGCACGGACGCGAGCGACCGGCAGCGGATCCAGGTAGCCGTTGATGCCGGCGTAGATCACGCAGACCTGCTCTTCCGTCTTCAGCGGCGAGAACTGCGGCTGCTTCAGGAGCTCGGTCAGACGGGCACCACGGTTCAGGAGCTTCTGCGTGACCGCGTCGAGGTCCGAACCGAACTGGGCGAAGGCGGCCATCTCGCGATACTGGGCGAGCTCGCCCTTGATCTTGCCGGCGACCTGCTTCATCGCCTTGATCTGGGCCGACGAGCCGACGCGCGACACCGAGAGGCCGACGTTCACCGCCGGGCGGACGCCCTGGTAGAACAAGTCGGTCTCGAGGAAGATCTGACCGTCGGTGATCGAGATCACGTTGGTCGGGATGTAGGCCGACACGTCGTTCGCCTGGGTCTCGATGACCGGGAGCGCCGTGAGCGAGCCGAGGCCGTTGTCCTTGTTCAGCTTCGCCGCGCGCTCGAGCAGGCGGGAATGCAGATAGAACACGTCGCCCGGATAGGCTTCGCGGCCCGGCGGACGGCGCAGCAGCAGCGACATCTGGCGGTAGGCGACGGCCTGCTTCGACAGGTCGTCATAGATGATGACCGCGTGCATGCCGTTGTCGCGGAAGTACTCGCCCATGGCGCAGCCGGCGAACGGCGCGATGAACTGCATCGGCGCCGGGTCGGAGGCGGTGGCGGCCACGACGATCGAGTACTCGAGAGCGCCCTGCTCCTCGAGAACCTTCACGAACTGCGCGACGGTCGAACGCTTCTGGCCGACGGCGACGTAGACGCAGTAGAGCTTCTGGCCTTCCGGCGCGTCGGCGCCGTTCAGCGGCTTCTGGTTCAGGATCGTGTCGAGCGCGATCGCGGTCTTGCCGGTCTGGCGGTCGCCGATGATCAGCTCACGCTGGCCGCGGCCGATCGGGATCAGCGCGTCGATGGCCTTGAGGCCGGTCGACATCGGCTCGTGCACCGACTTGCGCGGGATGATGCCCGGGGCCTTGACGTCGACGCGACGACGCTCGGCACCCTCGATCGGGCCCTTGCCGTCGATCGGATTGCCGAGACCGTCGACCACGCGGCCGAGCAGACCCTTGCCGACCGGCACGTCCACGATGGCGCCCGTCCGCTTGACGAGATCGCCTTCCTTGATGTCGCGGTCGGTGCCGAAGATCACGATGCCGACGTTGTCGACCTCGAGGTTCAGCGCCATGCCGCGGGTGCCGTTCGCGAACTCGACCATCTCGCCGGCCTGGACCTTGTCCAGGCCGTAGACGCGCGCGATGCCGTCGCCGACGGAGAGAACCTGGCCGACCTCAGAGACTTCGGCTTCCTGGCCGAAGTTCTTGATCTGCTCCTTGAGGATTGCGGAAATTTCCGCCGCCCGGATATCCATCAGCGGACCTCTTTCAGTGCGACCTTGAGGGAAGAAAGTTTCGTCTTGAGCGAAGTATCGATCATGCGGGAGCCGACCTTGACGATCAGGCCACCCAGGATCGACGGATCGACCTTGGCGGCGACCCGGATTTCCTTGGCACTGCTGGCGCCGATCAGTGCCTGCTTCAGCGCCGCGAGCTGCGCCTCGCCGAGCGGCTCGGCGGACACGACCTCGGCCGTCACCTCGCCCTTGTGGGCGGCGACGAGCTGCCGATAGCCGCGGATCATGTCGGCGATCGCGAACAGGCGACGGTTGCGCGCCGCCAGCAGGATGAAGTTGGCGGCGAAGCCGGCGATGCCGGCGCGATCGAGCACGGCGCCGATGGCGCGGCTCTGATCCTCGGCCCGGAACACCGGGCTCTTCACGAGCCGGTCGAGGTCGGCACTCTCGGAAAGGAGCGCACCGAAGGCGTCGAGGTCGGCGGCGACCTTGTCGAGCGCATTCGCCTCGAGCGCCAGTTCGAACAACGCGCTCGCATAGCGGTGCGCGACGCCGGATACGAACGAACTCGTGTCAGTCACCGGGTCAGGGTCCCCATGCACGCGGGGCGCGAAGAGCGGGACTCGCCCTGCACGCCCCTGAAAATCTTGGGTTTTTTCGGCAGATCCGCGACGTTTTGGCCGCATCCCCCCGAAGCCGGGCGTGTCCTAGCACACGGGTTTCGCCCGCGCAACACGCCGCGCTGCGACATTTCCGAAAGTATGACGACAGCTTGTCCGAGCCGCGCCGGAACGGCGGCAATCCATTCGCGAAAGGCCCGTGACAACAACGCATTGGAGCCGGGCCGTCGCGAACGCCCGAATCCGCGCGCTGTCAGAGAAAGCTCTGCGGATCGACATCGACATGGAGTTTCACGCTGCCCTTCGGCGCCTCGACGGCCCCTAGCCAGCGTCTCAGATAGGCCTGCAGGTCCTGAGTCCGCCCCGTGCGGACCAAAAGGCGGAACCGGTGCCGACCGCGCACAACCGCAAGCGGTGCGTCCGCCGGCCCGAGCACCTGCACGTCTGCGACGCGCGGCGCGGCGAGCGCCAGTGCCCGCGCATAGGCATGCGCCGGGTCGCGTTCCTCGGCCGAGACCACTAGGCCGGCCAGCCGGCCGAACGGCGGCAGGCCGGCCCGGCGGCGTTCCTCGATCTCGGTCTCGTAAAAACCTTCGCGGTCGCCGGTGACGATGGCTCGCAGAACCGGATGCTCGGGCGCATGGGTCTGCAGGTAGCCGTTCGCGGCCCCGCCGGCCCGGCCCGCGCGGCCGGTGACCTGCTGGATCAGCTGGAACGTCTTCTCGGCCGCGCGCGGATCGCCATGCGCAAGGCCGAGATCGGCGTCGACGACGCCGACCACGGTCATCTTCGGGAAATTGTGCCCCTTGGCGACCAGCTGGGTGCCGATGACGATATCGGCCTCGCCCTTGGCGATGGCGGCGAGCTCCAGCTTCAGCCGCGCCGTACCGCCGGGCATGTCGGAGGACAAGACCAGCCGATGCGCGTCGGGGAACAGCTCGGCCGCCTCCTCCGCGATCCGCTCGACGCCCGGTCCGCAGGCGATCAGGCTGTCGACCTCGCCGCAGCTCGGGCAATGGTCGGGTCGGCGGACGGTATGGCCGCAATGGTGGCAGGTCAGCACGCCGCGGAACCGGTGCTCGACCAGCCAGGTCGAGCAGTTCGGACACTCGAAGCGATGCCCGCAGGTCCGGCACAGGGTCAGCGGCGCATAGCCGCGCCGGTTCAGGAACAGCAGCGCCTGCTCGCCGCGCGCGACCGCGTCGCGCACCGCCGCGAACAGGATCGGCGAGATGAACTTCCCTTCGGCGGCGCGTGCCGGCGCAGGTCGATCGCGGTGATGTCCGGCAGCTTGGCCGTGCCGACGCGCGACGGCAGTACGATGCGGCGATAGCGGTCCTGATCGGCGTTGACGCGGCTCTCGATCGAAGGCGTCGCGGAGGCGAGGATCACGGTCGCGCGGTCGAGCCGGCCGCGCACCACGCCCATGTCGCGGGCGTGATAGACGACGCCGTCCTCCTGCTTGTAGGCGCCGTCGTGCTCCTCGTCGACGACGATGACGCCGAGATCCCGGAACGGCAGGAACAGCGACGAACGCGCGCCGACGACGACCCGCACATCGCCGGTCGCGACGCCGCGCCAGATCCGTGCCCGCTGCTTCGGCGAGACTTCGGAATGCCACTCGCCGGGTTTCACCCCGAAACGCGCGATGAACCGGTCGAGGAATTCCGCGGTCAGCGCGATCTCGGGCAGCAGCACCAAGGCCTGCCGCTCCTGCCGGATCGCCTCGGCGACCGCCTCGAAATAGACTTCCGTCTTGCCCGAGCCGGTGACGCCGTCGAGCAGGTGGACCGAGAAGGCCTTCTCGGCCACCGCAGCGCGCAGCGCCTCCGCCGCGGCGTCCTGATCCTCGGTCAGCGGCTTGCCCTGCGCGTCGACGTCCGGGATCTCGGCCGCGCGACCCGGCTGCAACCAGACCTCCTCGAGCGTGCCGGCGGCGATCAGCCCGTCGATCACGCTCGCCGATACGCCGGCCGAGGCCGACAGGCCCATGCGCGACCAGGCGAAGCCGTCGCCGAGCACGTCCAGAACCCGCCTGCGCGCGGTCGTGAGCCGCTCCGGCGCCGGTCCCTTGAGCGCGACGCCCCGGATCGGCGATTCGGGCTCCAGCGCCTCCGGAGAGCGCAGCACCATGCGCAGCACCATGCCGCGCGGCATCAGGTAGTAGCGCGACAGCCAGTCGACGAGCCGCCGCATCTCGGACCGAAGCGGCGGAACGGCGAACACCCGCTCGACCTCGCGCAGCCGATTGTCGCCGGCCCTGAGCCCGTCGGCCGCCTCCTCGTCCCAGACCGCGCCGAGCACCTTGCGGGGACCGAGCGGCACCTCGACGATCGACCCCGGCTCGACGGTCTGGCCCGGCTGCAGCCGGTAGGAATAGGCCCGGTCGAGCGCGACCGGCACCAGCACCGACACCACGCGGGGGCCGGTCGGGCGAGCGGTTCGATCCTGGGCGAAGAGGTCCGACACGGGGGCGCTGATCTGTCTTGTTTAATGGGCGGCACGATTCGGGTGCCGGCCGGGGCGCCGCGATCATAGCGGCTCGCGTCGCCCTTGGGGCGCGAAGTAACGGCCGGTTCACGGCACCGGCGTCAAGATGCACCGATCATTCCCGCCCCGACGAGGACTTCGCCCCATGAACGCGCCGCTCCTGATCATGGCGCCCGATCTCGCCGCCGCCGTGGCGGATTGGCAGCGACATCTCCTCACCGAGCGGCGCTATTCGGCCGAGACGCTCGAAGCCTACGGCCGCGACGTCCGGCAGTTCGCGTCGTTCCTGACCACCCATATGGGCGAGCCGCCGCGCATCGAGACCTTCTCGGAGCTTCGGCCGGCCGATGTCCGCGCCTTCATGGCGCGGCGGCGGCAGGAGGGCTCCGGCGCCCGCAGCCTCGGCCGCCACCTCGCCGGCATCCGCTCGCTGGTGCGTTTTCTGGAGAAACGGGGCGAGGCCAATGCCGCGCCCTTCGCCGCCGTGCGCAGCCCGAAGGCGCCGCGTGGCCTGCCGAAGCCGCTCGCCGTCGACGCGGCGCGCCGGCTGACCGATCCGGGCGAAAGCCTCGCCGAGGAACCCTGGATCGCCGCCCGCGATGCCGCCGTGATGACGCTGCTCTATGGCGCCGGCCTGCGCATCTCCGAAGCGCTGGCGATCACCCGAGCCGCCGCGCCGATCGACGGCGTGGAGACCATGCGCATCACCGGCAAGGGCGGTAAGACGCGTCTGGTGCCGATCCTGCCGGCGATCCGCCGCGCGGTCGAGGACTACATCGCCTTGTGCCCCTGGACGCTGGCGCCGGAGGAAGCACTGTTTCGCGGCGCCAAGGGCGGCCCGCTCGGGCCCCGGATCGTCCAGCTCGCGATCGAGCGGCTGCGCGGCGCGCTCGATCTCCCGGACACCGCCACGCCGCACGCACTGCGTCACTCCTTCGCCACCCATCTCCTGTCCGCCGGCGGCGACCTGCGCACGATCCAAGAACTGCTCGGCCACGCCAGCCTGTCGACGACCCAGGTCTACACCGGCGTCGATGCCGGCCGCCTGCTCGACGTCTATCGCAAGGCGCACCCGCGCGCCTGAGCGCAAAAACGTTAACGCGCAAATCCGGCTCGCCGCATGAATGCCATCTGAACGACGGCTTTGAAGTCGGTTCAGCCACGCTCCGCCATGGTGTCGCCATGAGTTTGAATGGGACACGCGGAGTTTGCTCCCATGAACGCGAAGCACATTGCCCGGGCCGCGCTCGTCTCGGTCGGCGCCCTCGCCGGCCTGGCAGCGACCATGGCCATCCCGCAGTCGGTGGCACAGTCGGCCCCCCAGGCGGCGACCAAGGCCGATGCCTGCGACATCGACGGCCTCGCCGGTCGCTGGGTCAATGTCGCGCGGCCGAAGGGATCCGACGTCGCCGCCGCGCGGATTCACATGACCTGCGATCCTTCGTCGGCAAACAAGATCGTTCCGCCGGCCGTCGAGATCGGCCTGGAGGTGCGCTGCCTGAACTTCGTCTGCGACTGGGGCACGGCGTCCGCGTCCTGGCGCAAGCCCTCCGCCGATGACACGGCCGTGCTCGCCGCCCACTTCGATCAGGAGCGTTTCGAGCGCAGCGTCGCGATCGAGCGCCCGAGCGCCGACCATCTGCGCGTCACGGTCACGACCCGCTTCAAGGGCCTGCCGCTATCGCCGCTGAGCTCGACCTATGAGCTGACGCGGGCGCAGTGAGCCGCCCGGCCTCGTCGCTGAGGCCGACCGAAACAGAAAGCGGCGCGCGAGACCCTCGCGCGCCGCCTTTTTGTTGCCCGCGACGACCGTTCCCGGCCGTCCCGATCAGATATGGCCCCGATCAGATATGGATCGAGCGCTTCTCGACGCCGAGCGCGGCTTCCTTGACCGCTTCCGACATGGTCGGATGCGCGTGGCAGGTACGGGCCAGATCCTCGGCCGAGCCGCCGAACTCCATCAGCACCGCCGCCTCGTGGATCATCTCGCCGACGCCGGCGCCGATCATGTGCACGCCGAGCACGCGATCGGTCTTCTTGTCGGCCAGCACCTTCACGAAACCGTCGGTGTGGCGCATGGCGCGAGCGCGGCCGTTGGCCATGAACGGGAACTTGCCGACGTTGTACTCGATGCCGGCCGCCTTGAGCTCTTCCTCGGTCCGACCGACCGACGCGACCTCCGGCATCGTGTAGACGACGCCCGGGATCACCTCGTAGTTCACATGGCCCGCCTTGCCGGCGATGATCTCGGCCGCGGCCATGCCCTCGTCCTCTGCCTTGTGGGCGAGCATCGGGCCCTTCACCACGTCGCCGATGGCATAGATGCCCTGGACGTTGGTGCGGAAATGATGGTCGATCTCGATCCGGCCGCGACCGTCGGTCGCGATGCCGACGCCTTCGAGGCCGAGGTCCGCCGTGTAGGGCACGCGGCCGATCGCCACGAGCACGATATCGGCCTCGATCGCGGTCGCGGCACCACCGGCGGCCGGCTCGATCGTCACGGTCGCGCCCTTGTCGGTCTTGGCCACGCCGGTGACCTTGTGGCCGAGCTTGAACTTGAAGCCCTGCTTCTCGAGGATGCGCTGGAAGTTCTTGGCGACGTCGCCGTCCATGCCCGGCAGGATGCGGTCGAGGTATTCGACCACAGTCACCTCGGCGCCGAGGCGACCCCAGACCGAGCCGAGTTCGAGACCGATCACGCCGGCGCCGACCACGACCAGCTTGCCCGGAACCTTGCCCAGTTCCAGCGCACCGGTCGAGGATACCACGACGGTCTCGTCGATCTCGACGCCCGGGAGCTTCGCGACGTCCGAGCCGGTGGCGATCACGATGTTGCGGGTCTGCACGACCTGGTTCGAACCGTCCTCGGCCGTCACCGCGACCGAGCCTCGGCTGACGATGCGGCCGTGGCCGAAGAACACGTCGATCTTGTTCTTCTTCAGGAGGAAGCCGACGCCGTTGACGTTCGCGTCGATCGTCTCCTGCTTGTGCTTCATCATCGCCGGCAGGTCGAGCTCCGGCTTCGGGATCTTGATGCCGAGATGCGCGAACTCGTGGCCGGCCTCCTCGAACAGTTCCGAGGCATGCAGCAGCGCTTTCGACGGGATGCAGCCGACGTTCAGGCAGGTGCCGCCGTGGGTCTTGCGCTTCTCGACCACCGCGACCTTGAGGCCGAGCTGGGCCGCGCGGATGGCACAGACATAGCCGCCGGGGCCGGTGCCGATGACGATCAGGTCGTAGGTCATGTCGAGTTCCCCTTCGAACGGGGCCGCGGCGGAGGGGAGGCTCCGGCGCGGACCCGCGCATGTCAAAGATCTCGGGGGACCGCCCGATCCGACAGATCGGAGGCCCCCGGCATCACGTCGTCCGCCCGCCTATCGCCCGGTTTTCCGGACCCGGCAAGCGGGGAATTGGTCTCGTCCGGGCTTCTCCGGACGCGCCGCTGCGCTGCGGGTCCGGATCACCGGCCGCCGCTGACGGTCACGATCGAACCGGTCGTGTAGGACGCCTCGTCGGACAGGAGCCAGAGCACCGCGCGGGCGACCTCGTCCGGACTGCCCTCGCGCTTCATCGGGATCTGCGACCGGATGTTGGCGACCCGGTCCGGCTCTCCGGCCGAGGCATGGATGTCGGTCGCGATGATGCCCGGGCGCACCGCGTTGACACGAATGCCCTCGTCGGCGACCTCGCGACCGAGCCCGAGCGTGAACGTGTCGATCGCAGCCTTGGAGGCGGCGTAGTCGACGAACAGCGCCGGCGAGCCGAGCACCGAGGCGACCGACGCGATGTTGACGATCGAGCCGCCCTTGCCGCCGTGACGCGTCGACATGCGCTTCACCGCCTCGCGCGCGGCGACCATGCTGCCGATCACGTTGATGCGAAACATGCGTTCGAGCCGGGCGACGCTCATGTCCTCGACCCGCGCGGTCTTGTCGACCACGCCGGCGTTGTTGACGAGACCGACGAGCGGCCCGACCGCGTCGGCGACCGCGAACAGGCTCAGGATATCGGCCTCCGCCGCGATGTCGGACCTGACCGCGATCGCCTTGCCGCCGGCCGCTTCGACCTCCGCGACCAGCGATTTCGCCGCGTCCTCGCCCGAGACCCAGGAAAACACGACATCATAGCCGCGCTCGGCCGCGAGCAGCACGCACGCGCGCCCGATGCCGCGGCTGCCGCCCGTCACGATCACCACGCCCTTGCTCATCCGCCGCTCCCCCGTTTCGCTCGACCCGTCACCCGAACCCGTCAGTCCGCCGCCTTGGCGATCGCCAGCCGCACGCCGAGTCCGACCAGCGCCGCGCCGGTCATCCGGTTGAACCAGCGCCCGCAGGCGACGAAGCGCTCGCGCACCGCCGCGACGGTGAAGAACATCGACACGCCGACGAACCAGGCGATCAGCGCCGAGGCCATCAGCACGCCATAGACCGCCTGCACCGCCGCCGGCGTCTCGTGGCTGACCAGCGCCGAGAACAGCGACAGGAAGAACATCACCGGCTTCGGATTGAGCGCGTTGGTCGCGAAGCCCATCGCGAAGCACTTCAGCCCCGAGAGCGGCTTGCGGTCGGCGGTCTCGTCGACCGCGACGGAGGCCTCGAACGGCGCCGAGAACCAGGACTTCACGCCGAGCCAGACGAGATAGGCGGCACCCGCCCACTTCAGGAGCCCGAACAGGAACAGCGACTTCGACACGATCAGGCCGAGGCCGAGGATCGTGTAGCCGATGTGGAACAGGAGCGAACAGCCGATGCCGATGCTGGTCAGGATCGCGGCGCGGCGGCCGTGGACGATCGCCTGCCGCAGCACGATCGCGAAATCCGCGCCCGGCGCCACGATGATGATCGAGAACACGGCCATCAGGCCGGCGAATTCGAGCATGTATTGCGACATCGCCACCTCGCCTGGGTCTGCGGGATCCGGCCCCGCCCCTCTCCGCACACCATCGCCGACAAAGAAGCGCCGACAGAAGAGCACCGACAGAGAAGCGCCGACGGCTGGGGGCCGCCGGCGGTATCGATACCACGGGATCCGGGTCGCGACCTCCCCTGCAAGGGAAGGCCCGACCCGCGACCCGATCAGATATCCATCACGAGGCGCTGCGGATCCTCGACCATCTCCTTGATCCGGACCAGGAAGGTCACGGCTTCCTTGCCGTCGATGATCCGATGATCATAGGAGAGCGCCAGATACATCATCGGCCGGATCACGATCTGGCCGTTGCGCACGACCGGACGATCCTCGATGCGGTGCATGCCGAGAATGGCCGACTGCGGCGCGTTGAGGATCGGCGTCGACATCAGCGAGCCGTAGACACCGCCGTTCGAGATCGTGAAGGTGCCGCCCTGCATCTCGTCGATCTTGAGCTGGCCGTCGCGGGCGCGGCGGCCGAAGTCGCCGATCGCCTTCTCGACGCCGGCGATCGACAGCCGATCGGCATCGCGCACCACCGGCACGACCAGACCCTTGTCCGAGCCGACCGCGACGCCGATGTGGTAGTAGTTCTTGTAGATGATGTCCTGGCCGTCGATCTCGGCGTTGACCGCCGGGATCTCCTTCAGCGCGGCGACGACCGCCTTCACGAAGGCGCCCATGAAGCCCATGCGGACGCCGTGCTTCTTCTCGAACAGGTCCTTGTACTGCGTGCGCATCGCCATCAGCGCCGACATGTCGACGTCGTTGAACGTCGTCAGCATCGCGGCGTTGGTCTGCGCCTCCTTGAGGCGACGGGCGATGGTCTGGCGCAGCTTGGTCATGCGCACGCGGTCCTCGCGCGCGGCATCATCGGCCTGCGGGGTCGGACGCGGCGCGGCCGCGACGACCGGAGCCGGCATCGGCGCCGGAGCGGGCGCCGGCTTGGCGCCACCCTCGATCGCGGCGAGCACGTCGCCCTTCAGCACCTGACCGCGCTTGCCGGAGCCTTCCGCGACGCTGACGCCGGTCTCGGCCATCAGGCGGGCGGCGCTCGGCGCCGGCGGCACGGCGCCGGCCGGTGCCGGAGCAGCCGCGGCGGGCGCCGGAGCCGCCGCCGGGGCGGCCGCCTTCGGGGCCGCGGCGGCGGCCGCGCCTTCGGTCAGCGTGCCGAGCAGCGCGCCGACACCGACGGTGTCGCCTTCCTTGGCGACGATCGCCTCGATCACGCCCGAGGCCGGGGCCGGAACCTCGACCGTGACCTTGTCGGTTTCCAGTTCGACGAGCGGCTCGTCGGCCTTCACGGCCTCGCCGGGTTGCTTGAACCATCGGGCGATGGTCGCCTCGGTGACGGATTCGCCGAGGGTCGGAACCTTGATCTCGGTTGCCATGGTGGTGGATCTCGTTGTTCGGATGGGCTGTCGGAGGAGCGGGCCCGCGACGGACGCGGGCCCTGCGAAAGGAGGTGAGCCGTCAGGCGAGCGCTTCATTGAGGAAGGCCGCGAGCTGGGCGTTGTGCTTGGCCATCAGGCCGGTCGAGGTCGCGGCCGAAGCCGGGCGGCCGGCATAGCGCGCCCGCTTCGACTTGCCCTTCACCTGCTCGCACGCCCATTCCAGATACGGCTCGATGAACGACCAGGCGCCCATGTTCTTCGGCTCTTCCTGGCACCAGACGATCTCGGCGTTCTTGAACCGGCTGAGATCGCGCACCAGCGCCTTGGCCGGCACCGGGTAGAGCTGCTCGACGCGCAGCAGATAGACGTCGTCGATGCCGCGCTTCTCGCGCTCCTCGAACAGGTCGTAGTAGACCTTGCCCGAGCAGAGCACGACGCGCCGGATCTTGGCGTCGTCCACGAGCTTGACCGTCGTCGTCTCCGGGTGCGTCTGCGCGGTGTCGTAGAGCACGCGGTGGAAGTTCGACTCCGGCCCGAACGCCTCCAGCTTCGACACCGCCCGCTTGTGACGGAGCAGCGACTTCGGCGTCATCAGGATCAGCGGCTTGCGGAAGTCGCGGTTGAGCTGACGGCGCAGGATGTGGAAGTAGTTCGCCGGCGTGGTGCAGTTGGCGACCTGCATGTTGTCCTCGGCGCACATCTGGAGATAGCGCTCCAGACGCGCGGAGGAATGCTCCGGTCCCTGGCCCTCATAGCCGTGCGGCAAGAGGCAGACGAGACCGGACATGCGCAGCCACTTGCGCTCGCCCGAGGAGATGAACTGGTCGAACACGACCTGCGCACCATTGGCGAAATCACCGAACTGCGCTTCCCAGAGCGTCAGCGCATTCGGCTCGGCGAGCGAATAGCCGTATTCGAAGCCGAGCACGGCCTCTTCCGAGAGCATCGAGTTGATGACCTCGTACTTGGCCTGCACGCCCGGCTCGATGTTGTTGAGCGGGATGTAGCGCGCCTCGGTCTCCTGATCGTAGAGCACCGAATGCCGCTGGCTGAACGTGCCGCGCTCGACGTCCTGACCCGAAAGACGGATCGGGTGGCCTTCGAGCAGCAGCGACCCGAAGGCCAGCGCCTCGCCGGTCGCCCAGTCGATGCCTTCGCCGGTCTCCATCGCCTGACGGCGATTGTCGAGGAAACGGCCGATCGTGCGATGCACGTTGAAGCCGCTCGGCACCTCGGTCAGCTTCTGGCCGAGCTTCTTCAGCGCGTCGAACTCGAGCCCGGTCGTGCCGCGGCGCGCCTCGTCCGGATCGTTCATGCCGGCGGCCTTGAGGCCCGACCAGCGACCGTCGAGCCAGTCGGCCTTGTTCGGCTTGAACGACGCGCCCGCCTCGAACTCGACGTCGAGGTGCTTGCGCCAGTCGGCCTGCCACTGGTCGATCTCGCCGCGCGTGACCACGCCCTCGGCGACCAGCTTCTCCGAGTAGAGCGCCAGCGTGGAGGGATGATTGCGGATCTTCCGATACATGATCGGCTGCGTGAACGCCGGCTCGTCGCCTTCGTTATGGCCGAAGCGGCGATAGCAGATGATGTCGATGACGACCGGCTTGTGGAACTTCTGCCGGAACTCGGTCGCGACCTTGGCCGCGAACACCACCGCTTCCGGATCGTCGCCGTTGGCGTGGAAGATCGGCGCCTCGATCATCTTGGCGACGTCGGAGGGATACGGCGACGAGCGCGAGAAGCGCGGGTTCGTCGTGAAGCCGATCTGGTTGTTGATGATGACGTGGATCGAGCCGCCGGTGCGGTGACCGCGCAGGCCCGACAGGCCGAAGCACTCCGCCACCACGCCCTGACCCGCGAAGGCCGCGTCGCCGTGCAGGAGCAGCGGCAGCACGCGCGCGCGCTGATCGAGATTGATGATCTCGCTCTTCGGATTGTCGGCGAGCTGGTCCTGCTTGGCGCGCGCCTTGCCAAGCACGACCGGATTGACGATCTCGAGGTGCGACGGGTTGGCGGTCAGCGACAGATGCACCCGGTTGCCGTCGAACTCGCGGTCCGACGAGGCGCCGAGGTGGTACTTGACGTCGCCCGAGCCCTCGACGTCGTCGGGGGCGAAGGAACCGCCCTTGAACTCGTGGAACAGCGCCCGGTGTGGCTTGCCGAGCACCTGGCAGAGCACGTTGAGGCGGCCGCGGTGGGCCATGCCGAGCACGATCTCGCGCACGCCGAGATTGCCGCCGCGCTTGATGATCTGCTCGAGCGCCGGGATCAGCGCCTCGCCGCCGTCGAGACCGAAGCGCTTGGTGCCGGTATACTTCACGTCCAGGAACTTCTCGAAGCCCTCGGCCTCGATCAGCTTCTTCAGGATCGCGCGCTTGCCTTCCTTCGTGAAGGCGATGGTCTTGTCCGGCCCTTCGATGCGCGCCTGGATCCAGCTCTTCTCGGCCGGATCGGAGATGTGCATGAACTCGACGCCGATGCTCGAGCAGTAAGTCCGGCGCAGGATCTCGAGCATTTCGCGGACGGTCGCGAACTCGAGGCCGAGCACGTTGTCGATGAAGATCTTGCGGTCGAGATCGGCATCGGTGAAGCCGTAGCTCGACGGATGCAGCTCCTCGTGGTCCTTCTCCGGCGCGAGCGCCAGCGGATCGAGCTGGGCATGCAGGTGACCGCGGGCGCGGTAGGCGCGGATCATCATGATCGCGCGGACGCTGTCGCGGGCGGCCTGCTGGATCTGCTGGGCGGAGAGCTCGACGCCCTTCTCCTTGGCCTTGCCCTTGACCTTGTCGGCGGTCTGCTTCTCGAGCCAGGCCCAGTCGCTGTCGAGCGCGGAGACCAGGTCGCCGTTCTGCTTCGGCGGCCAGTCCTTGCGCTCCCAGGCGGCGCCCTTGGCGTTCTTGACCACCGTCTGCTTGTCGTCGGTCAGCGACCCGAAGAACTCGCGCCAGCTCGCGTCGACCGACGCGGGGTTCTCCTCGTAGCGCGCGTAGAGATCCTCGATGTACTCGGCGTTGCCGCCGTAGAGGAACGAGGTCAGTTGCAGGCCGGAATTGCCGCCGTCACGATCCATTGCCTCACCGGGACCCTCGGCCCCGCTCCTTGCATCTCGCCCGCGCCCGGTTCCGCCTGAACCGGCCACGATGCGCCCCTCCGTCGGGGATCAGCCCCGCGCGGCGTCATGACCGCATTCGCCGTCGACGCCGCTCCGTCCGGGTCGGTCGCCCTGTCGGCTGCCGCCGACCGGAGCGAAACTGGTGCGATCGGCCTTGCGCCGATCAGACACGGCACCGCTCTCCCATATGGGGGCGCGGCCCGTCCGAAACATGCGCCGGCGCGGGGCAACGGCCCCAGCGCCGGAACAACCTTCGTCACGATCGAGCGATCGGCCCGGCCGATCGACCCGGATCACTTGCCGGCCAGAACCTCGACGAGGGTCTTGCCGAGCTTGGCCGGCGACGGCGACACGCGGATGCCCGCGGCCTCCATGGCCTTCATCTTGTCCTGGGCGCCGCCCTTGCCGCCGGAGATGATCGCGCCCGCATGGCCCATGCGGCGACCCGGAGGGGCCGCGACACCGGCGATGAAGCCGACCATCGGCTTCTTGATCGGGTGCGACTTGATGAACTCCGCCGCCTCTTCCTCGGCCGAGCCGCCGATCTCGCCGATCATGATGATCGACTTGGTCTCGGGGTCGTTGAGGAACATCTCGAGCACGTCGATGAACTCGGTGCCCTTGACCGGATCGCCGCCGATGCCGACCGCCGTCGTCTGGCCGAGGCCGACGTCGGTGGTCTGCTTGACCGCCTCATAGGTCAGGGTGCCCGAGCGCGACACGACGCCGACCGAGCCCTTCGAGAAGATGTGGCCCGGCATGATGCCGATCTTGCATTCGCCCGGCGTCAGCACGCCCGGGCAGTTCGGGCCGATCAGGCGCGACTTGGAGCCCTTGAGCGCCTTGCCGACCTTGACCATGTCCATGACCGGGATGCCCTCGGTGATGGTGACGATCAGCTCCATCTCGGCGTCGATCGCCTCGAGGATCGCGTCGGCCGCGAACGGCGGCGGCACGTAGATCGCGGTCGCGGTCGCGCCGGTCTCGCGCTTGGCCTCCTGCACGGTGTCGAACACCGGCAGACCGATGTGCGTCGAGCCGCCCTTGCCCGGCGTCACGCCGCCGACGACCTTGGTGCCGTAGGCGATCGCCTGCTCGGAGTGGAACGTGCCCTGGGCGCCGGTGAAGCCCTGGGTGATGACCTTGGTGTTCTTGTCGACCAGAACGGACATTGGTTCAGCCCCTCACCGCCTTGACGATCTTCTGCGCGGCGTCGTCGAGATCGTCCGCCGGGATGACGTTGAGACCCGACTCGCGGATGATCTGCTTGCCGAGCTCTTCGTTGGTGCCCGTGAGGCGCACGACCAGCGGAACCTTGAGGCCGACCGCCTTGACGGCGCCGATGACGCCGCGGGCGATGATGTCGCACTTCATGATGCCGCCGAAGATGTTGACCAGGATGCCCTTCACCTGCGGATCCGCGGTGATGATCTTGAAGGCAGCCGTGACCTTCTCTTCCGAAGCGCCGCCGCCGACGTCGAGGAAGTTCGCCGGGGTCTCGCCGTAGAGCTGGATGATGTCGAGCGTCGCCATGGCGAGGCCGGCGCCGTTGACCATGCAGCCGATCGTGCCGTCGAGCGCGATATAGGCGAGGTCGTACTTCGAGGCCTCGATCTCCTTGGCATCTTCCTCGGTCTCGTCGCGCAGCGCGACGATCTCGGGATGCCGGTAGAGCGCGTTGCTGTCGAAGTTCACCTTGGCGTCGAGCACCTTGAGGTCGCCCTGCTTGGTGACGATCAGCGGGTTGACCTCGAGCATGGCCATGTCCTTGTCGACGAAGGCCTTGTAGAGGTCGCCGACCAGCTTGACGCACTGCTTGATCTGGTTGCCCTGCAGCTTCAGCGCGTAGGCCACGTTGCGGCCGACATAGGGCTGGTAGCCCGCGGCCGGATCGACGTGGAAGGTCTGGATCTTCTCAGGCGTGTCGTGGGCGACCTGCTCGATGTCCATGCCGCCTTCGGTCGAGACGACGAAGCCGATCGAGCCGGTCGCGCGGTCGACCAGCGCCGAGAGATAGAGCTCGCGCTCGATGTCCGAGCCGTCCTCGATGTAGAGGCGGTTCACCTGCTTGCCGGCCGGGCCGGTCTGCACGGTGACGAGCGTGTTGCCGAGCATTTCCTTGGCATGGGCCGCGACCTCGTCGATCGAGAACGCAAGGCGCACGCCGCCCTTGGCGTCGGGGGCGAGTTCCTTGAACTTGCCCTTGCCGCGGCCGCCGGCATGGATCTGGCTCTTGACCACATAGAGCGGTCCGGGGAGCTGCTTCGCCGCCTCGACGGCCTCCTCCACGGTGAAGGCGGGCACGCCCTTCGACACCGGTGCGCCATAGTCGCGAAGGACGGCCTTCGCCTGATACTCGTGAATATTCATCGCCCCGTCACGCCTCCGAAGGTGGACACGAGTGAATTCTCAGGGTTCCACGGGATCGATCGAACCGATTGAGCCCGCGTATTCCGTCCGACGCCGCACCGGACGCCCCCGAAGGCGTCCGGCCGATCCGTCGTCCGTTGGCGCGATTGCGCCGCATGTGCGTGGAGGAAGACCCGGCGGCCTCCCACGGGGGAGGCGCGGGAAACCTGCCCCCTCGTCGCTCAGGCGAGCGACGGCTTGATCTGCTTGCAGGCCTCGATCAGGCCCGAAACCGACGCCACCGACTTGGCGAACATCGCCTTCTCGGCCTCGTCGAATTCGATCTCGAAGATGCGCTCGACGCCGTTCTCGCCGATCACGACGGGCACGCCGACATAGGTGCCGTCGAGGCCATACTGGCCCGAGAGCTGCGCGGCCACGGGAAGGATGCGCTTCTGGTCCTTGAGGTAGCTCTCGGCCATCGCGATCGCCGAAGCCGCCGGCGCATAGAAAGCCGAGCCGGTCTTCAGGAGCGCGACGATCTCGCCGCCGCCCTTGCGGGTGCGCTCGACGATCGCATCGAGCTTCTCCTGGGAGAGGAGGCCCATCTTGACCAGATCCGGCAGCGGAATGCCGCCGACGGTCGAGTGGCGCACCAGCGGCACCATGTCGTCGCCGTGGCCGCCGAGGGTCATGGCGTGCACGTCCTTGACCGAAACGTTGAGCGCCTCGGCGAGGAAATAGCGGAAGCGGGCCGAGTCCAGCACGCCGGCCATGCCGACGACCTTGTTCGCCGGCAGGCCGGAGAACTTCTGCAGCGCCCACACCATCGCGTCGAGCGGGTTGGTGATGCAGATCACGAAGGCGTTCGGGGCATACTGCTTGATGCCCGCGCCGACCTGCTCCATGACGCCGAGGTTGATCGACAGCAGGTCGTCACGGCTCATGCCGGGCTTGCGCGGCACGCCGGCGGTGACGATGATCACGTCGGCACCGGCGATCGCCTCGTAGCCGTTCGCACCCGAGAGCTTGGCGTCGAAGCCGTCGACCGGCGAGGACTCGGCGATGTCGAGCGCCTTGCCCTGCGGGATGCCTTCGGCGATGTCGAAAAGGACGATGTCGCCGAGTTCCTTGAGGCCGGCGAGATGGGCGAGCGTGCCACCGATCTGACCCGAGCCGATCAGTGCGATCTTCTTCCGCGCCATGCGTGACGTTTCCCTGGATTGTTGAGGTGGAGGTCGGGTGCGACATCCTGTCGTGGTCGCAATACTCCCTTCCGGGTGGGGAGACAAGTCGTTCGAAGGTTTATTCCGTGATGCAAAAAGCGCCGGATTTCCGAGCAATTCGACGGTGTTCCGGCCGGTCAGCCCCCGGTTGACGCAGCATCTTTCCGCGCCGCAATATATTCGACCGATCTCATCTCCGTGAGACGCGACGCGGTGCGCTGGAACTCGAAGGTTTCGACGCCGTCCTCCCCGGCCCAGAGCCTGTCCGGCTCCGCGGCGGCCGAGATGACCAGCCGGACATGGCGGTCGTAGAGCGCGTCGATCAGATTGATGAACCGCTTCGCGGCGTTGCGGTTCTGCGCCGTCATCACCGGAACGTGTTCCACGAAGATCGTGCCATAGTGTCCGGCGATTTCGAGATAGTCGGCCGCGCCGAGCGGCTTCTCGCAGAGATCACGGAAATCGAACCGCGCCGCCTCCCCGCAGGCCTGCGGCACCTCGATCGAGCGGCCGCGAAACGGCAGCACCACGCGCGCGCCGCGCTTGTGCCCGGTCAGCCGGAACCAGACCTCTTCCAGGACCATGTCAGCGTCCGGCCCGAGCGGCGTCAGGTAGGAGCGGTCGAGATCGGTCTTCTCGAGCCGGTAGTCGGTCGCGCTGGAGAGCCGGACGACGTCGACATAGGTCTTCAGGAGCTCGATGAACGGCAGGAACAGCGCGCGGTTGAGCCCGTCCCAATAGAGCCGGTCCGGCATCACGTTCGAGGTCGCCACCATCACGACGCCCTTCTCGAACAGGCGCGTGAACAGCCGGCCGAGGATCATCGCATCGGCGATGTCGTAGACGGCGAATTCGTCGAAGCAGAGCAGCCGCGTCTCGGCCGCGATCGCGTCGGCGACCGGCGCGATCGGATCGTCGCCCTTGATCCGGCCTTCGAGAATGGCGGTGCGCGCCGCATGGATGCGGCCCTGCACATCGGCCATGAAGGCGTGGAAGTGCACCCGCCGCTTCAGCTTCACATGCGCGAGGTCGAAGAACAGATCCATCAGCATGGTCTTGCCGCGGCCGACCTCGCCATGGATGTAGAGGCCGCGGATCGGCTCGCGCTTCGGCGTCTTGCGCCCGAACAGCCAGCCGAGCGACGAGCCCTTGACCGCCAGATCGGCCGTCTCCAGCCGCTCGTTGAGGGCATCGAGCCGGGCGGCCAGCGCCGCCTGGGCGGGATCTCGATCGATGCTGCCCCGGGCGACCAGCGCGTCGTAGCGCTCGACGACCGTCCTGATCGGTAGCTCGGCTTGGCTCATGACCCCTCTCGTCCGCGCCCGAACCGCGCCCGAAAGCCGGGTCACGGCTCGCATGCGATGCTGCTGCATCGCAACAAGGGCGACAGGGTTAGCCGCTCGTCTCGCCGGCGGCAAGAACGCGAGCCCCCGAACAAAGGTCGCAGCTCCCGCGCGTCCAGTGCAGACGAGAAGACAGGAGGAATGACGATCTGGCCGGCG
This sequence comes from Ancalomicrobiaceae bacterium S20, assembly GCA_040269895.1. NCBI lineage: Bacteria > Pseudomonadati > Pseudomonadota > Alphaproteobacteria > Hyphomicrobiales > Ancalomicrobiaceae > Methyloraptor > Methyloraptor flagellatus. Next base: position 4,475,706 of record CP158568.1, on the reverse strand, counting down.
GCGTCAGGAGATAACGAAGGTCACGCGTCCGCGTCGTCGTCGCGGCGCGACAGGCGCCGGACATTGTCACGCAGGCGACGGCGGACCGGGAAGGTCGCCGCCCGGGCGATCCGCGCGCCGGCATCATATTGCGGCGCGCCGCCGAAAACCGCCCCGCCAAGCGCGACGCCGACCGCCGCGGCGGTTTCGAACGTCGCCTCGGCCGCCGCGCTCATCTTTTCGGTCACCATCCGCACCGGCTCGACCGAACCGGCCGCGAGCGGATTGAACAGCGACTGCACCATCTGATCCGAACGGAGCGCGATCACCACCGGTGACAGGGCCGCGATCTCCCCCATGACCTCGCCGAGCGCGGCGAAGGCCATGACACCCGAAGCGAACATCAGGTCGGGACGGAAAGGCTCCATGCACGAACTCCTCGATAGGGGATAACGCTAACCCTTACGGCACCATCAGGAAAGCCCCCCATGGTCGCAGGCCGCGCCGCACCCATCACGAGGTCGTCATGAGGCCGGGGGAATGAGGCAGGAGAAAACCGGGTCGAAGGGCTGAGATCAGGACATTTCGCCCACGATCCGGGAGACCATCCCGCGGCAAAATCCGGCGGCTGCGCCCAGCGACCGTTGGATTGCGTCGACCGCCACACTAGGATGCCGGCAACGAGAGAGGATTCCATGGCAGAACTGCTCGACCCGTCGGCGATCACAAACGCCGCCGGCCGCATCAGGCCGCATGTCCGCCACACACCGGCGTTCGACGTCGAGGGCGCCGCCTTCGGTCTCGCCGAGCCGGTGAGCCTGAAGCTCGAACTCTTCCAGCACACCGGTTCGTTCAAGGCGCGCGGCGCCTTCAACAACCTGCTCGCCCGCACCGTGCCGCCGGTCGGCGTCACCGCAGCCTCGGGCGGCAATCATGGCGCCGCCGTCGCCTATGCCGCCGCCTGTCTCGGCCACAGGGCACGCATCTTCGTGCCGACGATCTCGAGCCCGGTGAAGATTGAGCGCATCCGCGGCTATGGGGCCGAAGTGGTCGTCGCCGGCGAACGATACGCCGATGCCGCGGTGCTGTCGGAGGCCTATGCGGCCGAGAGCGGCGCGCTGATGGTGCACCCCTTCGACAGCGCCTTCACCATCGCCGGCCAGGGCACGGTCGCGCGCGAATGGGACGCGGACGTACCGGATCTCGACACGGTGCTGATCGCCGCTGGCGGCGGCGGCCTCGTCGCCGGCGCGGCGCTGTGGTTCGGCCGGCGCGTCAAGGTCGTCGCGGTCGAGCCCCAGGGCTCGCGCGCGCTGCATGCGGCGATGGAGGCGGGCCGCACCGTCGATGTCGAGGTCGAGTCGATCGCGGCCGACAGTCTCGGCGCCAGGCGCGTCGGCGATCTGGTGCTCTCGATCGCGGAACAGGCGGTCGACCGGGTCGTGCTGGTGCCGGACGGCGCCATCGCCGAAGCGCAGCGCCGGCTCTGGGACCGGCTGAGGATCGCGGCCGAGCCGGGCGGCGCGGCCGCGCTCGCGGCCCTCTTGTCGAAGGGCTATGAGCCCGCGCGGCGAGCGCGTCGGTGTGCTGGTCTGCGGCGGCAACGTCGACCTCGCCGCTTTGGCGGCCCTGGCGGTCTGAGACGGCGCGATGCCCCGCGGGATCAGCGCGGGATCAGCCGTTCGGTGCCCGCACCCGACTGGTCGGCGATGGTCCAGACGCCGTCGAGCGAGCCGTCCGACTGCAGGCGATAGATGATCAGACCGAGGCTGCCGCCCATCTTGTAGGAGGCCGCGATCACATCGTCGGTGCGCATGCAGATGCCGCTCGCCTCGGTGCCGGTCGACCAGGTGATGCGGCAGGTGGTGTTGCTGGTGATGGTGATCCGCGCCGTGCCCTTGTAGCGCGAGCCGTCGAAGTTGGTGCCTTCGACCCGGTAGTCGCCGCCCAGCGACTGCGCAGCGGCCGGCCCGACGACGCCGAGCGCCGCCGCGATCAGCGCGACGGCCAGCGCCGCTTGGCGCAGCGCCCCGAGTGCGGCCACGGTTTTCACTCTCATCACTCTCGCTCCCACCCGTCCGACGGCGACTTGAGAGACGCCGCGGCCCCAGCGGCGTGATCGCTCGATCGATAGGGAATTGTCAGCGTCGGCATTGTTTCGGTCGCGTTTCGTCGGCGGCGAGAAGCGGCCGTGCAACCCAGGCCCGCCGTTTCCCGTTGCAGGCCCGCTTGCGCGCTGCGACGAAACCGGCCCTCGACAAGCCGGGTCGCACCTCGGCATCTTGCACCGCAACAACGGGGACGCGATACGATCGCGATCGCCCGGCTGCGACGCCGCAACCGGGTCGGATCCGTCCGGATGCCGACGAGGCAACGGCGCGTGAAGGAGGATATCGATGTTTCCGACGAAACTGGTCGAGGGCTACCGGAACTTCCGGGCCGGCCGCTACACGTCCGAGAACGACCGCTATCGCCATCTCGCCGAGACCGGCCAGCGCCCCGAAACGCTGATCATCGCCTGCTGCGACAGCCGCGCCGCGCCGGAGACGATCTTCGATTCCGCGCCGGGCGAGTTGTTCGTGGTCCGCAACGTCGCCAATCTGGTGCCGCCGTTCTCGCCCGACGACAAGCACCACGGCACGTCGGCCGCGCTGGAGTTCGCCCTCGTCGCGCTGAAGGTGAAGAACGTCGTCGTGATGGGCCACGGCCGCTGCGGCGGCATCGCGGCCGCGCTGGCCGAGAACCCGGAGCCGCTGACCCCCGGCGACTTCATCGGCAAATGGATCTCGCTGCTCGAGAAGCCGGTCGCCGAATGCGCCTGCCATCCGGACGATACGCCGGACGAGCGGCGGCTGCGGCTGGAACGGGCGTCGATCCTGCATTCGATCGACAACCTGCGCAGCTTCCCCTGCGTGCAGCATCTCGAGGGCCGGGGGCGCCTGTCGCTCTACGGCGCCTGGTTCGACATCAGCCTCGGCGAGCTGCATGTCTACGAGCCGGAGACCGGCCAGTGGACCCGGCCCGAGGCGCACGGCCTCTCCGACGCGCCGCACGCGGCCGAGTAAGGATCGAGGGCAGCTTCGCCGCGCGCGCTGCCCGCCGTCACTCACGGTCGCAGATAGCCGTAGCCCTTGGTTTCCAGATAGGCGATCTCCGCCACGCCGGCCGGCACGATGTCCTGCGGCCCGACGCCGAACAGGTCGGCCTGCGGATCGATGCCACGCGAAACCAGCGTGTTGCGGCAGACCAGGAACCGCGCGCCCTTGGCCCGCAGCCGGTCGATGCGCGCGGCGAGGTCCGGATCGGACTTCGCGGCCGCGAGCAGGTCGACGCCGTCGCCGTTCATGACCACCACCAGCGACAGGTCGCCGTTCGGCGTCGCCGCAAAGTGGTTCTCCATGTTGCCGACCCAGCGCTTGGCGTTACGGTTCAGGAGACCGACGCCCTCGCTGATGTGGTAGATGACCTTCTGCCCCTCATAGGAGCGCGCCGCCGCGGCCGGCACGGGATGGAGCCCGGCGTGGCCGTGACGCGTCACGAAGAAATAGGTGGTGCCGGCGGTCGCCACGACGAGGGCGGCGCCGAGGGCGAGACGGCGGATCAGACGAACATTCATCGGCGCGTTCCCCATCGAGGCGGACCAGGCCCGGATCGCTTCCCGAGCCGCGCCTTCGTGTCGTTTCGGACGTGTCGTTTCGGGACATTCCGGCGCTTCTCCTTACGGAACAGCAAACACCGGACCACCGAACGGGCGCGTGGTTAACCGGAAGCCCGCGACCAGCGCCCACTCCCGCAGCCCCGTTGCCACGTCAAAGCTGCCGTATCGCGTTGCCGCATGCCGTTGCCGCTCCGGGCGGCCCTTGATAAAGGACGCGGCCGAGACGCCCCGCCGGTCCCCGAGACCGGCCACCCTTGAATGCCGAGAGGCCGGTCGTCGAGATCGGCCGGCATTGAGAAACCGACAGGACGAAACGCCATGGCTTCCTTCAACCTCTTCCTTCTCCCCGGCGACGGCATCGGCCCCGAGATCATGGTGGAGGTGAAGAGCATCCTCTCCTGGTTCCAGGCGCGCGGCGTCGCGACCTTCGAGACCGAGGCCGGTCTCGTCGGCGGTTCGGCCTACGACGCGCATGGCAAGGCGATCTCGGAAGAGGACATGAAGCTCGCGCAAGCGGCCGACGCGGTGCTGTTCGGCGCGGTCGGCGGCCCGAAATGGGACAGCGTGCCCTATGACGTCCGTCCCGAGGCGGGCCTTCTGCGCCTGCGCAAGGATCTCGGCCTGTTCGCCAACCTGCGTCCGGCGATCTGCTACCCGGCGCTCGCCGACGCCTCGTCGCTGAAGCGCGAGGTCGTCGAGGGCCTCGACATCCTGATCGTGCGCGAACTGACCGGCGGCGTCTATTTCGGCGAGCCGAAGGAGATCGTCACGCTCGAGAACGGCGAGAAGCGCGCCGTCGACACCCAGCTCTACACGACCCACGAGATCGAGCGCATCGCGCGCGTCGCCTTCGACCTCGCCCGCACCCGCGGCAAGAAGGTCGCCTCGGCCGAGAAGCGCAACGTGATGAAATCGGGCGTGCTCTGGAACCAGGTCGTCACCAAGATCGGCAAGGAAGAGTATTCCGACGTCGCGCTCGAACACGTGCTCGCCGACAATTGCGCCATGCAGCTGGTCCGCTGGCCGAAGCAGTATGACGTCATCGTCTGCGACAACCTGTTCGGCGACATCCTGTCCGACGTCGCGGCCATGCTGACCGGCTCGCTCGGCATGCTGCCCTCGGCCTCGCTCGGCGCCCCCGACGCGGCGACCGGCAAGAGGAAATCGCTCTACGAGCCGGTGCACGGGTCCGCGCCGGACATCGCCGGCAAGGGCATCGCCAACCCGATCGCGATGATCGGCTCCTTCGCGATGGCGCTGCGCTACTCGCTCGGCCTCGGCGAGGCCGCCGACATGCTGGACAAGGCGATCGCCAACGTGCTGGCGAGCGGCGTCCGCACCAAGGACATCGCCGCGGCCGGCCAGAACGCCGTCGGCACCAAGGACATGGGCGCGGCGATCGTCAAGGAACTGGAAGCGCTGGCGCGCTGAGGTCCGGAAACGAGAAGTCCGAACGATGACAAGGCCGTGGCTCCAACCGAGCCGCGGCCTTTTTGCTCTCGAGACCACGATCGCCTAAATTTTCCGCACGCGGCGTTCAAAGACCGGGCTTGCGAGGCCCTGCCCAAGGAATAGGCTGGACCCGCCCGACACCAGCGCGAGACATCCCTTGGCGATCCTCACGGCCCTGCACCACGTCACCGCCTATTCCTATGACAAGCCGGTCGAGCTCGGCCCGCAGGTCATCCGGCTGAGGCCCGCACCGCATTGCCGGACCAAGGTGCCGAGCTATTCGCTGCGAGTCACCCCGGAGACCCATTTCGTCAACTGGCAGCAGGATCCGCACGGCAACTGGCTGGCGCGCTTCGTGTTTCCCGAGCCGACCACCGAGTTCAAGATCGAGGTCGACCTCGTCGCCGAGATGGCGGTCTACAATCCGTTCGACTTCTTCATCGAGGATTATGCCGAGAAGTTTCCCTTCGCCTACAAGCCGGAACTGGCCGAGGAGCTCAAACCCTACCTGCAGCCCGAGCTGGCCGGCGAAGCCTTCGAGGCCTATCTCGCCACCATTCCGCGCGAGCCGATGCAGACGGTCGACTTTCTGGTCGCGATCAATCAGGCACTGTCGAACCACATCCGCTATGTGATCCGCATGGAGCCCGGCGTGCAGGCGCCGGACGAGACACTGGAGCTCAAGTCCGGCTCCTGCCGCGACACCGGCTGGCTGCTGGTCAACCTCTTGCGCCGGCTCGGCCTCGCCGCCCGCTTCGTCTCCGGCTACCTGATTCAGCTGAAGCCCGACGTCGCCGCGCTCGACGGTCCCTCCGGCACCGATCACGACTTCACCGACCTGCACGCCTGGTGCGAGGTCTATATCCCCGGCGCCGGCTGGATCGGCCTCGATCCGACCTCGGGCCTGTTCGCCGGCGAGGGCCACCTGCCGCTCGCCGGCACGCCGCACTATCGTTCGGCCGCGCCGATCTCGGGCTCCTTCGCCGCTCTGCCCGGCACCGAGACCGAATTCGATTTCCAGATGAAGGTGACGCGCATCGCCGAGAAGCCGCGCGTGACCTTCCCGTTCTCCGACGAGGCCTGGGCCGCGCTCGACGATCTCGGCCGCAAGGTCGACGAGGACCTGATCGCCGGCGACGTGCGGCTGACCATGGGCGGCGAGCCGACCTTCGTGTCGATCGACGACTATCAGTCGGCCGAGTGGAACACCGCAGCCGTCGGTCCGACCAAGCGCCAGCGCGCCGACGACCTGATCCGCCGCCTGCGCCAACGCTTCGCGCCCGGCGGCTTCCTGCATTACGGCCAGGGCAAATGGTATCCGGGCGAGAGCCTGCCGCGCTGGAGCTTCGCGCTCTACTGGCGCAAGGACGGCAAGCCGATCTGGACCGACCCGAACCTGATCGCCACCGTGGCCGGCCGCAAGGACGCCACCACCGCTCAGGCCGAGCAGTTGCTGACCGCGCTGGCGACGGCGCTGAAGGTCGGCGCCGACCACGTCGTGCCGGCCTACGAGGATCCGGCGCACTGGATGGTCAAGGAAGGTCAGCTGCCGGAGAACGTCGATCCGCTCGATCCCAAGATGGAGGATGCCGAGGCGCGGGCGCGCATGATCAAGGTGTTCGAGCGCGGTCTCGGCAAGCCGACGGGCTACGTTCTGCCGATCCAGCGCTGGCAGTCGCGCGCCGGCCGGGGCTGGGTGTCGGAGCGCTGGAACTTCCGGCGCGGCCGACTGTTCCTGCTGCCCGGCGACAGCCCGGTCGGCTACCGCCTGCCGCTCGAATCGCTGCCCTGGATCCCGCCCGCGAGCTACCCCTATATCGTCGAGACGGACCCCTTCGCACCGCGCGGTGACCTGCCCGACCCCGACGAGCTGCGCCAGATCTACAAGCGCGACCTTGGCCAGGATCGTCAGGAGCGCCACGAACAAGCCATGTCCGGCACCTCCGCCGTGCGAACCGCCATGGCGATCGAACCGCGCGACGGCGTGCTGACCGTGTTCATGCCGCCGACCGAGCGGCTCGACGACTATCTCGAGCTGATCGCCGCCATCGAGGTCTCCGCCGAGGAGTTCGGCCTGCCCGTCCATATCGAAGGCTATCCGCCGCCGGTCGATCCGCGCATCGACGTGATCAAGGTGACGCCGGACCCCGGTGTCATCGAGGTCAACGTCCAGCCGGCGCAGTCCTGGGACGAATGCGTCGCGATCACGGCGGGTCTCTATGAGGACGCCCGGCAGTCGCGGCTCGGCACGGAAAAATTCATGGTCGACGGCCGCCACACCGGCACCGGCGGCGGCAACCATGTCGTGGTCGGCGCGCGCCACCCGGCCGACAGCCCGTTCCTGCGCCGTCCGGACCTCCTGAAGAGCACGATCCTCTACTGGCAGCGTCGGCCGTCGCTGAGCTATCTGTTCTCCGGCCTGTTCATCGGCCCGACCAGCCAGGCGCCGCGCATCGACGAGGCGCGCCACGACGCGCTCTACGAGCTGGAAATCGCGCTCGCCAACGTGCCGGCGCCCGGCTACGGCCTGCCGCCGCTGCCGTGGCTGACCGACCGGTTGTTCCGCAATCTGCTGGTCGATTCGAGCGGCAACACGCACCGGACCGAAGTCTGCATCGACAAGCTGTTCTCGCCCGACGGCCCGACCGGCCGGCTCGGCCTGGTCGAGTTCCGCTCCTTCGAGATGCCGCCGGACTGGCGCATGAGCCTCGCACAACAATTGCTGCTGCGGGCGCTGATCTCATGGTTCTGGAAGGAGCCGCAGGACGGCGAATTCGTGCGCTGGGGCACGGCACTGCACGACCGGTTCATGCTGCCGCACTTCGTCTGGGAGGATTTCCAGGGCGTACTCGACGACCTGAAGCACGCCGGCTACGCCTTCGATCCGCTCTGGTTCGCGGCGCAGTTCGAGTTCCGCTTCCCGTTCTACGGCCGCGTCGAGCACGGTGGCGTCGCGTTGGAGATCCGCCAGGCGCTGGAGCCCTGGCACGTCACCGGCGAGGAGGGCGCGGCCGGCGGCACGGTCCGCTACGTCGACAGTTCGGTCGAGCGGCTGCAGGTCAAGGCCGAGGGTCTGAACCCGGCGCGCCACGTCGTCACCTGCAACGGCCGGCCGTTGCCGATGACGTCCACGGGCCGGTTCGGAGAGGCGGTCGCCGGGGTGCGCTACAAGGCCTGGCACCCGGCCTCGGGCCTGCACCCGACGCTGCCGGTCAACTCGCCGCTGACCTTCGACGTCGTCGACAAGTGGACGAGCCGCTCGCTCGGCGGCTGCGTCTACCACGTGGCGCATCCGGGCGGCCGGAATTACGATACGCCGCCGGTCAACAACTACGAGGCCGAGGCCCGCCGGCTCGCGCGCTTCATGGACCACGGCCATACGCCGGGCTTCGTGCATGTGCCGACACCGGAGCGCACCGGCGAATATCCGCTGACACTCGATCTGCGCCGACCGCCGGCGCGGATCTGAGGACGCGGTTTTGAGCGTGCGACCGGAGCCGAACTGGCATGCGCCTGATCGGCCGGAGAAGCTCTGGCCGTGCCGGGCACGAGAATCGTATACAGTTCGCCGAGCCTGCTGTGCCAGGCTGGGCGCCCGTGCCCGGCCGCGTCGCGAGGCGTGAGCCGCCTTGTCCCTGAAACCACGCTGTCGAGGATCCGAGCCGCGTGTCGCCGAGTGAGACGGACATCGACCCGATCGGTCTGACGGTGTCGGGCGCCTCGCCCGCCGCCGCGATACCGGCCGGCGCGATTCCCGCCACACCGATGCCTGCCTCGCTCCCGATCGGCCGCGAGCCGGATCAACTCGAACTCGGCATCGGCTGGGACGCGCCCGTCGACCCGGCGCTTGCCCGGCTCATGCACGGCTACCGCGCCGATCCCGGCGTCTACGATGAGCTCGTCGATGCCGACGGCACGCCGCGACCGGTCTGGCGCCCGTTCATCGCGGGCATGGCGGCGCGGGGACCGGACGGCATCGCCGCCCGCTTCGCCGCAGCCGATCGCTACTTGCGCGAATCGGGAGTGGTCTACCGGGTCTACGGCGAGGCCGACGGCGAGCGGCCCTGGCCGCTCACCCATGTGCCGCTGATCCTGGAGCGCGAGGCCTGGCAGAGCCTCGCCGACGGCATCGTGCAGCGTGCCGAACTGTTCGAGGCACTGCTCGGCGATCTCTATGGCGAGGCGCGGCTGGTCGGCGAGGGCCTGGTGCCGGCGGCGCTGATCGCCGGCAATCCGGAGTTCCTGCGCCCGCTCGTCGGCGTGACGCCCGCCGGTGGCCGGCATCTGCAGGTCTATGCCGCGGACGTCACCCGCGCGCCCGACGGGCGCTGGTGGGTGCTGTCCGACCGCACGCAAGCGCCCTCCGGCGCCGGCTACGTGATCCAGAACCGCATCGCGATCTCGCGCGGCCTGCGCGACCTGTTCGAGGCCAACAAGGTCAGCCGGATGACCGGCTTCTTCCAAGCGCTGCGCTCCGGCCTCGGCCGCGCCACCGGCCGGGAGGATCCGCGCATCGCGCTGCTGACGCCCGGTCCCTGGAACGAGACCTATTTCGAGCATGCCTATCTCGCCCGCTCGCTCGGCTTCATGCTGGTGGAGGGCGGCGACCTCGCCGTCGCCGGCGACCGGATCGCGCTGCGGACCATCGAAGGCACCGAGCCGGTCGATGCGATCCTGCGCCGCGTCGATGGCGACTTCGCCGACCCGCTCGAACTGAACGGCACCTCGCATCTGGGCGTGCCCGGCCTGGTCGAGGCGGTCCGCAACGGCCGCATCGTGGTCGGCAATGCGCTCGGCTCGGGCCTGGTCGAGGCGCCGGGCCTGACCGGCTACCTGCCGGTGCTGGCCCGCCGGCTGCTCGGCGAGGACCTGAAGCTGCCCAATGTCGCGAGCTGGTGGTGCGGCGAACCCGCCGCGCGCGACGCCGTGCTCGCCGATCTCGATGCACGCGCGATCGTGCCGGCCTTCGGGCGCTCGATCCCCGGCGTACTCGATTCGACCGGCGTCGACGGCCGCGGCTTCACGGCTGCCGAACGCGCCCGCCTCGCCGAGCGCATCCGCCAGCGCGGCATGGATTTCGTCGCCCAGGAGCCGATCCGGCTCGCGACCACCCCCGTCTACGAGGGCGGCCGGCTGGTGCCGAAACCCTACGCGCTGCGTGTCTTCGCCGCGCGCGGGCCGGACGGCTGGGTCGTCATGTCCGGCGGGCTCTGCCGCATCTCGCCGCGCAAGGACGCCCGCGCGCTCTCCATGCAGCGCGGCGGCCGCTCGGCCGACGTCTGGGTGCTCGGCTCGGGCGTCGGCCCGTCGCAGCAGCCGGTGCTGGTGCCCGAGCCCGAGCAGATCGAGATCCGGCGCCAGACCGGCCCGCTGCCGAGCCGCGCCGCCGACAACCTGTTCTGGTTCGGCCGCTATCTGGAACGCGCCGAGGCGACGTTGCGTCTCGTCCGCGGCCTGGAAGGCACCTCCGACGACGGCGCGATCGAGCCGCGCGTCGCGGTCGGCGAGGATATCGTCGGTCTGCTGTCGCTTTGGGGAGCGACACCCTACGGCATCGCCGACCCGCGGCTCGCCGCGGCCGAGGCGATCGGCGGCCCGCATCCGTCGGCCCTGCCCGCGCTGATCGGGGCCGCCCGCCGGGCCGCCGCCGCACTGCGCGACCGGCTGTCGCCCGACGCCTGGCGCGCGCTCGTGCAGCTCGCCCGCCGCATCGCCGGCGCCGCACCGGAGCGGATCCGCGACGACGTGTTCGAGATCGCCGAGACCGAGCTGCGCTCGGTCTCCTCGATCGTCGGCCTCGCGCACGAGACCATGAACCGCGTCGAGGGCTGGCGCTTCCTCGATCTCGGCTGGCGCATCGAGCGGGCGATCGCGCTCGTGCGCTTCGCCCGCCAGCTCGGCGACGGCTCGCCGGAAGCGCTCGACCTGCTGCTCGAGCTGGTCGACGCGCGCATCTCCTACCGCGCCCGCTATATTGCGGGGATCGCGCGCCGGCCGGTGCTCGACCTCGTCGTGCTCGACGCCGCCCATCCGCGCTCGGTCGCCTTCCAGGTCGACCGCATCCTCGAACATCTGGAGCACCTCGCGCACCGCCGCGACGGCGCACCGCGCGATCTGGCGGAAAAGCTCGCCCGCAAGCTCGCCATCGATTTCGAGACCGCCGATCCCGCGAGCTTCGACGATGCTCGGCTCAGCGGCATCGAGAAGCTGCTGATGGACGTCTCCGACGCGGTGACAGCGCGCTATTTCGGCCCGCCGACCGTCGCCGAGGAGGGAGCGTGAGGCGATGCGCTACCGGATCACCCATGTCACCACCTACGACTATTTCGCCACCGTTCCCTTCGCCGACTGCCGGCTGCGCCTGACGCCGGCCTCCCGCGACGGCCAGACTCTCGTCTCGACCGAGATCTCGGTCGAGCCCCGCCCCGAGCACACCGCCATCGAGGTCGACTGGTTCGGCAACCGGGTCACGCGCGTGTCCTTCCGCGTTCCGCATCGCCGCCTGACGATCCGCCAGACCGCGCTCGTCGACATCGTTCCGCGCGCCTTGCCGGTCGCGCAGACGACCCCGCCCTTCGAGGTCGTGCGCGACGCCGTCCCGCTCGGCCGCGCGCTCAGCCCCGATGCGCCGGTGCACTACGTGTTCCCGAGCCGCTTCGTGCCGCTCGCCGAGCCGATCGAGAGCTACGCGCGCAAGTCCTTCCCCGCGGGCCGGCCGATCCTCGCCGGCGCGATCGAGCTCGCCCGCCGGATCAAGGCCGATTTCGTCTACGACCCGACCGCGACCGACGTCGCGACGCCGCTTGCGGCCGCCTTCGCGACCCGGCGCGGCGTCTGCCAGGATTTCGCGCAGGTGATGATCTCGGGCCTGCGCAGCCTCGGCATCGGCGCCGCCTATGTCAGCGGCTACCTGCGCACCGAACCGCCGCCCGGCCGGCCGCGCCTCGAAGGCGCCGACGCGACCCATGCCTGGGTCGACGTCTGGTGCGGCGAGACGCTCGGCTGGATCGGCATCGATCCGACCAATGGCATTCTCGTCGGGACCGATCACATTGCGATCGGCCGCGGCCGCGACTATGCCGACGTCGCGCCCGTGACCGGCGTCGTCACCAGCGCCGGCGGCCAGGGCCTCAGCGTCGGTGTCGATGTGGTCGAGGTGCCCGTGATCACCGAAGCAACCGCGCGCACGGGAGGAAGCGAACGCCCGACGCAGGCCGATGCGGCGGTTCGCTGGTGAGATCCGGACCGGTCCCGACCTCGACGACCGGCCGGCCTGCCGGGTCGCCATGCGTGCAGATAGGAACAAGACTCATTGCGTTTCGTTGGGAGACGGCGCACATGAGTGTCAGCGCGCGGTCAGACAGTTGCCCGCTCCCCATTGCCGAACGCCGGTCGTGTCTCCGCCAACCGACGTTGCGCAGTGGGGACACCGGATCCTTGCCGACCGCCGACAACCGGCACCGCACACCCCGAGGCGATCGCGTCGCGGCGGGATGGCGATGCCCGAACGATCGTGCCGTCGGAGACCCCCGTTGAACGCAGCCTCCCTCTATCCCGAACTCGTCGCCCTCGCGCAGGTCGTGTTCATCGACGTCGTGCTCGCCGGTGACAATGCCGTGGTGGTCGGCATGGCCGCGGCCGGCGTGCATCCGTCGATCCGCGCCAAGGTGATCTTCTTCGGCATCGCCGGCGCGGTCGCGCTGCGCATCGTCTTCGCGCTGATCGCGACGCAGATCCTGGCCATCGTCGGCCTGACGCTGGCCGGCGGCGTGCTGCTGCTGTGGGTCGGCTGGAAGATGTACCGCGAAATGACCGCGGAGGAAGACGCCCCGGCCCTCGCCACCGCCGGCGAGAGCGCCGGTTTCGCCGTCGATGCAGGGACGTCGAAGACCTTCGGCCAGGCGATGACGCAGATCATCGTCGCCGACCTGTCGATGTCGATCGACAACGTCCTGGCCGTCGCCGGCGCCGCCAAGGACCACCTCTGGGTCATGGTCGCCGGCCTCGTCCTGTCGGTCGGCCTGATGGGTGCGGCCGCGACGCTGATCGCCAAGGTCCTGCACCGGTTCCGCTGGATCGCCTGGGCCGGCCTCGGCGTCATTCTCTACGTCGCGCTGTCGATGATCTGGCGCGGGACCCATCAGGTCGCCTGCGCCGGGCTCAGCCCGGACATGTGTCGGTTGGGCGTACTCGACTACATGACCCACGCGGCGGCGCACTTCTGAAGCGCGCCCCCTCGGGAGGCCGTTCCGGACCCGCGCCGCACCCTCCCGAGCCGCTCCCCCAGCCACTCGCCGAGCCACTCCCCGAGCCACTCTAAGTAGGAATCGGGGGCCGCCTCATCCCCTCTTCTGAGTGCGGCCCGACCGTGCCTATCCTTGCGGCGAGCCAACGCGCGCCCGGGAGAGACGCATGTCGGACGAGGGGGAACACACCGTATCGCCGCTGAAGCCGGAGCCGGTGGTCCGATCGATCACACCGGCCGAGATCCTCGACGCGCTCGCCGCCGGCCTGCGCGACTTCCGCGCCGCGCCGCAGTTCGGGCTGTTCTTCGGCGCGATCTACGCGTTCGGCGGCCTGTTCGTGGTCTGGGGCGCGTTCATCGCCGGGCTCGGCTATCTCGCCTATCCGGCCGCCGCCGGCTTCGCGCTGCTCGGCCCCTTCGTCGCCGTCGGCCTCTATGAGGTGAGCCGCCGCCGCGAGGCCGGCCTGCCGCTCGCCTGGGGCCCGATCCTCAGCAGCATGTTCGCGCAGAGCGCACGCGAGTTCGGCTGGATGGCCTTCGTGACCTTGTTCATCTTCGTGATCTGGATGTACCAGATCCGGATGCTGCTCGCGATCTTCCTCGGTTTCAAACCCTTCGCGAGCCTGCAGGAATTCGTCACGGTCGTGACCGGCACGCCCGAGGGCCTGATGTTCCTCGCCGCCGGCCATATCGACGGAGCGGTGCTGTCGCTGGTGGTGTTCTCACTGACGGTGGTGTCGTTTCCGCTGCTGCTCGAACGTGACGTCGACTTCGTCACCGCCATGATCACCAGCGTCCGCGCCGTGACGAAGAGCCCCGGCCCGATGCTCGCCTGGGGCGCGATCGTCGTCGCGTTGCTGGTGCTGGCGATCGTCCCGGCCTTCGCCGGCCTGCCGGTCGTGCTGCCCGTGCTCGGCCACACCACCTGGCACCTCTATCGACGTCTGGTCGCGCCGGAAGCACCGATCGCGGAAACGACGACGGCCGTCCCGGATGCCGGGACGGCCGCCTGATCGATCGGGACGGTGCGGATCGTCAGACCACGAAAGTCGATCAGACCACGAACACCGGCGTGCCGACCGGCACGCGGCGATAGAGGTCGATGACGTCCTGGTTCAGCATGCGCACGCAGCCGCTCGACACGGCCTGGCCGATCGACCAGGGCTCGTTGGTGCCGTGCAGGCGATAGAGCGTGTCGCGGTCGCCCTGGTAGAGATACATGGCGCGGGCGCCGAGCGGGTTCTCGATGCCGCCCGGCATGCCGCCGGCATATTTCGCGGCGCGCTCGTCGCGGGCGACCATCTCCGCCGGCGGGGTCCAGGTCGGCCACGGCGCCTTGCGCTTGATCGTGGCGCGGCCCGACCAGCCAAAACCCTCGCGGCCGACGCCGACGCCGTAGCGCATCGCCATGCCGCCCTCGCGCACGAGATAGAGATGCCGCTCTTCCGGCACGACCACGATCGTGCCCGGACGCTCGGTGCCGCGGTATTCGACCTCCTGACGCAGGAAGGCGCGATCGATCTTGCGCCAGTCGACCGCCGGAACCGGGAACGGCTCGTCGTCGATCGCGGCATACATCATCGCGTAGTCGACACCGTCGATGTCGCCGTCGACCGACGACAGGCGCACGCGCTCCGGATTACCGGTGACGCAGCCGGCCAGCAGCAGCGGCACGCCGGCCACGAAAGCGCGACGGCTCAGGCCCGCAGCAGCAGCCTCGGTCGAGGCCCGTTCCATGCGCTTGGAAATCTCCGTCATGATCCATCCCGAATGAAAGACCGCGGGCTGACCGCCCGGGGTAGAGAAACGTTCCGACGCGCCGCGCGCCGCCGTTGCTCCGGTTTAATCCTTACGATCGTGACATCGGCGAGATGAACCGTGGCCAAACACCGAATTCATGACCTGCCGTCGCTGAAGCCCGGCCGGTGCGGCAGCCATGCAACAGAATCGGTCCAGGCGGCTCGTTTCAGGTCAGCCAATCGTCAGGCACAGAGCGGCAGCGCCACGGGTCGCGGAGCGTGAGCGCGGGAATAACGTACCGTCCAGGCAAAAGGTCCAACGCCGGGTCACGCCCGCGATTCGGCATGCCGCCCCCGAGCGCACCTCGCGCATCCGTGATCAGCCGCGAGAAACCCTTGATCGAAGCGCTCCGTAGCTGCCGACATCCCGAACCGACCGGGCCCCCGGTCGGTTCGAGGCAACAGGGAGATGCTCATGTCGTTCCATCGTTTCCTGCGCCCCGCCGCACTCGGCCTCGCGCTCGCCGTGGCGCTGCCCTTCGCGGCCGATGCGGCGGTGAAGTATGTCGGCGGCGCACCGATGTATCCCTCGAAGACCATCGTCGAGAACGCGGTCAACTCGAAGGATCACACCACGCTGGTCGCCGCCGTGAAGGCCGCGGGTCTGGTCGACACGCTGTCCGGCGCCGGCCCCTTCACCGTCTTCGCCCCGACCAACGCCGCCTTCGCCAAGCTGCCGAGGGACACCGTGCCGACGCTGCTGAAGCCGGAGAACAAGGCCGGTCTCACCAAGGTGCTGACCTATCATGTGGTCGCCGGCAAGTACTCGGCCGAGGATCTGATGACGAAGGCCAAGGCGATGGGCGGCTCGGTGACGCTGAAGACGGTGCAGGGCGAGCCGCTGACGATCACCGCGCGCAAGGGGCACCTGATGGTGACCGACGCCTCCGGCGACAAGGCGAAGATCACCGTCTCCGACGTCGACCAGTCGAACGGCGTGATCCACGTCGTCGACACGGTGCTGCTGCCGAAGTGATCCCGACCGTCGCGAGGCGATCGCGACTCGGGCCGCCCGCCTCCCGACCCGAACCCGCCGCGCGCCCCCGCGGCGGGTTCTTTCATTTTATGGCTACGATGGCTGCCGGCACGACACCGCCGACCGCGATCAGGAAAGCCCGGCTCGCGCGCCCGTCACTCCGCAATGAGCTTGCCCGAATAGACGATCGGTCCGGTCGGCCCGCCGGTCGGCGAACCGCCCTTCGGTTCGACCGTGACGGCAAACACCGCGTCAGTCGCGAGCCGCGGCACCGGCAGACGCTGTTGCGCGCTGCCCGCGCCCTCCGGCACCAGCCCGAGCGACTTCGGCGCCGCTCCACCGGCGACGTACCAGAGCTCGAGGCTCTTGTCGGCGGGTTGCTCGGTCGCGACCGACCGGACCGAGACGGTGCCGGCGCGGGTATCGACCCGCACGATCAACGCGGGCTGTTGGGCATCGCGATTGACCACCGCGATGAACTGGCCGCCCGCCGTCTCGTTCGGCCGCAGTGCGCGCTCATAGACCAGCACGCCGGCGAGGCTCGCCGCGATCGCGCCGGTCGTCACCGCGACGGCGCGCCAGCGCCGTGCCCGCGCCGCGAGACGCACGACGATGCTCGCCCCTCGGCCGCGCCGCGCGGCAGTTCCACCAGCGCCTCCCGATCGAGCGCCGCCTCGATGCGCGCGAAAACGCCCGGCGGCGGTTCGACGGGCTCGATCCGTCCGGCGAGCGGCGCGAACCGCATCGCCCATTCCCGGATCGCCCGGTCGAGATCCGGATCGTCCGCCCGCTGCCGCGCGACCGCCGTCCGGTCCGCCTGCGAGAGCGTTCCGAGCACGTATTCACCGGCCAATGCGTCGCGTTGCTCGGGCGTCACGGTGTTCCCATACAGAGTTTGAGCGCGGCAAGCGCGCGGTGGAGCCATGTCTTGATCGTGCCGACCGGCCGATCGAATTTCTCGCTCAGTTCCTCGCGCGACCAGCCCTCGTAATAGGCGAGCAGCACGCAGGTTCGGTGGTCCGTCTCGAGTTGGCCGAGACACTTGCGCAACGCCTCGAGATCGGCGCCGTCAGGCGCTTCCGTCGGATCGGCGATGTCGGCCAGGATGTCGGTCTCCTCGCCGTCGCCGTTCGCGACCGAGGACACGGTCGCCGGTCCGTTCCGACGCCGCGCGTCGATCGCGGCATTGTGGGCGATCGCGGCCATCCAGGTGATCGGCCGCCCGACGGTCGGGTCGAACCGATCGGCGTTGCGCCAGATGCGCAGATAGGCCTCCTGGAGCACCTCCTCGGCCCGGCCCCTGTCGTTCAGGATACGCAGCACGATGCCGAAGAGTTTCGCGGCCGAGGCGTCATAGAGCGCCGCAAAGGCGCGCCGGTCGCCGCCGGCGCTGGCCTTGAGCAGCAGACCGAGATCACCCGTCGCTTCCGCCACGCTTGTCTCCCTCACCGCCGACGGCGTCCCCGACGGCCGGCCCCACGCTGCCGAACGTCCGTCCCAAGTGCCCGCGCCAGCCGATTGTGGCGGCAAGCGCCGGGCGCGTCCATGGGCACGGGGCTCGGCGGACACCATCGATCTGGAGCGGCACCGTCGGAGGGCAAGGCGCCGGGAAAGAGAATTTTCTTCCATGGCTTTGCGATAACCGTGGCGGCAGTCGCGCCAAAGCAACCATGGGCACGAACCGTTTTTCTTATGCCACGCGATCCCGCCTGCTATTTTGCCGGACAATTCGATCATGACATCCCGCTGTCGGCACTGGCCGGACGGACGGGCGTCCCGAGGAGGATCCATGTCGCTGTTCAGAACGCTCGTGCGCGCGGTCGCGCCGGCCGCCGTCATGCTCGGCCTCGCCGCCACCCCGGCGCCGGCCGAGCAGATCCGCGTCGGCTACATCCCGATCATCGGCGCCGCGCCGATCTTCGTCGCCGACAAGGAGGGCTGGCTCAAGGAAGGCGGGCTCGAGCCGAAGTTCACGACGTTCGAATCCGGCCCGAACATGATCCAGGCGCTCGCCTCGGGCACGATCGACGTCTATGTCGCCGGCATCGCGCCGCTGGCCGTGGCGCGCTCCAAGGGCATCGACGTCAAGGTCGTCGCCGCGACCGCGATCGAGGAGATGGTGTTCGTCGCCGGTCCGAAGCTCGCGCCCTATTTCGGTGCCGATACCAAGGCGGCCGATGCCTTCAAGGCGTTCAAGGCCAAGGAGGGCAAGAACGCCCGCCTGGGCACCCAGCCGCCCGGCTCGGTGCCGGACACGACCTTGAAGCACTGGCTCTGGAAGGTCGGCGCTGTCGACAAGGCCGATGCCGACATCGTCGCGCTCGGCATCGACGCGACCCAGCAGGCCGTGCTCGCCGGCGCGATCGACGGCGCGACCGTCCGCGAACCGGCCGTCTCGATCATCCGCGCGCGCAATCCGAACGTGAAGATCATCGCGCTCGGCGGCGTGATGTTCCCGAACCAGCCCGGCACGGTCGTCGGCGTCTCGGGCGCCTGGGCGGCCAAGAACCCGGACGGCGTGCAGAAACTGGTCAACGCCGTCGTCAAGGCGATCGATCTCCTGAAGAAGGATCCGGACAAGGCGGTGCCGGCCGTCGGCGCGGCGCTCGGCAAGGGCATCGTCGACGACGCGATCGTCAAGACCGCGCTGACCTCGCCCGCCACCAAGTTCCTCGCCGACCCCCGCGTGATCGCCGCGCCGACCGCCGAGATGCAGGCGTTCCAGGTCTCGATCGGCACGCTCGAGAAGGACATCCCGCTCGACGGCCTGATCGACGCCAGCTTCTACGCGAAAGCCACCGCCAAGTGAGCGACAGCGCAATCGCCAAGGTGCGGCCCCTCGCCCTCGCGGGCCTGGGGCTCGTGCTGTTCTTCGGCCTGTGGGAAGCGGCGAGCCGGCTCGGTCTCGCCGACGAGACGCTGCTGCCGCGCCCGAGCAGCCTGCCGGCGACGTTCCTCAAGGAACTCCGCAGCGGGATCTGGCAGGAGGCGCTGGCCTCCAGCCTGTCGCACTATGTGCTCGGCCTCGCGATCGGCGCCGGCGTCGGCGTCGCCATGGGCGTGCTGACCGGCATGGCCCGCTCGGCCGAGCAGTTGCTCGCCTGGGTGTTCCGCATGCTGCGGCCGATCCCCGGCCTCGCCTGGGTGCCCTTCGCGATCATCTGGTTCGGCGTCGAGGCCAAGGCGGCGGTGTTCATCATCGCGATCGGCGTGTTCTGGATCGTCTACTTCGCGACCCACGGCGCGATCCGGGCGGTCGACCGCGACTTGGTCGAGGTCGCCGAGGCATTCGGCTTCCGCTCGGCGCGCGCGCGGCTCCTGAAGATCATGCTGCCGGCGGCGACACCGGGCATCCTGGTCGGCCTCAGGACCGCGCTCGGCCAGGCCTGGATGGCGGTCGTCGCGGCCGAGATCTTCGGCGTACCCGGTCTCGGCCAGCGCATGATGCAGGCCTCCAGCCTGCTCGCCACCGACATCGTCGTCGTCTACATGCTCACCATGGCCTTGTTCTACGGCCTCATCGATGCTGGCTTCGTGCGGCTGCAGGATTGGTTGCTCCGATGGCGAGCGTGATCTCGATCGAAAAGCTCGGCCTCGCCTTCAATCAGGGCGGCCGCTTCACCCGCGTGCTCGAGGGCCTCGATCTCGCTATCGCGCCGGGCGAGTTCGTGGCGATCGTCGGCCCGTCCGGTGTCGGCAAATCGACGCTCCTCCGCGTCATCGCCGGCCTGTCGCGGCCGAGCGAGGGCACGGTCACCGTCGCGCAGGCCGGCGACCGGCGCGGCGATGCGATCCAGCCGGTCGCGCTCGTGTTCCAGGACGCGCGGCTGCTGCCGTGGCGGCGCGTGCTCGACAATGTCGGCTTCGGCCTCGAACACGGCGGTATCGGGCGCGCCGAGCGGCGCGAGCGCGCCATGGAAGCGCTGAAGCTCGTCGGTCTCGCACATCTCGCCGACCGCTGGCCGCACCAGCTCTCCGGCGGCCAGCGCCAGCGCGTCAGCCTCGCTCGCGCCATCGCGGTCCGGCCGCAGGTGCTGCTGATGGACGAGCCGTTCTCGGCGCTCGACGCGATCACGCGCGAGCAGCTCCAGGACGAGCTCCTGCGCATCCGCGCCGCGACCGGCACGACGATCCTGTTCGTGACCCACGACATCGACGAGGCGGTCTATCTCGCCGACCGGGTGATCGCGCTCGCCGGCTCGCCCGGCCGCGTGTCGTCATCGCTCGCGACCGGCCACGACAGCGCCAGCCGCCGCCGCGGCAGCCCGACGATCGACGTTCTGGCCTCGCAGCTGCGTCAGGATCTGTCCGCCGGCAGCGCCGCACTCTGAGGCGCGCGGCGCCATTGCGGAGCGCGGGACGCATAATGCCCCGCGCTGTTGCCACCCGTCACCTCGACCGAACCCGCCTCAGCCGATGATACGCGGATTGCCGACCGGGGTCGGGATCCACTCGCTCTCGTTCGGCACGGCGTCGAACTTGCCGGCCTCCCAGTCGGCCTTGGCCGACAGGATCCGCTCGCGCCGGCTGGAAACGAAGTTCCACCAGATGTAGCGCGGCCCGTTCATCGACGCGCCGCCGAGCACGAACAACCGGGTCGGGGTCAGTGCCCGGATCGTGATCGGGTCGCCAGGCCGGAACACCACCAGCGCGCCCGCTTCCAGGCGGTCGCCGGCGACGTCGATCTCGCCCGACAGCGTATAGACGGCGCGCTCCTCGGTGACGGCATCGAGCGGCAGGCTCGCACCGGGCTCGAGCGTCACGTCGGCATAGATCGTGTCCGAGGCGGTCGGCGTCGGCGCGGTCGCGCCCCAGAGCGTGCCCGCGATCACGCGGATCACCTTGCCCTCGGCCTCGATCATCGGCAGCGCGCCGATGCCGATGTGGCTGAAGCTCGGGTCGCCTTCTTCCTTGTCTTCGGGCAGCGCCACCCAGCTCTGCAGGCCGAACAGTTTTGAACCGGTCGGCCGCAGTTCCGGCGGCGTGCGCTCCGAATGGACGATGCCGCGCCCTGCGCTCATCCAATTGACGTCGCCCGGCTGGATCGGCAGCTCGGTGCCGAGACTGTCGCGATGGAAGATCTGGCCTTCGATCAGATAGGTGACGGTCGCGAGCCCGATATGCGGGTGCGGCCGGACGTCGAGGCCGGTCTCGGTCAGGAACTCGGCCGGCCCCATCTGGTCGAGGAAGATGAACGGTCCGACCATCTTCCGCCCGGCCGTCGGCAGCGCGCGCCGGACATTGAAGCCGCCGAGATCGGTGACGCGCGGCACGATCAGGTTTTCGATCGAGGGGGACAGGGTCGTCATGGGGCGCGCCTCCGGCCGGACCGCGCTTCAGGATCGATGCGGTCGCTCTCGAGGCGAACATGGCGCGACGGACCGATCGCGGAAAGAGCCCGGACGGCGAACCGATCGTTCGACGGGCGTGATCGATCGAGCGCCGGATGCCCCCTCAGAGCCGGCCGGCCTCGATGATCTTGTCCAGGAACTGCCGCGTGCGTTCCTGTTTGGGCTCGGTGAAGATCTGCTCCGGCGGACCTTCCTCGTGGACGACGCCGCCATAGAGGAAGCAGACCTTGCTGGCGACTTCCTTGGCAAAGCCCATCTCGTGGGTGGCGAGCATCATGGTCATGCCCTCGGTCACGAGGTCGCGCACGATGTTGAGCACCTCCGAGACCAGTTCCGGATCGAGCGCCGAGGTGATCTCGTCGAGCAGCAGCACGATCGGGTCCATCGCCAGCGCGCGCACGATGGCGACGCGCTGCTGCTGGCCGCCGGAGAGCCGATCGGGGAATTCCTTGGCCTTGTGATCGAGCTTGATGCGCTTCAGGAGCTGCATCGCCCGCGCCTCCGCCTCGTCGCGCGACTGGCCGAGCACCTTCATCGGTGCGAGACAGATGTTCTCGATCACCGACATGTGCGGGAACAGGTTGAAGCTCTGGAACACGATGCCGACGTCGCGGCGCAGCGCGTTGACGTCGACGCCGGCGCCGCTCACCCGGTCGCCGTGCAGCTTGATCTCGCCGCCCGAGATCGGCTCGAGCCCGTTGATGCAGCGAAGCAGGGTCGACTTGCCGCAGCCGGACGGGCCGATCAGGCAGACGACCTGATGTTCCTCGACATCGAGTGTCATGCCGTTCAGCACGTTGAACGTGCCGTAGGTCTTCCGGACATTGCGGATTTCGACGAGTGCCATGGGACGAGCCCCGAAAGACGAGAGACGCTGGAGACGCGGGCGGCGGGCCGCCGGCGGGCGTGGAGGGCGGCGCCGGTCAGCCGCCGGCGCGCATCCGCCGCTGATCGGCCTCGATCAGCCGGTCGACCAGACGGGCCTGCGGGATGGTGATCAGCACGAACAGGATCGCCACCGTCGTCACCGACGACAGGTTGAAGTGGTTCGACGCGATGATCTTCGACTGGTTGAAGCTGTCGACCGTGCCGATGATGGACACGAGCGCGGTGTCCTTCTGCAGCGAGATGAAGTCGTTGAGCAGCGGCGGAATGATCCGGCGCACCGCCTGCGGCACGACCACGTAGCGCAGCGTCTGGCCCTGCGACAGGCCGAGCGAGCGCGCCGCCGCCGTCTGGCTCCAGTGCACGCTCTCGATGCCGGAGCGATAGACCTCCGAGACGTAGGAGCCGTAGGTCAGCGTCAGCGCCAGGATCGCGAGCCAGGTCGGGTTCATGTCCTTGACCAGCGGCAGACCGGTCAGCGGCAGGCCGAAGCCGACCAGATAGATCGCGATGATCGCCGGCAGGCCGCGGAACAGGTCGACATAGGCCGTCGCCATCAGCCGGACCGGCGCCCCGGCGCGGCCGGGCGCCAGCCGCGCGATGGCGATCACGAGACCCCAGACCAGCACCAGGATCTCGGCGATCACGAAGATCTCGATGTTGACCCAGAATGCCTTGAAGATCAGCCAGAACGTCTTCGACATCAGGCCGAGATCGAAGAAGGTCTGGCCGACCGCGACCTCGTTGGCGACGATGAACATGCCGAACAAGAGCACGAGCACGAAGGCCGCCGCATAGCCGGCCGCCGTCCAGGCCCATTCCTTCGAATCGGCGATCAGGACGCGCGCCTCGGCGACATCGGACCGTCGCGCCGCCTCCGCCGCACGCGCCGACTGCACACCCTGGATCGCCGGCCGGAGCAGGAACAATGTCGAAGCCGCGAAGGCATAGAGCGCTGTGTCGACTGGTACCGAGCGGAAATCGAGTTCCGCGAGCGCGGAACTGACGAACCAGGCGGTGAAGAACGCCGCCGCGACCGTCAGTGCCGCCACGCCGAGCGAGACATAGGCCCAGACCAGGTTCGATTGCGGCGGTGCCGGGGTCCAGGCCCGTGGCGCGCGCGGCGAAACGACGGCGGCAGCCGACGGGCTGGAGGGCGGCACGGCCGCCGGAGCAACTTCTTCAACGGACATCGGCGAGCCCGGAACCCCCTCGTCACGGAACACGTCACGCCAGAACACGTCACGCAAGAACACGTCACGCAAACAGCACGTCACGCAAATTTCGCAAGCCGCCGGCATGATCCGGCCGTTGCGATCCTCGGCTCTCACGGGCCGTCCCGCCTCCGGCCTCGACCGGACAGCGGCGCCGACCCATGCGCATTTCGCAACTCTACCCAAACGAAACGGAAAAGCGAAGCGGCTGCATCACGCCGTCCCGATCGAAACGGACGGTCGCGCCCGTTTCGCCGGCTGGACCGGTCGAGGGAATGCGGGCGGCATCCCCTCGACTTCGATCAGGCGGACGAATCCGCCGAGGCCCTTGGATCTCAGGGCTTGAAGTAGGGGATCTTGGTCGGATCGGCGCCCCAGACCGCGGCGAGATACTTGGCCGCGAGCTTCTTGGTGGTGCCGTCGTCGATCAGCGCCTGGATCACCTTGTCGAGCACCGCCTTGTTGGCCGAGCCCTTCGGATAGATCGCGCCATACTGCTCGCCGGTCGTGTACTGGCCGACCACGACGACCTTGCCCTTCGATTCCGAGGCCTGGCCGAGCACGATCGCGGTGTCGGTCATGGCGACGTCGATCTGGCCGGCCATCAGCGCGGTGAACAGCGGCGGGGTGTCCGGGAACACCTTGGCCTCGGTCTTCGGCTTCAGCGTGCCGGTGACGAAGTCGGCGCCGGTCGTGCCCTGCTGCACGCCGATCTTGAGATCCTTGATCGACTTCTCGTCGACCTTCTTGCCCTTCTTGGCGAGCACGCCGATGTCGGAGTTGAAGTAGGGCACCGAGAAGTCGACGACCTTCTTGCGCTCCTCGGTGATCGAGGCCTGCGACAGCGCGAGGTCGTAATCCTTGGTCTGGCCGGCGACGAGCGCGTCCCAGGCGACGTTGACGGTCTCGACCTTGGTCAGGCCGAGGCGCCAGGCGATGTTGGCGGCGAGGCAATACTCGTAGCCGTCCTTGATCGCCTCCGGGGTATCGCCGTTCCACCAGGCCGGCGCCGGCAGGTTCACCTCGACGGTGAGCTGGCCGGGCTTGGCCGGGGTCATGGAGAATTCGCCCTTCTTGCCGGTCACCTCGCAGTTGCCGATCTTGTCGGCCGCGAGCGCGGGCGCGGCAGCGAGCATGGACACGGCCAGAGCGAGGCCGAGGCGGATCTTCGACGCGGTTTTCATGTTTGACTGCCTCTGTGGCTGAGAACAGATCGACGCGAGCACACCGGTCGCACCGTGGGATCCGCACGGCGTGCTCAAAAAGATGTCAGGGCGTTTTGATGGGCCCCTGGCGCGAATGTTATCGCGAAATGCGACTTTGAAAACAGGAAAACCGTCGACTTGTCGAACGAGCGTTCAGCATCTCGTGACGCGTTGTTCCGGCGGCTGTGACGGCGCGCGATCAGTCGCCGAGCCCCGCCGCGATCGGCCGGGCGTAGCTCATGAGCGCCGGCACCAGCGCCATGGTGCTGCCGGCGAGGATCAGCGCCGCGACGAAACCGAGATCGCTCCACGCCGGCAGGAACGGCAGGCCGAGCCCGGTGCGCGCCTCCAGCGCGGCGGAGACCGCGACCGCCCCGCCCCAGCCGAAGACCAGCCCCAGAAGCGCGCCGGCGGCGATCAGCCCCGCCGCGCCGATCCAGACCACCGCCAGCACATAGATCCGCGGCGCCCCGAGCGCGCGCAGCACGGCATAGCGCCGGCGCCGGAGCCCGGCGAGCGCGACGACCACGAGCAGGATCGCCGCGAAGACCAGGATGTTGTCGAGGATCGAGGCCCAGACCAGCACGTCGCGGACATCGCCCATGGTTTTGTAGAGCGACACGAGCACCTCGGCCGGGAAGAACGCCATCGTGCCGTTCTGCCGATACTGCGCCCGGAGCGCATAGGCGTCCGCCACGCCGCGCGGCTTGACGACCAATGCCGGAACGCCCGGCATCTTGGTCGCGCCGAACGGCGGTCCGAGCGGCGCGGGATCGCTCGCATGGCCGTTGCCGAGCCCGTGCACCGCCCAGACGCTCTCGACCGGCACCAGGATCGCCCGGTCCCAGGGCGAACCGAGCCGCGGCAGCCGGCCGACGATCCGCAGGCCGGCGCCGGCATGGCGATGCGCGGCCTCCTCGGCGCTTTCGGCGCCGAGCAGCGGATGCGGTCCCGCGCCGTGCGACGGCAGCACGCGGTCGCCGATCGCGGCGCGCACGTCGGCGCCGATCACCGCCTCGTCCTCGCGCTCGAACAGACGCCCCTCGGTCGGCGCGACACGGCCCCAGCGCGTCACGAACGGCGCCGTGGTGCCGACGATCGGATAGCCATGGAAGAAGTCGCCGAACGCGATCGGGGCCACGGCCGCAACGCGGCGATCGGCGGCCAGCGTATCGATGATCCGGCCGTCGATCAGCGGCAGCGCCTCCGGCTGCAGGTAGATCGTGGTCAGCACGGTCTGCGCCTGGCTGCCCGGCGCGGCGACGATCAGATCGAAATCGTCGGCGGCGCGCGCGCTGCTCTTGCGGAACGCCCGTTCCTGCGCGGACAGCGCCACGCCGACCGCGACGGCGATGGCCACCAGCAGGACGACCGTCAGGCCGACCCAGCGCATCGAGCGAAGGTCCGCGAGCACGATGGGGAACGGGTTCATCGCGCCGCCTCCGAGATGCGCGGCAGCGCCGGCGCGTCTTCGACCAGCCGCCCGCCGAGAACCTGGACGACGCGCGGAAAGCGCTCGATCAGGCGTGCGTCATGGCTGACCGCCACCAGGCTGGCCCCGGTTTCCGCGACCGCCTCAACCAGGAGTGTGCCGATCACGGCGCCGGTCTCGGCGTCGAGGCTCGCGGTCGGCTCGTCGGCGAACACGATCGCCGGCCGGTGTACCAGCGCGCGCGCGATCGCGACGCGCTGCTGCTCGCCGCGCGACAAGACGCCAGCGCGCCGGCGCGGGTCCGGCAGGCCCATGCGCTCGGCCAGCGCCACCGCACGCGCCCGCAAGGCGCCATCGACCCGCCACGCGGAAAACCAGCGCGCGATCAGGATGTTCGACAGAATGTCGAGCTCGGGCACGAGGTGAAAGTTCTGGAACACGAAGCCGATCGTCTCGCGCCGCCAGCGGTCGCGCACCGCCTCGCGCTCGGCCGAGACGACGCGGTCGCCCCACTGCACACGGCCCGTGTCCGGCCGGGCGATGCCGGCCGCGACATGCAGCGCCGTGGTCTTGCCCGCCCCCGACGGTCCGGTCAGCACGACCCGCTCGCCGGCGGCGACCGCGAAGCGATCGATCTCGAGCGCGCGCACCTTCGCGCCACCCGCGTCGCGATGATCGACCGCGATATGCTCCAGCACCAGCCGCTCCGGCGGCCTCGAGGCCGCGTCGGACGAGTGACGGGAGATCGCGGCGGGCGCATCAAGCACGGTGATACTGCGCCTTCTCGATGCGGATCTGGCTGACAAAACCGGTCTCCGGATCGATCCAGGAGCCGATCGCGAGCCGGCCCGTGACGGCGACCTTCTCGCCGGCACTGACCAGCGGCGTCGCGGCGTCCATGTAGATGACGACGATGTCGAGCGGCCAGTCGGCATCCGACTGGCAGAACGGGCAGATCGCCAGCGGTTCGCGCGTCAGCACGAAGAAGGTCGATTCCGGCTTCAGGGGCGGCGCCATGTAGCCGATCATGGTCACCTCCTGGCCGGCGAGCGCCCTGACCCCGTCGGCGAACTCGTAGCCGAGCACGCCGAAGCTCTTGTAGAGCCCCTCGAAAGTGATCGCGGCGCCGGCCCGGGCGCCACGGACCAGCGCGGCACTCGCAACGGCGAACGCCGCGGCGAGAACACCGCGGCGGTTCAGATCAAAGGCCAAATCGAACGGTCTCATCTCGGCCGCCTTCTGGCTCGAGGCGAGCGCGGCCGGATCGCCGGCCGCGCTCCCGTCACTCACTTCGCCGCCAGCACCTGGCCGAGGCCGAGGGCCGAGACCATGGCGCGGAACACGCGGGTGTTGTCGACGCGGCCGTGGAAGACGTCCGCACCCGGACCCATCGCGGTCAGCAGCACGTCGTCGGCCGCATGCACGCCGCTGTTGGCCTCGGCCGGCAGATTACCGGTCACGCGCACCGAACCCGGCTTGCAGTACTTTTCGTTGGCGATGAAGGTGCCCTTCTCGGCACCGGCGACCGCCGGCACGAACTCGCCGTCGAGGTGCGGCTTGGCGTCGAAGCAGTGATCCGGATACGAGCCGAAGGTGTAGCCGAGGCGCACCGGCAGATCGACGCTCTCCGGATAGCCGTTCGCGTCGGGCTTGTACTGCGGGAACTTCGACTTGTCGTAGACGCCGAGCTTCTCGCGCGGGGTCTGGCCGGGCAGGCTGTCGTCGTAGGAGCCGATGATGCCGACCATATGGGCGTGGTCAGGGACCACGATGATCATCGTGTCGTTGTTCTTCTCGGCGAAGGCCTTGGCCTGCTTGACGGCGTTGTCGAGCAGGATGGTGTCGAAGACGCCGCGTTCCCAGTCGAGCGAGTGCTTGTACTTGTCGATGCGGGCGCTCTCGACCATCAGGAAGAAGCCCTTGTCGTTCTTCGACAGGGCGTCGATCGCGATCCTGGTCTGCTCGGCGAGGTCCGGCTGATCGGGGAACTTCGACGTGGTGCCGAGCTTGAACTTCTGGTCGTAGGCACCGTCGACGTTGCCGGTGTTGAACAGGCCGAGCACCTTGGTCTTGCCTTCGGCGGCCGCGGCGCGCATCTCGGTCGCGGTCGACACGAAGGTGTAGCCGTCGGCCTTGAACTTCTCGACGAAGTTCTCCTCGTCGGTGCGCTTGGAGCCCGGGATCGACTTCGGCAGGAAGTTCGGCGAGCCGCCGCCCATGATGACGTCCGGCTTGACGGCATAGAACATCTTGACGATGTCGTTATAGTCCGAGCGCTTGCGCGTGTGCGAGACGACGCCGGCCGGGGTCGCGTCCTCGATCTCGGAGTTGGTCACGACGCCGACCGACATGCCGTAGGTCCGCTTCAGGAGCTCGCCGATCGTCTCGACCTTCGGATGGTCGAGCGTCGACTTGTTCTTGGCGCAGTAGACGCCGAGCGCGTTGACGCAGGACTTGTGGCCGGTCGTGTAGGCGCTCATCGAATTGGCGCTGTCGGTGACGACCGAGTCGGTGCCCGAGGTCGAGACCAGCGCCATGTAGGGCATGTCGTCGATCGCGAGTTCGCCGCCGTAACGGCCTTCCACCAGCCCCTTCGACAGGATGCGCGCGGCGGTCCGGTCGGTGACCGACATGCCGTCGCCGATGAACAGGATCACGTTCTTGGCCTTGCGGGCCTCGGTGCCGAACACCTCCCAGGTGACCTTGGCGGTCTTGTCGCCGGCGGTCGCCTCGACCGTGTAGCTGCCCGGCTTGGCGACCG
The DNA here is from genome assembly GCA_040269895.1 of Ancalomicrobiaceae bacterium S20. NCBI lineage: Bacteria > Pseudomonadati > Pseudomonadota > Alphaproteobacteria > Hyphomicrobiales > Ancalomicrobiaceae > Methyloraptor > Methyloraptor flagellatus. The sequence goes on along the minus strand of CP158568.1, from coordinate 4,446,749 downwards.
AAGCGCCGCGGATCCAGTAGGCCGAGTGCTCCAGGCCGTCTTCCTTTTCGACGAAGGTCGCCGACTGCCCGAGCACGGCGGCCGGATCCTGGCCGTTGATGGTGACCTTGACCGCGCCCTGCGCCGGCGCGCCCGGGAACTCGACCTTGAAGTCGAACTTGGAGCCGACCAGGATCTCGGCGCGGGTCAGCGGATAGATCGTCTGCGCGCCGGCGGCGGCGGTGCCGGCCGCGGTCAGCGCGGTGGCGAGAAGCAGCGTGGAAAGACGCATCGGTGAGTACCCCCAGGAGCTGCGGCCGGGTGGACCGGTTTGCCCTCGAAAACCTGACCGCGGCTCCACGGACTAAAGAAGCTCCATAAAGCGATTATGACAATATGACGAAATCCATGTATTGATATGTTATAACATTACATTTGACATCGGAGCGAAAGACGTCCGTCCTACCACGACTACTCCAAACAGCGCCGACCCGTGGCTCACCTGTCGCAGGTCTTTCGGGCGCCTCCTCATGCAGGCCCGCTATCGTTATTCATCGACCAGAGGGGCCGACGGATCGATCAGGTAGACACGAATGAGCGCGTATTTCCCTCCGACCCCCTCGGCATGGCGAAAGGCAGGAGAAGAGAGAAACGCGACGGCTTTCTCCATGGTGCGAAAGTGAACCACCGCGATCGACGGGCCGACCCGGCCGAACCCCGGAGCACCCGGCTTGAACACCAGATCCATCCCGGCATCGGCGAACGCTCTCGTGGCGAGCGGTAGAAAATCGCTGACGAACCCTTCAGGCTGGCGAACGTCCGCTGCGATGAGCACGCGCACGGACTTTGATGGAAATGGTCCGAGCAGGAGCAGGAGGACCGTGGTAAAAAGCGCTAGGACCATAGCCAATCGTAGTCCCATCGCGCGCTCCCGGCGTTAAACACAACCAGTATGCGAATTAGGACGGATCGTGTCCACCGGAGGGCCAGACCGGATCCCGATCGGTAAGCATGTCCCGGCTCTGCCCAGCATTGCGGCAGGCCAGGAACGATAGCGCTCGACAGATCGGCTTGCGCCGCGCGAACCGGTCATTACTCTCCCGGTCCGACTGGGCAATTTCCGTGTTCGGAGAGTTCGACATGTTCAGGACCGATCTCGGCGGCACCCGCTACGTCTTTCCCGACCTGAAGACCCTGCTCGCCAAGGCGACGCCGAAGCGCTCGGGCGACGAGCTCGCCGGCATCGCGGCCGCGAGCCGGGCCGAACGGGTCGCGGCCCAGATCGCGCTCGCCGACGTGCCGCTCAGGCGCTTTCTCGACGAGGCGGTCGTGCCCTACGAGACCGACGAGGTCACGCGCCTGATCGTCGACAGCCACGACCCTGAGGCGTTCCGCCCGATCGCGCATCTGACCGTCGGCGGCTTCCGGGACTGGCTCTTGTCCGATGCCGCCGATGCCGAGGCGCTCGCGGCCCTCGCCCCCGGCCTGACGCCGGAAATGGTCGCGGCGGTCTCCAAGATCTGCCGCAACCAGGATCTGATCCTGATCGCCGCCAAGCGCCGGGTGGTGACGCGCTTCCGCACCACCGTCGGCCTGCCCGGCCGGCTCTCGGCCCGCCTGCAGCCGAACCACCCGACCGACGATCCCGCCGGCATCCTCGCCAGCATCGTCGACGGCCTGCTGCTCGGCTCCGGCGATGCCGTCATCGGCATCAATCCGGCCGGCGACAGCCCCGAGCGCTGCCGCGAACTGCTGATGATGATCGACGACATCCGCCGCGCGCTCGACGTGCCGACGCAGAGCTGCGTGCTGACCCACATCACCACGACCATCGGCCTGATCGAGACCGGCGCGCCGGTCGATCTACCGTTCCAGTCGATTGCCGGCACCGAAGCCGCCAATCGCTCCTTCGGCATCGATCTGGCGATCCTGAAGGAGGGCAACGACGCGGCGCGGTCGCTGAAGCGCGGCACGGTCGGCGATGAAGTCATGTATTTCGAGACCGGTCAGGGCAGCGCGCTGTCGGCCAACGCCCATCACGGCGTCGACCAGCAGACGGTCGAGGCGCGGGCCTACGCAGTGGCGCGCGCCTTCTCGCCGTTCCTGGTCAACACGGTGGTCGGTTTCATCGGCCCGGAATATTTGTACGACGGCAAACAGATCCTGCGCGCCGGCCTCGAGGATCATGTCTGCGCCAAGCTGCTCGGCGTGCCGATGGGCTGCGACGTCTGCTATACCAACCACGCCGAGGCCGATCAGGACGACATGGACGTGCTGCTCTTGTCGCTCGCGGCGGCGGGGGTCAATTTCGTCATGGGCCTGCCCGGCGCCGACGACATCATGCTCGGCTATCAGTCGACCTCGTTCCATGACGTCATGGCGACGCGCAGCATGCTCGGCCTGAAGCCCGCGCCGGAATTCGAGGCCTGGCTCCTGAAGGTCGGCCTGATGGACGAGGCCGGCCGCATCGCGCCCTCGACCGCGCTGCCGGATGCCTTCCGCCGCCTGCTGCCGGCGCCCTCGGAGCGCGCGGCATGAGCGGCGCCCTCTCGATCCCTGGGCGCTGCTGAAAGCGCGCACCGTCGCCCGCATCGGCCTCGGCCGCGCCGGCGCCAGCATCGCCACCGCCGATCACCTCGCCTTCCAGGCCGCCCACGCCGCCGCCCGCGACGCCGTGCTATCGCGGCTCGACGTCGAGGCGCTGACGGGAGCGCTGGAGGCGGCCGGCGTAGCGACGACGGTGCTCGCCAGCGGCGCGACCGACCGCACGACCTATCTCGCCCGCCCCGACCTCGGCCGCAGCCTCGATCCCGCCGCGGCCGCGGCACTCGCCGGTGCCGCCGGCGAACGCCCGGACGTCGCCGTCGCGGTCTTCGGCGGCCTGTCCGCCGCCGGCATCGGCTTGCACGCGGCCGAACTGGTCGCCGGCCTCATCACCGACTTCCGAGCCGCCGGCCTGAAGACCGCCTCCGTGCCGGTGGTCGAATTCGGCCGCGTCGCGCTCGGCGACGCGATCGGCGAACGGCTCGGCGCGCGCCTCGTTGTCGTCATCGTCGGCGAGCGGCCGGGCCTGACCTCGGCCGACGCGATCGGCGCCTATGTGACGTTCCGCCCGCGTGTCGGCCTGACCGATGCCGACCGCAACTGCGTCTCGAACATCCGCCCCGCCGGCATGCCGCTCGACGAGGCCCGCCGCCGCATCGGCTGGCTCGCGCGCGAGGCGCTGCGTCTGGAGCTGACCGGCACCGGCCTCAAGGACCGCAGCGACGAGGCGCTGCTCGCCGCCGGCGCGCCGCCGACGGCCATCGCCTAGCCCTGCTCGCCGCGCGGGCCGGCGCCTGCCCCGCGCGATCCGCGTCCGGCTCCTCGCCGTCCGTTCCCTTCTGCCCCTCGCCTTCTTGCCCTGCCACCACCACCGGCACCCCGAGCGTCTCGCGCACATAGAGCTTCTGGACCGCCACATAGACGACCACGGTCAACGGTGCGGCGACGAGCAGGCCGAGCGTGCCGAACACGAGACCGAAGGCGATGACCGCGAAGAGCTGCAGCGCCGGCGGGATCGAGACCATGCGCTTCTGCAGGAGTGGCGTGATCACGTTCGATTCGACCTGCTGGATCGCGACGAACAGCGCCAGCGTCCAGGCCGCCGGCTCGAGCCCCTGGCCGAGCGCCAGCAGGAGCGGCGGCACCGCACCGGCGATCGGCCCGAGCACCGGCACGAATTCCGTCAGTCCGGCGAAGAGCCCGATCGCGATCGGCGCGGGGAGGTCGATCGCCCAGGCGCCGAACCCGGCCATGATGCCGATCAGGACCATGGCGATGCCCTGCGCCAGGGCCCAGAGCCTGAGCGCATTGCCGCAGGCGAGGATGGTTGCTGCCGCCCGTTCCTGCTGCGCCTTCGGAAACAGCTTCACCGCACCGGAGACATAGACCTCCGGCGCGATCGCCAGATAGGCCGCGCCGATCAGGACCAGCACGGCCTCGGTCAGCGCTGTCGCGGCCCCGAGGCCGAAGGTCGTCATCGGGCCGACCACGGTCTCGTAGATCTGCCCGAGCCCGCCGCTCTGACTGTTGCCGGCATGGGCGAGATCGAGACCGTAGCGCTGCCCGATCGCGTCGAGCCGCTCCGGCACCGCCGTCGCCAGCGCCCGGACCTGCACCCCCACCTGCGTGCCGACCAGCGAGCCGACCAGCACGAGCAGCGCCAGCACCGACACGACGACGAGCGCCACGGCGTGGGGGCGAGCGAGCCCGGTCGTGCGATGGATCGGCCCGACCGCCGCGCCGATCAGTACGGCGAGCACCCCGGCCGTGAAGGTGAGCAGCAGCGCATGCCGCACCTCCCAGAGAAACAAGGCCAAGGCGACGAGCCCGAGCGTGATCAGCACACGCCGGACATAGGCCGCCTCGCCGATGGCGCCGCTCTCGCCGGACGCGCGCGCCGCCCGCTCCGGCTCCTCCCTCATCTCTTCGACGATCGCCGCCTCCCCGCCCATGCACCCGACGCGACGAGGGCCGCGGCGATTTCCGCTGTTGCCTCGCCCCGAGGCGTGGTTCAGAGGGGTAAATCGGCGATTCCGGCGTTGTTCCGGAACGAACGGATCCGGCGAGAAGGAATGGCGACGATGGCGGACGTGCGCAGCATCTGTGCGATCGGCAAGCGCGGGCAGCTCGGCCTGCACGGCGTGCTGCCCTGGGAGGGCAATACCGATCCGGACTTCGTTGCCGATGTCGCGCGCTTCTTCGACATCACCCGCGGCCACGTGATCGTCACCGGCCCGCGCACCTATGCGTCGTTTCCGAAATGGGCGTTCCTCGATCGCACCATCGTCGAGATCCGCTCGCACATGACACCCGAACAGGTGCTGGCGCCGTTCCATGATCGCGTCGTCTATATCGGCGGCGGCCCGTCGGTCTGGACCGCCTATGCGCATCTGATCCGGCACTGGGACATCAATCGCCTGCCCTATGACGGCGACGCCGACACCTGGTTCGATCCGGCCTGGCTGGTCGCCGCCGGCCCCGCCTGACCGGCCTTGCCCGTCTGGATCCGGAAGCGGCGATCCGCCGCGCCGGCCGTGCGGGGCCGACCGACGCTATGGCTGACATGACAACCGGTCTTAACGCTCCATCCAGAGTTGCCAGCAATAATCGGCCATATGAAGGTCGCGCTGCTCCTCGCCCCCGGAAACCTGCGCCGCTGGCATGTCGATCTGGCCGACCGGCTGATCGCCGACGGCCATGCGGTCGCGCTGCGTTTCGATGCACAGGCGCCGGTGCTGCCCTATGCGGTCGGATTTCTCGAGCAATTTGAAGCCATTCTGACCCGACGGGGCGCGAGCGGCCCCTCCGACCGGATCGACGACGCCCGCGCCGATGACCTGCGGCCGACCGGTTTCGAGACCGAAGCCGATGTGACCATCGATCTTTCCGGTGCGGCCGAGATCGCGGCGGGTGTGACCCTCGCGATCCTGTTCGACGGCGCCCCCGGCGACGCGGCGCTGACCGCGGCCCTGCTCGAACGGCGCCTGCCGGTCGTCTCGATCGTCGCCGTCGGCGCGGATGCACTGGCGATCTTCGAGGAAGGCCGGCCCGCGCTCGAGCGGCCCGACGTCTTCCTGGTCGGCCGCGACGCCGTCTGCGGCCGTCTGCCCGGCCTCGTGCGACGGACGATCGAGCGGATCGGACAAGGCGCAGCCCCGGCGCGCACGGTCGTCAGGGCTGGCGGCGCCCTCGCCGGCACGCACCCGGCACGCTTCATGTTCGAATCGATCGCCGCCGCTGCGAGCAGGAAACTGAAGCGTCTGCTCGTCCACGACGACCACTGGCGCATCGGCATCCGCCGGCTGGCCTCGCCCGCCGACGGCGTCCTCGACCGCCTCGCCTGGCCGGCGAACGGCTACCACTGGCTCGCCGACGATCGGCGCCGTTATTACGCCGACCCGTTCCTGTTCCGCGACGGCGGCACGACCTGGCTCTTCTGCGAAGAATACCCCTATGCGACCCGCAAGGGTATTCTGTCGGTCGCGCGCGTCGATGCCGACGGCATCCCCGAGACGCCGCGCCCGATCCTCGAGACCGAGACGCATCTCTCGTATCCCTTCGTGTTCCGCCACGCCGGAGCGATCTACATGATGCCGGAGAGCTCCGGCGCGAAGACGCTGGAGCTCTGGCGCGCGATCGCATTTCCGGATCGCTGGGAGCGGGTGGCGACGCTGGTCTCGGGCGTCTCGCTCGCCGACGCGACCCTGTTCGCCCATGCCGGCCGGTTCTGGATCACCGCGGCGATCCAGGAACCGTCAACCTCGTCCTGGGACGCGCTGATGGTCTATGTCGCCGACGATCCGCTCGGCCCCTGGCGGCCGGCATCGTCAGAGCCGCTGCTGATCGATGCGAGTTCGGTACGTCCGGCCGGCCACGTGGTCGAGCGCGACGGCGTGCTCTACCGCCCAGCACAGGACTGCCGCGACGGCTACGGCGCGGCGCTGACGCTCGCGCGCATCGATGCGATCGGCGAAGGCCGGTTTGAGCAGACGATCGTCAAGCGCCTCGACCCGCCGCCGGGCGGCCCGCCCTGGGGCGTCCACACGCTGAACGCGCTCGACGATCTCGAAGTCATCGACGCCACCGGCCCGATGCCGCGCTATGGCGCGCTCGGCACGGTCGGTGCCGGCGCGGGCGGGATCGCGGCGGCCTCGGGCCTCGCCCTGACGCTGCTCTGAATCAGCCCGACGCCGAACCAAATCTCAGCGCGCGAGATCGAGCAGCCGATCGAGGTCGACGTGGGCGGCGACATGCGCCGCCAGCGCATCGAGCGTCGCCTCGACCGTCGCCTCATGCGACCGGCCGGACGCCGCCGCGCCGAGCGAGGCGAGAAACGCCCGCCGCTGCGCGTCGTCGGCGAAGAACCCGTGCACATAGGCGCCGCTCGCCAGCCCGTCGGCCCGGGTCGCACCGTCGGTGCGACCGTCGTCGAAGCGCAGCACCGGCCGCGCGCGGTCCGGCCCCTCGGTGACGCCGATATGCATCTCGTAGCCCGAGAACGGCACCCCGTCGGCGACGGTCGCGCCCTCGACCCGGCGCAGCGCCTTCGAGCCGGTCAGCACGGTATCGACCGCGAGCACGCCGAGCCCCGGCACGGTGCCGGGCGGCCCTTCCATGCCCTCGGGATCGGCGACCGTGCACCCGAGCATCTGGTAGCCGCCGCAGATCCCGAACACGCGGCGGCCGCGACGCAGATGCGCCGCGATGTCGATGTCGAAGCCGCTCTCGCGCAGCGCAGCGAGATCGGCGATCGTCGCCTTGGAACCCGGCAGCAGGATCAGGTCGGCCTCGGGCGGAATAACCTCGCCGCGCCGGACCATGACCAGCCGGACCGACGGCTCGGCCTTGAGCGGATCGAGATCGTCGAAATTGGCGATGTGCGGCAGTTGCGGCACGGCGATGGTGACGGCTGCCCCCGTGCCCGTGCCGGCGAAGTCGCGCTTGTCCAGGGCGACCGCGTCCTCGGCCGGGAGGAGCCCCGCGTCGCGGAAATGCGGGATCAGCCCGAGCGCCGGCCAGCCGCTCTTCTCGGCGATCAGCGCCATACCGCTCTCGAACAGGCTCGGATCGCCGCGGAACTTGTTGACCACGAAGCCCGCGATCATCGCGGCGTCGTCCGGATCGAGCACCGCGCGCGTGCCGACGATCTGCGCGATCACACCGCCCCGATCGATGTCGCCGACGAGCACCACCGGCACGTCGGCGGCGCGCGCAAAACCCATGTTGGCGATGTCGCCGGCGCGCAGGTTGACCTCGGCCGCGCTGCCGGCGCCCTCGACCAGCACGAGATCCGCCTCGGCGCGGAGCTTGTCCCAGCTGTCGAGCACCGCGGCCATCAGGCCGGGCTTCATGCCCTGGTATTCGCGCGCCTTGGCGTTGCCGTGGATGCGGCCCTGCACGATCACCTGCGAGCCGACCTCGCTCTGCGGCTTCAGGAGCACCGGGTTCATGTGCACGCTCAGGGCGACCCGGGCCGCGCGCGCCTGCAGCGCCTGTGCGCGGCCGATCTCGCCGCCGTCGGCGGTCACGGCGGCATTGTTCGACATGTTCTGCGGCTTGAACGGCCGGACGACGAGGCCGCGGTTGGCATAGGCGCGGCAGAGCCCGGCGACGAGCAGGCTCTTGCCGACGTCGGAGCCCGTCCCTTGCAGCATGAGCGCCCTGGCGCGCCGTCCGTCCATGCGTTCCCCGCCCCCTTCTCGAACCGCCCGTTTCCGAAACCCTCGCGCCGATCCTGTGCCGGTCAGAACTCGATGCCCTGCTGCGCCTTCACGCCGCTGGCGAAATGGTGCTTCACCAGCGTCATTTCGGTGACGAGATCCGCCGCCTCGATCAGCTCCGGCTTGGCATTGCGACCGGTGACGATGACATGCAGGTCGCCGCGCCGCGCCTTCAGCGTCTCGACCACCTCGGCGAGCGGCAGGTAATCGTAGCGCAGCGCAATGTTGAGTTCGTCGAGCACGACGAGCCGGATCGTCGGATCGGCCATCAATTCGCGGGCCTTGGCCCAGGCGCGGTTCGCCGCCGCAACGTCGCGCGCGCGATCCTGCGTCTCCCAGGTGAAGCCCTCGCCCATCGTGTGCCAGGAAACGAGGTCGCCGAAGCGCTCGAGCGCATGCTTCTCGCCGGTGTCCCAGGCGCCCTTGACGAACTGCACGACGCCGATCCGCCAGCCGTAGCCGAGCGCGCGCAGCACGAGGCCGAAGGCGGCGGTCGACTTGCCCTTGCCCGGACCGGTGTTGACGATCAGCAGCCCCTTTTCGGCGATGGTCTTGGAGGCGACCTCGGCGTCCTGCACCGCCTTGCGCTTCTCCATCTTCGCCTTGTGGCGGGCCTGTTCGTCGTTGTCCGGCGTGGTCATGCCGCTCTCCATCCAAGGACCGTTCGGGGCCGGACAGTGACCACGCGCGAGCGCCGGCCGCAAGTCCGGATGCGCCGCAGGCTGGCGGCCGGGCGCCGCTCCCGTGGCGGAATGCGTCGTTTTCGCGACGCCCCCGGTCGCATCGCTCATTGACAGCGACCGTCATAAACCGCATCAAAGAAGCGACGGTCCCTCTCTCCGAGGGTGAAAAGGGAATGCGGTCTTCGCCGGCCAGACAAAGGCCGGCAGAGAATGCCGCAGCTGCCCCCGCAACTGTGAGCGGTTAGCCGGACGCCTCATGCCACTGGTCCTTTCGGGGAGACCGGGAAGGCGGCGAAACCGGCAGCGATCCGCGAGCCAGGAGACCTGCCGTCGCAGCGCAACCTCTTTCGGCCGCCGGTGGGGCGCGCCAGGAGAACCACGATGCAGACCAACACCGCCGCTCTCGGCCACACCGTTCCGGCCACCCGCGAGATCTCGCGCGCCGACACGCTGAAGGTCGCCTTCGCCGCCGCCGCTCTCGGCGTCGCGCTCGTGTTCACGACCGGCTTCGCCGGCGCGAACGTGCTGCACAATGCCGCTCACGACAGCCGTCATGCGATGAGCTTCCCCTGCCATTGAGGCGGGGAACCTCGTCGCAGGTTCGACAGCCATGTTGAACCGCGTGTTCACGGTCGGCCTGTTGGCCGGCCTTGTCGCCGGGCTTGCGATTGCGGTCCTGCAACAATTCACCACGACTCCGATCATCCTGAAGGCCGAGGTCTATGAGAAGGCCGCGGAGCATCACGCCGCGCTGGCCCTTCCGACGCCGTCGGTCGCCGGCTGGACCGCGTCCGGCGCGCCGGTGATCCTGGCCCATTCGCACGGGCCCGAGGCCGGCGCCGCCGCGCCGAAGGCCGAGGCGGACGAGGGCTGGCAGCCGCGCGACGGCCTCAAGCGGACGCTGTTCACCTCGCTCGCCACCGTGCTGACCGCGATCGGCTATGCGCTGGTGCTGATCGCGGGCATGCTGGTCGCGGGTGACCGGATCACGCCGCGCACCGGCCTCGCCTGGGCCGCCGGCGCCTTCGCCGCCACCGGTCTGGCGACCGGCCTCGGCCTGGCGCCGGAACTGCCCGGTGCGGCCGCCGCCGACCTGACCGCCCGCCAGCTCTGGTGGGTCGGCACGGCCGCGTCGACGGCGCTGGCGCTCTGGCTCCTGGTGCGGGTCGACCGCATGCCGGCCAAGAGCTTCGGCCTCCTGTTCCTCGTCGCACCGCACCTGATCGGCGCACCGCATCCCGCGACGCTGACCAGCACAGTGCCGGCCGAACTCGCCGCGCATTTCGCCTCGACGTCGCTGGCGCTCCACGCCGCGCTCTGGCTCAGCGTCGGCGCGCTCGTCGGCCTGTTCTGGACCCGGACCGAGAAGACGGCCGCGGCTGTGAAGGTCGCGGCCCGATGACCGCACCGGTCACGATCTACGTCTGCACCACCTGCCGCCGGGCCGAGGACCCGGCCGAGGCGCCGCGCGCCGGCGCCCGGCTGCATGCCGCGGTCGCCGAGGCAGCGAACGATGCGACCGACGTCGCCGTCGTCGGCGTGGAGTGCCTGAGCGTCTGCAAGCGCCCGGTCACGATCGGCTTCACCGCCGCCGGCAAGTGGACCTACGTCTACGGCGACTTCGTGCCCGAGACCGCGGCCGAGGGCATCCTCGCCGCCGCCCGTCAATATGCGGTCGCGCCGGAGGGGCTGATCCCCTGGCGCGAGCGTCCCGACAGCCTGAAGAAGGGCGTCGTCGCCCGCATTCCCCCGATCAAGCCTGTCTGAGGCAGATGCGTTCGGGCGCCGCGCCCGAACGCCACGGAGTCATTGGCGTCATGAACGCGTTTTCGAAAATCCCGGTCACGATCGTCACCGGCTTCCTCGGCGCCGGCAAGACCACGCTGATCCGCCACGTGCTGGAGACCGTGAAGGGTCGCCGGCTGGCGCTGATCGTCAACGAGTTCGGCGATGTCGGCGTCGACGGCGAGGTGCTGCGCGCCTGCGGCGTCGAGAGCTGCCCGGAGGAGAACATCGTCGAACTGGCGAACGGCTGCCTGTGCTGCACGGTCGCCGACGACTTCCTGCCCGCGATCGAGGCGCTGATCGCCCACGAGCGCCGGCCGGAACACATCATCGTCGAGACCTCGGGTCTCGCGCTGCCGAAGCCGCTGATCAAGGCTTTCGACTGGCCCGAGGTGCGCGCCCGGCTGACCGTCGACGGCGTGATCGCCGTGGTCGACGGCCGCGCGGTCGCCGACGGCCGCTTCGCCGACGATCCCGACGCGGTGCTGCAGCAGCGCGCGGACGATCAGGCGGTCGATCACGACAATCCGCTCGAGGAGGTCTACGAGGACCAGCTCCTCGCCGCCGATCTCGTCGTGCTGAACAAGACCGACCTGCTCGACGCCGAGACCGCGAGCCGCGTCGGCGGCGAGATCGCCAGCGCGATCCCGCGCGCGGTGAAGGTGGTCGAGGCCCGCGAGGGCCGCATCGATCCGGCCGTGCTGCTCGGCATCGCGGCCGCCGCCGAGGACGACCTCGCCAATCGCCCGTCGCACCACGACGCCGAACCCGAGCACGACCACGACGACTTCGACAGTTTCGTCGTCGAGATCCCGGCGACCGCCGATCCGGAGGCGCTGGTGGCGAAGCTCGCCAAGGTCGCCGAGGACCACGACGTGCTCAGGATCAAGGGCTTCGTCGAGGTCGCCGGCAAGCCGATGCGCCTGCTCGTGCAGGGCGTCGGCAACCGCTTCCGCCACCAGTTCGACCGCCCGTGGAACGCCGGCGAGGCGCGCCGCAGCCGGCTGGTCGTGATCGGCGAGAAGGGCCTCGACGCCGAGGCGATCCGGACCGCCATCGCGGCCTGAGCGCCGCGTTCGAAACACTGGACCCGCGGGCACCTCGCGGGTCGTGTCTGGAGGAACAGGACGATGCACGTCCTCGCCGAGACGATCCGCACGCTGGACGACACCGTCCAGGCGGTCGATCTCGCCCAGACGCCGGCGGAAACGGTGTTTCTGTCCTTCACCGATTCCGACCTGTCGATCGTAGCGTCGGTCGCCGAGACCCTGGCCGCGCCTGAGGTCGCGACCGCCGCCGCCCCCTCGCTTCGCCTCGCCAGCCTCGCCGACCTGCGCCATCCCTTCTCGGTCGATACCCATGTCGACATGGTCGCGCGCCACGCGAAGCTGGTGGTCGTGCGCCTGCTCGGCGGGCTCGACTACTGGCGCTACGGCGTCGAGGAACTGGCCGCGAGCGCGCGCCGGCACGGCTTTGCGCTCGCCGTCGTCCCCGGCGACTACCGCGAGGATCCGCGCCTCGATGCCGCCTCGACCGTGCCGATCGCGGATCTGCGCCGGATCTGGGGCTGGTTCCAGCACGGCGGGCCGGACAACATCCGGTCGTTCCTCGCCTGGATGGCGGAGCAGGTACGGCCGACCGTCGCCGACGAGCCGACCCGGCGCTGGCGCGATCCCGCGCCGCTGCCGGCCTTCGGCCTGCCCGGCGACCTCTGCCGCGAACCGACGAGCGCCTTCGAGACCAGCGCCGCCGCGGCCGACGCGCCCCGCGCGCTCGTCCTGTTCTACCGCTCGATCCTCGCCGCCGGCGACACGGCGCCGATCGCCGCGCTCGCCGAGGCGCTCGCCGCGCGCGGCTTCACGGTCGACGCGGCCTTCGTCACCAGCCTCAAGGATCCGGTCGCGGTCGAAGCGCTCGCCGCCCATCTCGACCGGCATCTGCCGACGGTGATCCTCAACACGACGGCTTTCTCCGCCAAGCTTGACGACGGCACCACCGTACTCGACCGCGCCGACGTGCCCGTCATCCAGGCCATTCTCTCGACCGCGACCCGCGAGGCATGGGAAACGTCGAACCGCGGCATCGGCGCCGCCGACCTCGCCATGAACGCGGTGCTGCCCGAGGTCGACGGCCGCATCGTCGCCCGCGCGATCTCGTTCAAGGCCCGGCAGCCGCGCTCCGAGGCATTCGAATTCGCCCGGCTGACCCATGCGCCGGAGACGGACGGCGTCGCGGCCGTCGCCGATCTCGCTCAGGCCTGGGCGAGGCTCGGCCGCACGCCGCGCAGCGAACGCAAACTGGCGCTCGTGCTGTCGGACTACCCGGCCAAGGGCGGTCGCGCCGCCTATGCGGTCGGCCTCGACGGCCCGGCCAGCATCGGCGCGATCGCCGAGGATCTCGCGAGTGCCGGCTATCGCGCGACCGCGATCGGCGATCCGCAAGACCTGATCCGGCGGCTTGAGGCCGGCTTGCATACAATCCGCTGGCCGCTCGCCGCCTACCACGCCGCCTTCGCGACGCTGCCCGAGCCGTTCCGCGCGTCCGTCGCCGCCGCCTGGGGCGAGCCGGAGGCCGACCCGGCCTGCGACGGCGATGCGTTCGCGCTGTCGGTCTGCGAGGCCGGTCATCTGACCATCGCGGTCCAGCCCGATCGCGGCGCGCGCGCGACCCGCAAGGGCGACTATCACGACCCGACCCGCCCGCCGCGCCACGGCTATGTCGCCTTCTACCTGTGGCTCCGGATGCACGCGCGCATCGACGCGATGATCCATCTCGGCACCCACGGCACGCTCGAATGGCTGCCCGGCAAGGCCGTCGCGCTATCGAACGCCTGCGCGCCGGCGGCCCTGATCGGCGCGACGCCGGTCGTCTATCCCTTCATCGTCAACAACCCCGGCGAAGCCTGCCAGGCCAAACGCCGCATCGCGGCCGTCACCCTCGGCCACCTGACGCCGCCGCTCGCCCGCGCCGGCAGTCACGGCGCGACCGAGGAGATCGAGGCGATGCTCGACGAGTTCGCCGCCGCGCAGACCATGGACGCGCGCCGGGCGAAGCGGCTCGCCGAGACGATCCTCGCCCGCGCGGTCGAGACGGGCCTCGCCGAGGAATGCGGCCTCGATCCGGCCATGGACCAGGCCGCCGCGCTCGCCAGGCTCGACGCCTGGATGTGCGACCTCAAGGACATGCGCATCGGCGACGGCCTGCACGTGTTCGGCCGCGCACCCGAAGCCGCCCGCCTGGACGAGACCGTCGCCGCATTGGCCGAGACCCCGGAAATCGCCGCGTCCCTGCGCGAGCGCCTCGCCGCCTCGGCCAATGCCGAGCGCGATGCGCTGATCGCCGCGCTCGACGGCCGCTTCATCGCGCCCGGCCCGGCCGGCGCGCCGACGCGTGGCCGCATCGACGTGCTGCCGACCGGCCGCAATCTCTACACGGTCGATCCGCGCGCAGTGCCGACCCCGACCGCCTGGGAGATCGGCCGGCGCACGGCGGAGGAGGTGATCGCCCGCTATGTGCAGGACCACGGCGACTGGCCGCGGCGCATCGTCGTCGACCTCTGGGGCAGCGCCACCATGCGGACCGGCGGCGACGAGCTGGCGCAGGCCTTCGCGCTTCTCGGCGTCCGGCCGCGCTGGGATGCCGCGAGCGCGCGCGTCTCCGGGCTCGAGGTGATCGCACCGGCCAGGCTCGGCCGGCCGCGTGTCGATGTCACCCTCCGTGTCTCGGGCCTGTTCCGCGACGTATTTCCCGCCCAGATCACCCTCTTCGACGAGGCGGCGCGCACGGTCGCCGCTCTGGAAGAAGACGCCGAGACCAACCCGCTCGCGGCCTCCGTCCGCGCCGGCGACGCCGACACGCTCGCCCGCGTGTTCGGCGCGGCACCCGGCGCCTATGGCATCGGGCTCGCGACCCGGATTGCGACCGGCGACTGGACCGATCGCGCCGAACTCGGCGACGCCTATCTCGCCGCGACCACCCATGCCTTCGGCGCCGACGGCGACCGCCCGGCGGCAGGCGCCTTCGCCGCGCAGGTCGCGACCGCCGACGCCTTCGTCCACGTCCAGGACATGGCCGGCCAGGACGTGCTCGATTCCGACGCCTTCGCCGAGCACGAAGGCGGCTTCGCCGCCGCCGCCGACCGGCTCGGCAATGCCCCGGCGCTCTACCACGTCGACGCGACCCGCCCGGAGGCGCCCAAGGTACGCGGCCTCGCGGAAGAGGTCGCGCGCGTGGTTCGGGCACGGGCGACCAACCCGCGCTGGATCGCCGGCCAGATGCGCCATGGCCATCGCGGCGCGGCCGAGATCGCCGAGACCGTCGGCAATCTGGTCGCCTTCTCCGCCACCGCCGACGCGGTGGGACCGCGGCAATACGATCTTGTCTTCGACGCCACGCTCGGCGACGACCGAGTGCGCGACTTTCTCGTCGCGGCCAATCCGGCCGCGGCCCGAGCCGTCGCGCGGGCCTTCGACGAAGCACTGCGCCGAGGGCTCTGGGCGAGCCGCCGCAATTCCGTGCGCGGCCGCATCGACGAAGTGCTGGGAACAGCAGCATGACCAGCGAGACGATGGCCGCCGAACCGGCGAACGTGACGGGCGCGAACGTGACGGGCGCGAGCGTGAAGGGATGGTGCCCGGGGGCCCTGCGCCCGATGGAGACCGGCGACGGGCTGGTCGTCCGGCTGAGGCTGACCGGCGGGATCCTGGCTTGCGCCGCCGCGCGCAAGATCGCCGAGCTCGCCCATATCCACGGCAATGGCCAGATCGACCTCAGCCAGCGCGCCAACCTGCAGATCCGTGGTGTCTCGACCCAGAGTTTCGCGCCGCTGATCGCCGCGCTCTCCGAACTCGACGTCCTCGACGATCACCCCCGACACGGAGGCGATCCGCAACATCGTGGCCCCGCCCCTCGCCGGCCTCGACCGGACCGCGCCCACCGACGGCCGCGCCCTCGTCGCAGCGCTGGAGAGCCGGCTGCGTGCGGAGCGCGCGCTTTGGGCCCTGCCGGGCAAGTTCGGCTATGTCGTCGATGATGGCGGCGCGCTGTCGCTCGCCCACGCGACCGCCGACATCCGCTTCCAAGGCGTCATGACCGCGACCGGCCCCCGCCTTCTGGTCGAGATCGGCGGCACCGAGCCGGCTTCGGCCGTGGTGCTCGGCACGATCGCGCCCGAGGCCATCGCCGATGCGGCCGAAGCCATCGCGCGCGTGTTCCTCGACGAGCGCGCCGCAACCACCGACCGGCCGCGCCGGCTCGCCTCGATCCTGGCCCGGACCGGGACTGCGCCCTTTGCCGCGGCCGTTGCGCAGCTCGTCGAGCCCGCCCCCTGCTCGCCGACGATCGCCGCACTTCGCTGATCGGCATCGCCGAGATCGTCGGCGCCGGCAAGGTGATCGGCGCCGGCGCGCCGTTCGGCCGGCTGGACGCCGAACAGCTGGTCACGCTCGCCGATGTCGCCGACGTGTTCGGCAAGGGCGAACTGCGCCTGACACCCTGGCGGGCGGTGCTGGTGCCGCACGTTCGGCCGGAAGCGGCGGCGCAGGCGCTTGCCGGGCTCGACGCGGCCGGACTGATCGTCGCGGCCGACGATCCGCTGCTGGCGGTGGTGGCCTGTCCGGGCCGGCCGGCCTGCCGCTCGGCCTCGGTCGATGCGCGGACCAATGCCCGCGCGCTCGCCCCGCTCGCGCGTCGCCTGACCAATGACGGACTGGCCTTGCACGTGTCGGGCTGCGAGAAGGGCTGTGCGCGTCCTGGCGAGACCGCCGTGACGCTGGTCGGCCACGATGGACGCTATGATCTGGTCATCCGCGGCCGCGCGTGCGATGAGCCTGTCGCGCGCGGGCTCTCGCCGTCACAGGCCAAGGCCGCGCTTGCGGAACTGGCCGAAGCCGGCTGAACGATCCCGCGGGAAGAATCCCGCGCATGCTTCTGAGCGCGAAGACCCTTCGCGGCGCCCATTTTCCGGGGGCTCGGGCCCCCGGCACGACGGAACGAGATGGAACAGGGCTACGACTACATCCGCGACGGCGACGCCATCTACGGCCGCTCCTTCGCCATCATCCGCGCCGAAGCGGACCTCGCCCGCTTTCGCGGCATCGAGGAGCGTGTCGCCGTGCGCATCATCCATGCCTGCGGCATGGTCGAGGTCGCCGCCGACATCGACTTCGCGCCCGGTGCGGCCGAGGCCGCCGAGGCCGCGCTGAAGGCCGGCGCGCCGATCCTGTGCGACGCCAAGATGGTCGCCAACGGCGTGACGCGCACGCGCCTGCCGGCGGCGAACGATGTCGTCTGCACGCTCGACGATCCATCGGTGCCGGGCCTCGCCAAGGCGATCGGCAACACGCGCTCCGCCGCCGCCATGGAACTCTGGCGCGACCGGCTCCAGGGCTCCGTGGTGGCGATCGGCAACGCGCCGACCGCGCTGTTCCGGCTTCTCGAAATGATCGACGCCGGCGCCGGCCTGCCGGCCTGCGTGATCGGCATGCCGGTCGGCTTCGTCGGCGCGGCGGAATCAAAGGACGCGCTGGCGGCGCACGGAAAAATCCCTTCATCGTCGTGCGCGGCCGCAAGGGCGGCAGCGCCATGGCCGCGGCGGCCGTCAACGCGCTCGCGAGTGCCCGCGAATGAACGTGATCGACCCGCGCCTCGCTCCGGACCTGACCGGCGATCTGGCGGCCGGCAGCACCGACGCGACGGAGCCTGCGACCGTCGTCGCCGGCACGTTCCACGGCGTGGGCCTCGGGCCGGGCGACCCGGAACTGCTGACGGTCAAGGCGGTGCGCCGGATCGAGGCGGCACGGGTGATTGCCTATTTCGCCAAGCAAGGCCGGCGCGGCAACGCCCGCACCATCGTCGACGGCTGGATCCGCCCGGGCACCGAAGAGATGCCGCTCTACTACCCGGTCACGACCGAGATCCCCTTCGCCGACGGCGCCTATGTCGACGCGCTGGCGGGCTTCTATGCGACCGCAGCGGCCGCGATCGCCGCCCGGCTCGATCGCGGCGACGACGTCGTGCTGGTCTGCGAGGGCGACCCGCTGTTCTACGGCTCCTTCATGCACCTCTACGTGCGCCTGAAGGACCGCTACCGGGTCTCGATCTGCCCCGGCGTGACCGGCATGGCGGGCTGCTGGACCGCCGCCGGCGCGCCGATCACCTGGGGCGACGACGTCCTGACCGTCCTGCCCGGCACGATGGACGAGGCCGCGCTCGCCGAGGCCCTCGCCCGTACCGACGCGGCCGTGATCATGAAGCTCGGCACCAACTTCCCGAAGGTGCGCCGCGCGCTCGAAGCCTGCGGCCTGATCGACCGCGCGATCTACGTCGAACGCGGCACCATGGCGGGCGAGAAGGTCGTGCGGCTCGCCGACAAGGCGGATGACGAGGCACCGTATTTCTCCATCATCCTCGTCCCCGGCGAGGGCCGCCGGCCATGACGACCGCACAGAACCCGCGCCGGGACATGCCGGAAAACGAGCATCATTTGCCGGCTAATTGTCGGCTTGCCGTGGTCGGCCTCGGTCCCGGCCCGGCCGACTGGCTGACGCCGGAGGCCGCGCGCCTGATCGCGGAGGCGACCGACCTCGTCGGCTACATTCCCTATGTCGACCGTTGCCCCATCCGCGACGGCCAGATCCGCCATGCGAGCGACAACCGCGTGGAGGTCGACCGCGCCCGCCACGCGCTCGAACTCGCCGCGAGCGGGCGCAACGTCGCGGTGGTCTCGGGCGGCGATCCGGGCGTCTTCGCCATGGCCGCCGCCGTGCTCGAGGCGGTCGAGACCGGCGATCCGGCCTGGCGCGGGCTCGACATCGTGGTCAGTCCCGGCGTCAGCGCCATGCAGGCGGCGGCGAGCCGCCTCGGCGCGCCGCTCGGACACGACTTCTGCGCCATCTCGCTCTCCGACAACCTGAAACCCTGGTCGATCGTCGAGAAGCGGCTCCGCGCCGCGGCGGAGGCCGAATTCGTGATCGCGCTCTACAATCCGGCCTCGAAGGCGCGGCCGGAGCGGATCTTCGAAGCCTTCGCCGTGCTGCGGCGCCTGAAGCCGGCATCGACGCCGGTCGCCTTCGCCCGCGCGGTCGGCCGGCCGGACGAGCGCATCGTGCTGACGACGCTCGGCGCGGCCGATCCCGGCGTCGCCGACATGGCGACCTGCGTGATCATCGGCTCCTCCGAGACACGGCTGATCGAGCGCCCCGGCGCCCGACCCTGGATGCACTCACCGCGCACCTGGACCACCGCGCTCGCCGACGAGCCGACGGCATCCGCGTCCGCTCAGCCCGGAGACGGGCGATGAGCCTCGATGAAGGCCATGACGGCATCGAGCGCGTGCACGATCGGCACGTCGGGCCGCGCCGGCGGCCGCACGATTACGACCGGAAGGCCGAGCGCCCGCGCCGCGGCGATCTTGCCATAGGTCGCGGCGCCGCCGCTGTTCTTGGTGACGATCACCGCGACCGCCTCGCGCCGCATCAGCTCCGCCTCGGAGGCCTCGTCGAAGGGGCCGCGCTCGAGGATCACACGGTGGCGCGGCAGTTCGGCGAGCGGCCCCGGATCGTCGATGGTACGCACCAGATAATCGTGCTGCGGCGCGGCTGCGAAAGCGCCGAGCCCGAGTCGGCCGACCGTCAGCAGCACACGCTGCGGCGTCTCGCCGATCGCGCATGCGGCCGCGCCGAGATCGTCGACCTCGATCCAGCGATCGCCTGCGACCGGCGTCCAGGGCGCGCGCGTGTAGGCGACGAGCGGCGCTCGCGTCCGCGCCGCCGCCTCGGCTGCATTGCGCGAGATCTGCGCGGCGAACGGATGCGTGGCGTCGATCAACACGTCGATCCGCTCGTCGCGGAGGTAGTCGGCCAAGCCCTCGACACCGCCGAAACCGCCGATGCGCGTCGGGATCGGCTGCGCGGCCGGATCGGCCGTGCGGCCGGCGAGCGACAGCGTCGCGGCGATGTCCCGCCGCCCGGCGAGCGCCTGCGCCAGCCGGCTCGCCTCCGTCGTTCCGCCCAGAACCAAAACGCGCACGCCGTTCACTCCTTCGTCCCGGAGGCGTCGCCGTGACCGCTCCGGACACCGCCTTCGATCAGGCCGCCACTCTTCCGCGCTGGCTCGCCGTGATCGGCATCGGCGAGGACGGCGCGGCCGGTCTCTCTCCTGCCGCGCGAACGCTGATCGATCAAGCGGAACTCGTCGTCGGCGGTGCGCGCCATCTCGCGCTCGTCGACGGTCTCGGCACGGCCGAGCGCCTCGCCTGGCCCTCGCCGCTGACCGACGCCCTGCCGCTGATCGCCGCCCGCCGCGGCCGGCCGGTCGCGGTGCTCGCCTCGGGCGACCCGTTTCTCTACGGCGTCGGCGTGACGCTGACGTCCGTCATCGATCCCGCCGAGATGATCGCGCTGCCCGCGCCCTCGGCCTTCTCGCTCGCGGCCAACCGGCTCGGCTGGGCGGGGCAGGACGTCGTGCCGCTGTCGCTGCACGGCCGCAGCTTCGAGCGATTGTACCCGGCGCTGCAGCCGAAGGCGCGGCTGCTGATCCTGTCCTGGGACGGCACGACGCCGGCGCGCGTCGCCGCCGCGTTGACCGAGCGCGGCTTCGGCGGCTCGCGCCTGACCGTGCTCGAACGCCTCGGCGGCCCGCGCGAGCGGATCCGTACCGCGACCGCCGCGCATTTCGGCGCAGAACGCGGCACCGAACCGATCGACGGGCTCAACACCATCGCGGTCGAAGTCGTCGTCGGCGCGGATGCCCGCGTGCTGCCCCGCGCGCCGGGCCTGCCCGACGGCTGGTTCGCCTCCGAAGGCCAGATCACCAAACGCGAGATCCGCGCCGTGACACTGTCCGCGCTCGCGCCCCGCCGGGGCGAGCTGCTGTGGGACATTGGCGCCGGCTCCGGTTCGGTGTCGATCGAATGGATGCTGGCCGATCCCGCCAATCGCGCCATCGCGATCGAGCCGCGCGCCGACCGTCGCGGCCGCATCGCCACCAACGCCGTCACCCTCGGCGTGCCGGATCTCGACATTCGCGCCGGCCGCGCGCCCGAGATCCTCGCCGATCTGCCGCGCCCCGACGCAATCTTCGTCGGCGGAGGCGGCAGCGATCCGGCGCTCATCGATGCGGCGATCGCCGCGCTGCCCGCCGGCGGACGGCTGGTCGTCAGCGGCGTCACCATCGAGACGCAGGCCGAGCTGATGCGCCGCTATGGCGCGCTCGGCGGCGAGCTCGTCCAGCTCGCGGTCGCCCGCGCCGATGCGATTGGCGGCTTCCATGGCTTCCGGGCCGCGATGCCGGTGGTGCAATGGGCCTGGACCAAACCACATGCCCCGGAGGCGATCCGATGAGCGCACCACGCCGCATCATCGGGCGCGGAATGATCGCCATCGGCATCGGCTGCCGCTCGGGCGTCACCGGCGCGGCGATCGCCGATCTCGTCGCGAAGACGCTGACGGACAACGGCCTCGACGACGCACCGGCCGCGCTGTTTGCACCGGTCGAGAAACAGGGCGAGCCTGCGATCCCGGAAGCCGCCGGACGGCTCGGCCTCGCGCTCGTCTTTCTGCCCAAGGCCGCGTTGCAGGCCGCGAGCCCCGCTGCCGAGACGCGCTCGGGCGCGTCGTCGAACTGTTCGGTGTGCCCTCCGTCGCCGAGACCGCCGCGCTCGCCGGCGCGGGCCCCGGCGCGCGGCTGCTGGTCAAGCGCGTCACCGCCGGCGGCGTGACCTGCGCCGTCGCCGGCACCGGCCCTCTCCCGCCGCGCCCGAACCGGAGACCGCGTCATGACCGTGCATTTCATCGGCGCCGGACCGGGTGCCGCCGACCTGATCACCGTGCGCGGCCGCGACCTGATCGCCGCATCGCCGGTCTGCCTCTATGCCGGGTCGATCGTCTCGCCCGACCTGCTCGCGCATTGCCCGCCCGGCGCACGGATCGTCGACACCGCGCCGCTGTCGCTCGACGAGATCGAGGCCGAGTTCCTGCGCGCGCACGCCGCCGGCGAGGATGTCGCGCGCCTGCACTCGGGCGACCTGTCGGTCTGGAGCGCCATGGGCGAGCAGATCCGCCGGCTCGAACGGCACGGCATTCCCTATACCGTCACGCCCGGCGTGCCGTCCTTCGCCGCCGCCGCCGCCGCGTGCGGCGCGAGCTGACCTTGCCCGAGGTGGCGCAGTCGGTCGTGCTGACCCGCACCTCCGGCCGCGCCTCGGCCATGCCCGAGCGCGAAACGCTGACCGCCTTCGCCGCCACCGGCGCGACATTGGCGATCCACCTGTCGATCCACGTGCTCGACAAGGTCGTCGCCGATCTGGTGCCGCATTATGGCGCCGACTGCCCGGCCGCGGTCGTCTATCGCGCGACCTGGGCCGACGAACGCATCGTCACCGGCACGCTCGGCTCGATCGCCAGGCAAGTGGCCGAAAGCCCGATCGAGCGCACCGCGCTGATCCTGGTTGGCCCGGCGATCGGCGGCGAACTGGCGCGCGAGAGCGCGCTCTACGATGCCGGCTATCAGCGCCGGTTCCGCGGCCGAGACAGCCGCGCCGGCTCCGACGAGCCGCCGGCCGGAGGCGCGGCGGCATGAGCCCCGAGCTTCAGCCTTCGGACCTCCCGTCTTCAGACCGGCCGGAACGGCGTCGCCGCGACGAGCCCGCCCTGGCGATCGAACACGGCGACTTCGAGCGCGATATCGGCGCCCTTGAGCGCCGCCGCGGCGGTCGTCCAGGCGGCCTCGGCGACGCGCTGTCCGACGTCGATGCCGGCTGCGCGCGTGACTTCCAAGACGTCGAGCGCGCTGTTCGCAGCTCTCGTGCGTGCGACGAGCACCGCATCGCCGCCGGCCCGCGCAACCACATCGGCCAGGAAATCGAGATCGACCGCGCCGCGCTTGGAATGCAGGTCGAGCAGGCCCTGCGCGAGCTTGACCATCTTGGCGAAGCCGCCGGCGATCGACACCTTCGCGACCGGGTTCCGCGCCAGATACTTGAGCATGCCGCCGGCAAAGTCGCCCATGTCGATGAGCTGCACCTCCTCGAGCCCGTGGCGGGCCGCGATCGCAGCCTCCGAGGTCGAGCCGGTCGAACCGGCGACGTGGGCCAGCCCCATGGCGCGTGCGACGTCGATGCCGCGATGGATCGAGTGGATCCAGGCCGCGCAGGAATAGGGCACGACGATGCCGGTCGTCCCCAGCACCGACAGACCGCCGAGGATGCCGAGGCGCGGGTTGAGCGTCTTCTCGGCGATCTTGTCGCCACCGGGGATCGAGATCTCGACCTCGACATCGCCGCTGGCGCCGAAGGCGGCGACAACCTCGGCGATCGCCTGGGCGATCATGCGGCGCGGCACCGGATTGATCGCCGGCTCGCCCGGCGGGATCGGCAGCCCCGGCCGCGTCACCGTGCCGACGCCCGGCCCGGCGCGGAACACGACGCCGCGACCGGCCTCGCCCGGCCGCACGGTCGCCAGCACCAGCGCGCCGTGGGTGACATCCGGATCGTCGCCGGCATCCTTGACGATGCCCGCCCGCGCGAAACCCTCGCCGAGTTCTTGGGTCGCGAGCGCAAAAGCCGGCCGCTCGCCGCCCGGCAGGGCGACCGGCACGGGATCGGGAAACTGGCCGGTGACCAGCGCCTCATAGGCCGCGCGCGCCGCGCCGGTCGCACAGGTGCCGGTGGTCCAGCCGCGACGCAACGGTCCGGGCGGGATTTCCTCGGCCGGCGTCCCCATATCGATGGAACCGGTGTCCGTTGCGAGCCGCGCCGCGCCATCCGGCGCGGGCGTGGCGCCGGCCTGGGACAATACGTCGGTCTCGTTGGAGTGGGACGGGCCATTGGCTGTCATGGCAGAAGTCAGTATCCGATCCGTGGCCCGCGGCAAAGCCGGCGTGATGGGGCGGATGCCGTGAAGGAGATTTCGACGTGGTCGCATTGAACGCCATCACCGACCGGTTCGGCGCCTTCGAACCCGGCACGGTCTGGCTCGTCGGCGCCGGACCGGGCGATCCGGGCCTGCTGACGCTGCTTGCGGTGCATGCGCTGCAGACGGCTGATGTCATCGTTTACGACGCACTCGTCTCCGACGACGTGCTGGCGCTCGCGCGGCCCGAGGCGATCCGCGAATTCGCGGGCAAGCGGGGCGGCAAGCCGAGCCCGAAGCAGCGCGACATCACCGAACGGCTGATCGAGCTCGCCCGCGCCGGCCATCGCGTGCTCAGGCTGAAGGGCGGCGACCCGTTCGTGTTCGGTCGCGGCGGCGAGGAGGCGCTCGGTCTCGTCGCGGCGCATGTGCCGTTCAAGGTCGTGCCGGGCATCACCGCCGGCCTCGGCGGGCTTGCGGCGGCGGGCATTCCGGCGACCACCCGCGACACCAACCAGGCCGTCATCCTGATGACCGGCCATTGCGCCACCGACGGCTCCGACGGCATCGACTGGGCCGCCTATGCGCGGACCGGCGCACCGCTGATCCTCTACATGGCCATGTCGAACCTGCCGAAGATCGCGCCGGCGCTGATCGCGGCCGGCACGGCGCCGGATACGCCGGTTGCGATCGTCGTGCGCGCCTCGACCGAGGCGCAGCGCACGCTGGTGACGACGCTCGCGACCGCCCATGACGACGCGATCGCCGCCGGCTTCGAGGCACCGGCGATCATCGCGATCGGCGCCATTGCCGGGCTCAAGGCCGCGCTCGTCGGCGCCGGCCTCGACGCGCGGGCGCTGCCGTGACCGGCGCCCCTTGCCCGATGCCGCCGCGGGGAGCGCCCCGCCCGGCCTGTTGATCGCCGCCGTGAAGTCCGGCTCGGGCAAGACCACGCTGACGCTCGGCCTGATGCGGGCGCTCGCCCGTTCGGGCGTGCGCGTCGCCGGCGCCAAATGCGGACCCGATTACATCGATCCGGCCTTCCATGCCGCGGCCTGCGGCCGGCCGAGCCTCAACCTCGACACCTGGTCGATGCCGCCGGAGATGGTCGCCTATAACGCCGGCCTCGTTGCCGACGGCGCCGAACTGGTGATCGCCGAGGGCCTGATGGGCCTGTTCGACGGCGTGCCGGCCGCGCCGGGCCGGACCGGCTCCTCCGTCGATGTCGCGGCCGCCGCTGGCTGGCCGGTGCTGCTCGTCCATGATGTCGGCGGCCAGAGCCAGTCGGCCGCCGCGATCGTCGCGGGCGTGAAGTCTTACGATCCGCGCATGCGCCTCGCCGGTGTGGTGCTGAACCGCGTCGGCTCGAGCCGTCATGAACGGCTGGTGCGCCAGGCGGTCGAGGCGCTCGGCGTGCCGGTGCTCGGTTCGATCCCGCGCTCGGAGGCGATCCGCCTGCCCGAGCGCCACCTCGGCCTCGTCCAGGCGGCCGAGACCGCCGAACTCGGCGCCATTCTCGATGCTATGGCCGATCATGTCGCGGCCCATTGCGACATCGCCGGCATTCGCGCCGTCGCGGCCCCCGGCACCGCACCCGGCCAGGCGAGCGACGCGGCGGCGATCCCGCCGCCGGGCGGTCGCATAGCGATCGCGCGCGATGCGGCCTTCACTTTCCTCTATCCACATCTCGCGCTCGGCTGGCGCGCCGCCGGCGCCGAGTTGCGGTTCTTCTCGCCGCTCGCCGACGAACCGCCGCCGGCCGATTGCGACGTCTGTTGGCTACCCGGTGGCTATCCGGAATTGCACGCCGGCACGCTCGCCGAGGCTCATGCGTTCAAGGCCGGCCTCACGGCCTTCGCGGCGACCAGGCCGGTGCATGGCGAGTGCGGCGGCTACATGGTGCTCGGCGAGACGCTGGAAGCCGCCGACGGCGTCACCTATCCGATGACCGGCCTGCTCGGCCTCAGGACCAGCTTCGCCAAGCGCCGCATGACACTCGGCTATCGCGCAGTGGAGCTCCTCGCCGAGGCGCCGACCGGCCCGGCCGGCACGCGCCTGCGCGGCCACGAATTCCACTACGCGACCATTCTCGCGCGCGGCGACGACATGCCTCTCGCCAGCGTCACCGACGCCTACGGATCGGAGCCGAAGCCCGACGGCAGCCGGCGCGGTACCGTCACCGGCACCTTCTTCCACGCCATCGCCCGCGATCCCGCCCACGACCACGGCTGAGCCGGCGCGCGCGGGCGACATGCTCGGTTCTCGGACCCGATCCTCGCTCAGGCCGCGGCGGCTTCGGCATAGAGATCGAGGATCATCGGCCAGCCACCGTCGCCGCCGATCATGCCGCGCACCTGCTCGGCCGCCTCGCCGAAACGCTCCAGATCGCGATGCTCGAAGGCGACCGCCGTGGTGCCGTCCGCCTGCGCGGTGAAGCGGATCTCGACCTCGGTCACGAGGCTCGGATCGTACTGGAACCGCGCATCGATCTGCCAGGCGAGCACCAGCCGGCCCGGTGGCTCCCAGGCCAGCACCTTGCCCCAGGTCTCCTCGGTGCCGTCGGCACCCTTGCCGTACCAGCGGCCGCCGACGCCCGGCTCGACCACGACATCGACCAGCTCGTCGACTGTCGTCTTGTGCGAGCGCGGCCACCAGCGGCCGATGCCGGCGGTGAACACGTCGAAGGCGCGCGCGGGCGTCGCCTTGACGGTGAAGTTTCGGATGACCGGCGCCGGTCGGATCGCGATCGTCATGATGTTGAACTCCCCTCTCGTTCGACCTCGGCCACGAAGGCCTCCAGGGCGTCACCCCACATCCGATCGAGCCAGGCCCGGATCGCGCCGAGCCCATGCGGATCGATCGAATAGACGCGGCGGGTTCCCTCGGCGCGGTCGGTGACGAGACCCGCGTCCTTCAGAACCTTCAGATGCTGCGAGACCGCCGGCCGGCTGACCGGCATGCCCTTGGCGATGTCGCCGACCGACCTCGGCCCCGGCCGCAAGCGCTCGAACACGGCCCGGCGGGTCGGATCGGCGAGAGCGGCAAGGGCGTTGTTTATGTCAGCCATGACTGACCGTTAGTGATTGCTTACAGAGAAGTCAAGCAAAAAGGGCCGGCACCCGCACGGATGCCGGCCCTCGCGTTTCTCGCTTCGCTCGCAAACCGGTCAGGCGACCGGCACCGCCGTTCCGCGCTCCGGTTCGGCCGCGGCATCGGCATCCGCCGGCTCCTCTTCGAGAAACCCGCCCGACTGCCGGTTCCACAGCCGCGCATAATGGCCGCGGAGCGCCAGCAGCTCCTGGTGCGAGCCCTGCTCGACGATCACGCCGCGTTCGAGAATCACCAGCCGGTCCATGCGCGCGATCGTCGACAGCCGGTGCGCGATCGCGATCACGGTCTTGCCGTGCATGAGCTCGTCGAGGCTCTCCTGGATCGCCGCCTCGACCTCGCTATCGAGCGCGCTGGTCGCCTCGTCGAGCACGAGGATCGGCGCGTTCTTGAGGATCACGCGGGCGATGGCGATGCGCTGGCGCTGGCCGCCCGAGAGTTTGACGCCCCGCTCGCCGACATGCGCCTCGTAGCCGGTGCGGCCGCGCCAGTCCTCGAGCCCGAGGATGAACTCGTGGGCATGGGCGAGTTTCGCCGCCGCGATCACCTCGTCCAGACTGGCGCCCGGCCGGCCATAGGCGATGTTGTCGAAGATCGACCGGTGCAGCAGCGAGGTGTCCTGGGTCACGACCGAGATCACGCCGCGCAGGCTGTCCTGCGTGGCGCCGGCGATGTCCTGGCCGTCGATCAGGATGCGGCCGCCCTCGAGGTCGTAGAACCTGAGCATCAGGTTCACCAGCGTCGACTTGCCCGCCCCGGAGCGGCCGACGAGGCCGATCTTCTCGCCCGGCCGGATGTCGAGGGTCAGTCCCTCGATCACGCTGCGCGTGCGGCCGTAGTGGAACGAAATGTCGTCGAAGCGGATCGCCCCCTTGGTGACCGCGATCGGCTTCGCGTCCGACCGATCGCTGAGCCCGTGCGGCTTGGCGATCGTCTCCATGCCCTCGTTGACGGTGCCGAACTGCTCGAAGATGCCGCTGACCTCGTAGGCGACGCGCGCCGAGGTGCTGGAGAGCTGCAAGGTCATCGGCAGCACGGTCGCGACCGTATCGACGCCGATCGCGCCATGCTGCCAGAGCAGCACGGCAACGGCGCCGGTGCCGGCGACCAGGAGGCCGATCAGCACGGTCAGGCCGACCGACATGCCGGTAAACCAGCGCATCTGGTCGTGCATGCGCGCGGTGTGCAGATCGAACTGCTCGCGGACATAGGCGTCCTCGGTCTCCGGTCGCGCGAACAGCTTCACGGTCATGATGTTCGTGTAGCTGTCGACGATCCGGCCGACGAGGCCGGAGCGGGCGAAGGAGATCGCCTTCGAGGCCTCGCGCAGCCGCGGCACGACATAGGCGAGGAAGGCGACGTAGCTCGCCATCCAGATCAGCATCGGCACGAGCAGCCAGCCGCTGGCGCGCCCCATCACGGTCGCGCTGGCGATGCCGAGCGCGGCGAGATACCAGACGACCGAGACGAGCGACACCGCGCTCTGGCGCACCGCGAAGCCGGTCTCCATGACGCGGCTGCCGATCCGGCCGGCGAAGTCGTTCTGGAAGAACGCCATGTTCTGCCGGATCACGTGCCAATGGCTCTGCCAGCGCACCAGATTGGTCACGCCCGGGCTGATCGCCTGGTGCTGCAGCAGGTTCTGGAGCAGCACGACGATCGGCTTCACGATCAGCACGATCGCCATCATTGCCGCCAGCGCCCAGCCGGCACGGCTCATCAGCTCTTCGCGCGGCGTATCGGCGACGA